>JAIPBX010000075.1 GCA_021738485.1 Bacteroidales bacterium | reverse complement strand
CATTACATTTAGTACCAAAGACAGGCAGCCTTTTATCACTGAAGATATTCAGGATGAACTATTCCACTATTTGGGCGGAATCTGCAGGAATCTTGCGTTTTATCCCGTCATTGTCGGAGGGCACAAAGACCATGTGCATATCCTATGTCTTCTTTCCGGGAAAATGCTGTTGATTAAATTTATGGAACAACTTAAATCTCAATCCTCCAAATGGATGAAAACTAAAGGAAAAGCCTTCAAAAATTTTTACTGGCAAAGAGGGTATGGCTCTTTCTCTGTTAATCCCACGGATATTGAAACGGTAAAAAAATATATCATCAACCAGCCGGAACACCACAAGATATGGACATTTAAGGAAGAATTCCTGGCTTTTCTGGAAAAAAACAATATCCCATATGATGAACGGTATATTTGGGATTAATCATATTAAAATTTGTTTTCGTTTATATTTCGCTCTCTCAGAGCTTTGAGATTATTCACCACTCCTTTTACCCTGGGCTCACACCCTGGGCTAATGATAGACGCGCCGTTGGCGCTTTGATTTAGTTGCATGTTTTATTGAAAATTCAGCACTCATCGGCTAAAAAAACCGCAACGCGGCGAAAATCAATAGTGTATCCTATGAAATTTTATGATAGAAAATATTTTACAGTTCCTGAAGGGATAGCCCCAAAAGATATATAACCATGATCACCGGCATTTCTTAAAAGCCGCAATGCGGCGCAATCAATAGCCTGGGGTGATAGCCCCAGGTAAACCGGGCACCTCTCTCATCTTCAAAGCCCCAACGGGGCGAAATCAGATTCCACCCCGCCGGAAACAACACTACCCCGAACCCGACTTCCGCGCCTGACACGCCAGCGAGGTGTTTAAATCCTATGGCAACGGGTAAATTCCCCTGTTTACGGGATGGTTGATTTCGCTCTTTCAGAGCTTTGAAATTATTCACCAATCTTTTTACCCAGGGCTTACACCCTGGGCTAATGATAGACGCGCCGTTGGCGCTTTGATTTAGTTGCAAACCAACTAATTTCATCAATCATTGATTACAAAAAAAAGCCGCAATGCGGCGCAATCAATAGCCTGGGGTGATAGCCCCAGGTAAACCGGGCACCTCTCTCATCTTCAAAGCCCCAACGGGGCAAAATCAGATTCCACCCGCTCGGAAACAACATTACTCCCGCCTTCCCAGTAGACGATAATCCCACCTCTTTACCGTACCCCTGATTTCGCCCTTTCAGGGCTTGGAAATCATTCTCCATTCCTTACACCCAGGACCAAGACCTTTACCCCGTGAAATCTATCCGAATGATAATGAGGATAGTTATTTCAACGGGGCTGGGCCCCATGAAATTTCCTCCGTTCCCGGATTTCACGGGGTAAACTATTGATAGACGCGCCGTTGGCGCTTCGATTTAGTTGCAAGTCTTAATGAAAATTCAGCACTCATCGGCTAGAAAAAAAGCCGCAACGCGGCGCAATCAATAGCCTATGGTGATAGCCATAGGTAAAACGGTAATAATTTTACTGAGGTGTAACGTTAGTTACTTATTTTAATCATTTGATTCTTTTTCAAATGAGGTTAGCACCCCCGCCCGTACCGAATGTCGGCACGTTCGGGCGGGCGGATTTATCCGGGTGGCAAAGATTTCCCAACAACCTTCCCTTAGCCCGCTTTAGCGGGCTAAGGGAGAATACCGCAACCAATGGGAAAAACCCCTCGAGCCTCGGGTAATCTTACCATCCGAATTTTCGCCGCATGGAAGGTTCTGGGTGTTAGGAGCGTCTTTAGATGCGGCGAAGAAGAATAGAAAGCTACATTTTTTACACCCAAATGAATTTGGGTGCTACACTCATGGAAATATAATATGCCATCTGATAAGTAATTATTTTTACATCTCAATAATTTTATCTTCAAAGCCCCAACGGGGAGAAATCAAATTCCACCCGGTCACAAACAGCATTACCCCGAACCCGACTTCCTCGCCTGGCACGCCAGCGTGGTGTTTAAGGCCTGCGGGAATGAGTGATGGTTCTGATTAAACCAGTATACGTGCTCATACTGCTCCGGTTTATCCAACCAGGAGAAATAATTACCTTAAAACGAAATCAACCCATATCTATTTTAGAGCCTTTTTTCTTTATAATCCAGATGTCCTGTGGCGGTGCTTCTCCCGTACCCGGAGGTGTGGTGACATGCTCCAGGATTTCGGCATTGGCAAACAGCTTTCGCATAAACCCTTCCGGGTGAAATGCGGAATAGGTGCGATGGCCCTCTTTCACCTTTCCCCGCACCACCAGGTGGTTATCATCATATTGCTTTCGCTCCGCCTCGGTCAGCTTTACTTTAAAATTGTCGCCATGGGTAGTGAGAAACATAATGCCGCCGGATTTAAGCACGCGAAAGAGCTCGTTATACCAGTCATAATGCATCTGCCCGGACAGGTGGGTAAAGATCGATATTCCGTAAATCACATCAAAAAAATGGTCTTCATAGGGCAATTCGGCCTCCAGCGAATTTTTATGAAAATAAATCCCCTCCAGGTTTTTCTTACACCAGTCAATGGATTTTTGGTTGTAATCCGTTCCGTAAAATTCACAGCCATTACCCACCACCTCAGGCATATGGCGGATAATGCGTCCCGGTCCACAGCCCCAGTCAAGGATTCGTTTGTTCTTTAATTCGATGTGCTTCCTGAAATAACCGGCCAGCCATTTGGTGGTCTCCCGGCTATCGGTATAATATTTCCGGTAGTTTATCCGGAAAGATTCGTATATCAGGTAATCAGGGGGTAGCTTTACATCGGGATTTTTTAGTTTAAAATCCCGGTTTACCTTTCTGTTTTGGAAACGCTGCAAGTAATATCTCACCCGGTCGGTAAAATGTAGCAACCGGAATTTACGCAATAAATTGGAAATATGGCCTCTCTGCATCTCTTTATCGTTGTATTTTAATGATAAGATAAATTTCGCTCTTCATAATCCTACTCTACTGTAATGGTCTTTTCCATGTACACCGGGCGGCCCGTTTTGCCGGTGCCCCGAATCAGAATATCATACTTCCCTTTTTTGTCGGAAGTAAAAAAGCTGACAGACGCGGGTTCTTCGGATAATTGTATGCCGGGATTCCAGTACAGCAGGTTTCTGAAGTCGGGTTGTCCTGGCGAGGATTTGTCACCGGAGGCAACATGTGTGGTGTTATGAAACTTTAGCTTTTTGGCCAGGGTTAAATATTCCGCAAAAACGGATGCTTCGGGGAAACTGGTTCCGCCGAAATTATCGGTCTTTGTAGTGATGAGCATTACCCCGTTGATGGCGTACGAGCCCAAAAGATATGTCCGGTCGATAACTTCGATTTTTTCAACCTGCGAGGGGTGCAGCTTCATGATTTTATTGATATCAAAAATAGGGACATTGTCCAGGAGTATCAATGGATTTCCGGGCAAAACCCTCGATTCGTCATCCATAATCTTCAATCTGTAACCGTCTTTCTCTTTGACGGGCTTCACATGCGGCACCACTTCATAAAGCACATCCCACATATCGTCCAGTTCGATATAGCGGTCAAGAAACCTCGACAAGCGCTCCTTTCCAAACAGGTAATACCGGCGGCGATCTTTCTCTTCTTCGCGGCCGTTATCTATGGTAGTATTGAAAGCAAGATTTAACTGGTAATTGATGTTAATTTCCTCAAGAAAAGACTTGTCACTTTTGTCGAACGGGAAAGGTGTCGTGACGAACTCCGGCAGCCTGGGGTCAAAATCGCGGTTTATGAGAATTTCGAAATTCTTCACTTCCTGCCGGCCTCTCACCGGGCTCAGAAATATATCCTGCAGTCCGTTCAGCTCGTTTAAGGTAAAAATAAATTCCCCCTTTTGATTGGTCTTATGAATGTGAAACTGAGGATTATTAAAAAGTACGGAACCATACACTTCCACGCCGGAGACCGGCCGGCCGGTCTCTTTGTTTCGTACCATCCCGCTCACCGTCACATCTTTTATCTCCGGAAGGTATTCAGGTGATGTCGTTTTGTTTTCCAAAGCGTTGAGGAAAGAGTCGCGGACACGCCTATCAAAGAGCATCAAAGCCGGTTCGATTTGTTTTTTAAACTGACGTGGGTTTTGCTGGCGGCTGAGGAAATCTTTCAGCAGCCAGGGATTGGCAGCCACATGCGGGTATAATGTATTGCGGTGGTTGCTACCTGTCCCGCGGCGGGTTACGGCCACCGATACATCCATAAAATCCTCCGGGGTATTATTCTCCGGCTTCAGTACCATCTCCACTTTTTCACGGGGTTTAAGGGTATCACTGTCCAATTCCACATAAGGTTTTTCACCTGTGGTACCAAAGTAATAAAGCGTGCGAACAGTCAGCACCTTATCCGTATCATCTTTTAGCAAAAGGAAATTCAAGCCTTGTTTTAAGTTTTCGGGAGCAATTTTTCCTTTCCATGGTCTCCTGGAGGGAGCTTCTTCATAAAGCTTCCGTAGCGCCGGTGAATATAGCCCGACCTGTAATCCGGTTTCCTTATCGCCGCTGCCTTTTACCTGGTAATGCAACGCATCCTCCTTAATGCGGGCGTATAACCCATAGCCATCCGGGTCAGGCTTTGGAAAAGCTTCTACCACCACTTCGCCATTCTGCATATACCCTTTCAGCCTGTAATTCAAGCTATCCTGGTGCTTTAAGGTAACTTGTGCCAAACCGTTGGCGAAGAAATTCAACCTGCGTATCACACTGTCCTGCTGATTGGATACCACCAGGCTATCCAGGGTGGAAGGTCTGTTTATATTAATGGCGAACCGGTTGCCCTGTCCCGGCTTAGCTACACCACCTTCGGGGAACACCGTAAGCGCGGGTTTTTCATTTTTCACCTGATTACGGGGAGAGCTTTCCGGATTAAAAACAATGAGGTAAGAATAGGCATAGGAATAGGGAGAAAAATTCCTCTGATATTTGGTGTATGCCCTCAACACATAATTGCCTGTAGCCGCATCACCGGGTATTTCAAACATTCCGCGGACATTGCAGCCTTCTATCCTGAACTTTTTCTTTACTACCGTTTCGTCCTTCTCGTTAAAAAGCTCCACATAGAGCACCTTGCTTATTTGATTAGCGGCTTTTGCGCCATTGATAAGGTATTGTGCATTAAACCAGACCGCTTCGCCGCTAACATAAAGGGTTCTGTCAGTATGAAACGAAATCTCTTCCTGCAGCTCATCCAGAAAGGGAGCCAGTTTCTCACGTTCCGTTTTCTGCGAAAAAGCTTCCATTGTCAATAGAAAAACCAAACCGAATATCAGGTGATATTTACTTTTACAGAGATATTGAAGCATAGGGATATTTTTCATCATCTAATTATTATCCTTTTTTTCATCAACCCAAAAATCGGGCTTTGCCAACTTGCCGCCCCTCATTGTACAATCAAAGCAAAAATCCGAGGCATAAGCCATTCCATCCTCTGTATCGGTCAGGTAGACAGGGAACTGATTGGGTCCCATATAGGCCAATGCCCTCAAATCAGTATTGGGAACGCATTCATTAAAAAAGAATTCTACTTCCGGCGGTCTGTTGACAAATATTCTTTCCTTAGTTACGGCGCCAACCGTAAAAAAGCCCATGACGGGTTCCTCAGCATCATCGACATTGCGGACATTTCCCCTTATCTGGTAAGGCTGGGAGGAAAACAGAAAATCATCCCCGGCAATCTGATCCCTTATTTCCGTCCAAAATTCGTAGGCTCTTTCGCTAATGTTGTATTGCTTTACCTGCAAACTATACCTCACCTGCAGACGCTTCGTTTCAGAATTGACAAAGTGCAGAGGCTCTTTCTTGATCTGGGTACCCTGCAGGGGCTTCGTCGTTGCCACAAAGAATTCGTCAACATCCTGGGTTTTCCAGCACCGGTACAGGGTATCACTGTTGGTAAACGACTCTATGCCATGACCACGGTAAATATACTGAATTTTGAAGTCGGAGGTAAATTCGTAGGTTTCCGATAGTTTCCATAGCAGGTTTACATCGGTGCCGGCCGGTTCCGAAGTCAGGAAAAACTGATATCCTCCCATCGGACGGGGATATTCATTGCTTTCATGAAATTCCAGTTCTGCATTTATATTTTCCACACCCACTTTTTGCTTCATTTCGATAAAGTCGGATTCAAACTCCGAACCGTCGGGAGTAACCACGGATAGCTTGTAAGAATTACCGGTTTCTGCCCTCAACCCGTCTTCCGAGGTTTTATATACACCGGGCTCCACTTCTTCCAGCTTTTCCGATTCCCCTGTATTCTCGTAAATAGTTACTTCACAGCCCGGCAAAGGATGATAATCCGGCTTGTTGAGTTTCGCACTTCTGGAAAGTTTGATAGTATAGGGGCCGGGTTCGTTGGTCACCATTCCGTCCACTATTAAGATATCATCATAACCCTCTACGTCAGGCATAAACTCTTCCCTGCACCCTGAATTCAGGAGCAATGGAATCAATACTATGAGCAATCCCGTTCTAATCATTATAATTTCCAAGTTTGAAGTTGTAGGATATCGAAGGAATTATCGTTCCGAAAATCGACAATTTATATCCTTTGATGTTTCCATTTACATTTTTAAAATAGACAGAGTAGGCATTTTCCCGTGCCGTAATATTATAAAACGACAATGACCAGGAGCCATGTGCCAGTTTTTCTTTCTTAAGGTTGCCCTCAAAGTTCAGCGACAGGTCGAGGCGGAAATAATCCGGAAGGCGGTATTCATTTCTAAGGGAAAACCCGGTAACCTGCATTCCATCCTGGTAATAGATAGAAGTAGGATAAGTGACCGGGCGTCCTGTGGAATAAACCAGATTGGAGGAGATACTGAACCTTTTACTCATTTGATAGGACAGGGAAACATTTAAAGCATGCGGTTTGTCATAATTGGCCGGATGGGCCTTCCCAAAGTTGTTACTCTCTCCGGTTTCCTCATCATAGGCGGTCACCGTTGAAGAAGAGTAAGTATAATTAATCCATCCATTGATTTTACCCTGAGGCTTTTTAATCATCAACTCTGCTCCGTAAGCCTCTAAATCTCCCTGAATCACTTCCGCTTCAGGTATTTCATTCTTTTGAAATTCCGCTCCGTCTTCATACTCCACCAGGTTATCCACATCTTTATAATATAGCTCTACCGAAGTTTCAATGCTATTGCCCAACAAATTTTTATACAATCCCACGGATACCTGTTTTCCGCTCATCGGTTCGATGTGTGAGTCAGCAAGCTTCCACTTATCGGTGGGCGATATCGACACTGTATTGGATAACAAAAACATATACTGGTGAAGCTTATTGAAGCTGGCTTTTATAGAAGTCTCGTCGTCAATCATGAATTTTCCTGCCATCCTGTAGTCGAAACTGGAGTAGTTGGTGACGGTCTCATTTTTGCCGTAGCTTAGTGTATCCACAATCGTCTCCACCTCTCTGGGGAGATTATCGGCATATTCATACACCGTTTTTGGCCCGAGATAATTGTATGTGGTAAAGCGCAGCCCTCCCTTGAAAGAAAGCTTGTCAGTAACTTCCCAGACATCACCGATATAAAGGCTGTTTTTAAGCCCTTTTTCAGGCTCAAAATTCAGCGGTTCCACATTGGATTCATCCGTAAGCGGCAGGAAATCCCCCTGGTTGAAATTATATAGTGATCCATCATATCCAAAGGTTAAATTATGATTGTTATCCAGTTGATGATTAAAATCCAGTCTTATTTGACTTTGCTGCAAATCGAAAGATTGTTTGTAGGCGGCATAATCAATTTCGCTCATCTCTTCCCTGAAATCATATTCGCTATGAATAAGACTTAACCTGCTTTTCATCTTTCGGTTGAAATCATGCTCCCACTTAAAACTTCCACCGGCATTGGAAAATTTGTTTTTTGTTCCGATGGTCAGGTCCGAATTATCTTTGCTGCCATATCCCAGAAACTCAATGTGGTTGTTATCATTCAGTGTAAAAGAGAGGTTCATCAAAGCATCAGCAAATGTGGCGCTGCTGTTTTTGATTTGTATATCCTTCACCTGGTCGAGCACCCAATCCGAATAGGTAGAGCGCAGGGCTATGAGGTAACTACTTTTATCTTCTTTTATAGGGCCTTCCGCCATCACCCGGCTGGTTACGGGGCTTATACCCCCGCGGGCAGAAAACTGTTTGGAATTACCTTTCTTGGCTTCCACATCGAAAATCGATGACAGCCTTCCGCCATATTTTATGGGTATATTGCTTTTATATAACGAAAACTCATTGATGGCATCCGAATTAAAAGCCGCGAAGAATCCAAAAAGATGAGTCACGTTATAAACCGGAATATCATTCAGATAAAACATGTTCTGATCGGCCGGGCTTCCCCTCACGTTAAATCCCGAGGAGGCTTCACCCATGGTTTGCACTCCCGGCAAAAGGGTCGCCACTTTGGTAACATCCTGCTCCCCCAGCACCACAGGTATATTTTTGATGGTCTTGGGCCGTATTTTCTCAAAGCCCATCTGCTCACCTCTCACATTGTGATGCTGATTGGAGGAGATAACCACTTCATTCAGCAGATAGGTTTTCCTGTCCAGACGTATATTTAAACGATCGTTGGAGTATACCTGCAGCTTATATTTTTTCTCATGGCTGGCCATACTGGTCACCGCCAATGTATATTTTCCTTTGGGGAGTTTTATTTTATAAAAACCCGAATCATTTGTAGTGGTGTAATCATTGGTTTCTTCAATACGGAGAGTAGCCTGCGGAATTGGCTTTTTGTTTTCCGAGCTCAGGACATATCCTTTTAAAACGGCCCGGTTCGTGCTAAAGCCTTTTTTCTTACTTCCGACGGTTACTTTTTTGGTAATAAATTCTTCATTCGTATTAATATACTCCCGGGATTTCTCCCGGTCCTTTTTTTCCTGATCCGCGGCAGTCGCTCCGGCTTGCGGCTCCTTTTCCTGGTAGAAATAATCGTAAGCCAACCGGGTTTTAAATCGTTTATTTTTAAAAAGAAAATAATTCCCTTTATTATCTTTGGAAACATTAATATTAAAAGAAGCCAAATTCTCTTTCAATACCTTTACCAGCTTCACAGAGTCGCCTGAAACAGAGACTTTGACAGCCGGGATGCTATCCTCATAATAAAATATCCTTACCGGGTGATTGGCCTCCACCTTATCCACGAAAGAATTCCATATCAAATTATCATACTCTTCCCCGGGATATACAGCCTCTTGTTTCTGGGCAACAGATTGCCATGCCGTTCCAAAGAACAAGATAATGGCGAGTAAAGTAATTCTGCCTATCATAGGTTAGTTGTTAATTATATTTTCGGAACAATACCTCATCAATTCCTTCAATTGACGCTGAGAAGCCTTTCTGTATCTAATCCCCCGGCCTCTCAAAAAACTTCTTATAGCAGACCTTTTGTCTTTATCAAACTGTTTCAGAAAAGATCGGCGCCTGTTGACTTTTATGGATTTCCCATTGCGCACTAACCACCTGTCGGTATTCATATCTGAAAAACGACCCCGCGGCGCTATGCTGGTATACTGTGACAAATATTTCTTACTGTAATGTATCAGTAAACCAAATTTGTTATCCGGTATCATAAAGATCTCCTCATAAAAAGTTTCAATGCTGTCGGGCGGAAAGTATTTACGGGAATGGACGAAAAGATGATTTCTTATCTTAACCGAATCGACATACAGGCTGTTAAGATGAACGATCTTATTCACACCTCCCTGCAAATCGGCTTTCAGTATCATAGCATCTTTCACTAAATCATATTTTACCTGCTTTCCGGGATAAGACTCTCCACTCATGAAGACATCTCCCCTGGCCCAAGCCTCATATCGAAAATAGGGATGTGACAAGATTGCCTGGCTGGGCGCCCGGTAAGGGTATCCATTAATCAGCTCGTCATCCACTCCGTATATTTCACTCACCTGATTAATAAACTGTTTTGTCTCTTCTGAATCAGGATGTTCAAACTCCTGGGCTAAAGCCAGGCCAGGCCAAAAAAGAAGTAAACCAATGATATATTTTAAATATTTAACTTGGCCTCTTTTACGGGTGCAGGTTAATGAATAATCACCTGTAGCACATTTATCCCGACTTTTAAATAAAATTTTCATTGATATAATAATTTTAGCTGACGTCTAAAAAAAAGTAAAGGTATTTATCCTTTACAAAATATCAAAAAAATTTTCGTATTACTTATCCTGTATCAAAGAAATACAGGTGTTTATCATGAAGTTATATACCTGAAATAAATTTATTGGGATAAAAAGATGCGGAGCACCATAATCTTTTTAATCGCAACACTGAAGAGTATGCCGGAATCCTGCCACAACTGACAGGGCGTATATTCAGCAACTTTCCCTTTAGATTTTCGAAAGGGAAGTTGCTGAATATTATTACATCTTAATTTGTATTTATGTGTATCAAACCTTAACGCCAATTAATGTTCCATTATTCAGCTTTCACTTTTTCATAGCGCTTACGCTCATGCTCGTTGAGATAGATTTTGCGCAAACGGATAGCCTTAGGCGTCACTTCCACGTACTCATCGTTTTTGATATATTCGATCGCTTCTTCCAGGGAAAAATCTACCGGTGGCGCCAGCCTGACCTTATCGTCAGTTCCCGCCGCGCGTACGTTTGTCAGTTTCTTGGTCTTGGTGGCTTTTACCATCAAATCGTCGGTTTTATTGTTTTCTCCCACAACCTGCCCGGCGTAAATCTGTTGCTGGGGATGCACGAAAAATTTCCCGCGGTCTTGCAATTTATTTAAGGCATAAGCAAAAGCCACACCAGTTTCCATGGCGATGAGCGATCCATTCTGGCGTCCTTCGATAGGTCCTTTAAAAGGCTCGTAGCTGGAAAAACGATGATTCATAACCGCTTCACCGGCTGTCGCTGTCAGCATGTTGGTGCGCAATCCAATGATGCCTCTGGCGGGCATATGAAAGCTTAAATGCACGCGGTCGCCCTTAGCTTCCATTTTCTCCAATTCGCCTTTGCGGCGATTGACCATCTCCACAACTTTCCCGGAGTATTCGTCCGGAACTTCCACGTGTAAATCCTCTACAGGTTCATGTTTCTTACCGTTTATCGTTTTGTACAACACCTGCGGCTGGCCTACCTGCAGCTCATAGCCTTCGCGGCGCATAGTTTCTATCAACACCGAAAGATGCATCACGCCACGGCCATAGACGATAAACTTCTCTGCAGCATCGGTTTCTTCCACACGAAGGGCCAGATTTTTCTCCAGCTCTTTGTAAAGACGGTCTTTCAGATGGCGGGAAGTAATGTATTTCCCCTCTTTCCCGTAGAAGGGAGAGTCGTTCACTGTAAAGGTCATGCTCATGGTAGGTTCATCAATAGCAATGGGAGTTAGCGGATCGGGGTTTTCCAAATCGCAAACCGTATCCCCGATTTCAAATCCTTCGATTCCAACTACGGCACAAATATCCCCTGACTCCACTTCTTTTACTTTCTCCCTGCCAAGGCCTTTAAAGCTGTGCAATTCTTTGATTCGGGATTTATAGATGGTTTTGCCATCCCGCTTAGCCAGAGACACATCCATACCTTCTTTAAGTCTTCCGCGGTTGAGACGTCCGATTGCAATACGTCCCACATAGGAGGAATAATCCAGGGAGGTAATCAGCAACTGCGGTGTACCTTCCTGCTGGCGTGGTGCCGGAATATATTTCAGGATGCTTTCAAACAGGGGAATAATATTATTGGTAGGGTGATTATAATCATAAGACATCCACCCATCTCTGGCAGATCCATATACTACCGGAAAGTCAAGCTGTTGCTCATCTGCATCCAGCGCAAACATTGTATCAAACACTTCTTCATACACTTCATCAGGACGGCAGTTGGGTTTATCTACCTTATTGATCACAACCATAGGATTCAGGCCCAGGTCCAGGGCTTTGGATAAAACAAACCGCGTCTGGGGCATAGTACCTTCAAAAGCATCCACCAGAAGCAGGACTCCGTCGGCCATGTTTAAAACGCGCTCTACCTCTCCACCAAAATCCGCATGGCCGGGAGTATCGATGATATTAATTTTAACACCGTTGTATTCCACGGATACATTCTTGGAGAGTATGGTTATACCTCTTTCCCGCTCGAGGTCATTGCTATCGAGAATTAATTCCTGTTTCTTTTCATGGTCTTTGATAAGATTACTCTGATAAATCATTTTATCGACCAACGTGGTTTTCCCGTGGTCAACGTGGGCAATGATGGCAATATTTCTAATTTCCTGCATTCTATTCCTTTCTTAATTGAGCGTGCAAAAGTACAATAAAAGTAAGAGACAGTAACCGATGGAGTGTCTATAAAATGAATATTTAACAGTTAATTTACTTTCAAACTTTGAGAGCTTCAATTAATAATATTGGTGCATAACCGATTGATGAATAATTCTGATTAGTTGGCAGTTGGCAGCTTGGCAATTGGCAAAAAAAATTGCAAATTGCTTTTTGCCCAGAGTCTGACCAAAAACCGTAGGGGAGGATAATCAGCAACTTTTACCCTTAAATTCCCTAAAGGGAAGTTGCTGAATATTATTATGTTTTAATCTTTATTTGTGTGTATCGAATTATTTCAAGGATAAAATGTTTCTTTTTGGACAGCCTCAGGCTAATAATTAATAACTCAACCTCAGCTTTTGCCAGATTTCCTGTGAAGATTTTACTGGTTCCTGCGGACTTTGGTATATTTTGAGGTATTTTCTGTAAGGCCGTGTTTCAAGATAGCGTTTAAAAAAAGGATATTTGTTGTGCGGGATGTCGAATAGGATTTTTTTTCCTCCCGCATCCACCAGCAGTATGGCCGCATCCCGCTCTTTTTCAATCCCATACTGGATGGCTATCACCTTAAAAACCTTCAAAAAAATCATATTCGTTTCATTAAAACGGAATATGGCGGCGTATCCTTTATTCCTTTTAATGAAGCGAATCAGGAAACCTTCTTTGAGTTGCTCAAAACTTACCTGGTTGGTTTCTTTACTATATTTGGCCACATGGTCAAACTGTTTTAAACCATACTTGTAATAAACCATCGGTGACCCTGTGCCTCCGGCTTGCAGCTTTTCGAGGAAATTAAATTTACCCCCTGCATGCCTGGCCATATCCTGGCTAACCTTTCCGTCTCTTCTTAGTGGATATATTACCATACAAACCATAACAAAAATTAGAATGGTCTGTTTTTTAGCTTTCTAAAGCATTAACATTGTTTTAACGAAATAGGAAGAGTACAATATTATCACGGCGATGCCTATAAATTCTGGCGATGATGTAGGTCTCGCCCGCATTCCCAGGATTGACTATCTGGGCGTGCCATGAATCCATTGAAATTCGTCTTTAATTCGTGCATTCGTGGCATTAATAAATAACTTACCGCAAACGATTGTTTCATACCCATTTTTCACCCAGATAACATAAAATGATAAATTTGCTGTGCTCAAATGAACAACGGTATCAAACACACAACATCATGAAAAAAGGCATATCCATCTTTCTCCTGCTAAGCATTTTTTTAAGCTTCCCGGCTTTCAGTCAAAATACTGATCGGCAATTTAAAAGCTTTTCGGAAGAAACAGGAAATTTTGAAGTCAAAGTCACCGACGGCACTTATGTTATTCAACTATACAATTCCAAAATTGCCCATACTTCCTTTTACCCGGATAGCGGAGTTGTAGAAAACTACGCCTTCGCCGAAGACATGAATCCGGTCGACGTGGCTTACGAGGTTGATTCAAGCTGGCAGAAATATGAAATTCAAACGGAAGGAATGAGAATCGAAATTGAAAAATCGCCCTTTGATATCAATTACTATTTCAAAAACAAGAAACTTTTCTCACAAAAAAATGGATACAGTCAAACCGATACTTCCAAAAAGGTCAGTCTTGAAATCGCCGAAGATGAAATCCTCTACGGCGGAGGCGAACGCGTGTTGGGCATGAATCGCCGCGGGAATCGCCTGCAAATATACAACCGGGCACACTACGGCTACACCAGGCATTCAGAACTTATGAATTACGCCATTCCGATGTACTTGTCTTCGAAAAAATATGCGGTGCTTTTCGACAACGCCTCCCATGCCTGGATGGATTTGGACAGCCAGGGCAACAATACCGTAAGCTATGAAGCCTTTGGTGGAATGATCAACTATTTTGTAGTGGCCGGAGATAACTGGTACGATTTACTAGAGCAATACACCGCACTCACCGGCCGCCAGCCGATGCCCCCGCGCTGGGCTTTCGGAAATTTCAGCAGCCGGTTTGGTTACCATACTCAGGAAGAGACGCTGAACACCGTCAATAAATTTTTTGAGGATTCTATCCCGCTGGATGCCGTTGTGCTTGACCTTTACTGGTTTGGCCCGGACATCAAAGGTCACGTGGGCAACCTGGCGTGGGATAAAAGCGCTTTTCCGAATCCCGGAAAAATGATGGATAGCTTAAGCAATCGGGGTGTTAAAACCATCCTTGTTACCGAGCCTTTCATTCTTACGACCAGCAATCGCTGGGAAGAAGCGGTCAGAGAAGATATTCTCGGGGTAGACAGTACCGGTCAACCCTACACCTACGATTTTTATTTCGGGAATACCGGACTGATTGATGTTTTCAAACTACGCGCCCGGCGGTGGTTTTGGGATATCTATAAGGATTTTACCAAACAAGGTGTCGGTGGCTGGTGGGGCGACCTCGGTGAGCCGGAGGTGCATCCTGCCGACCTGCGGCATACCATCGGCTCTGCCGAAGATGTTCACAACGCCTACGGTCACGAATGGGCCGGACTGGTCTACGAAGGATACAGAAAAGACTTTCCCGACCGGCGGCCGTTTATCCTAATGCGGGCAGGCTTTGCGGGTTCGCAGCGTTACGGCATGATCCCCTGGACCGGCGATGTGAGCCGCAGCTGGGGCGGGCTGGTGCCGCAGCCCGAGATTTCCCTGCAAATGGGAATGCAGGGCATCGCTTACATGCACTCTGATTTAGGGGGCTTTGCCGGCGGCGATTCGCTGAATACCGAACTTTACACCCGCTGGTTGCAATACGGTGTCTTTCAGCCCATCTACCGCCCGCACGCCCAGGAGCACATCCCTTCCGAACCCGTCTTTATGCCCGATTCCACCAAAGACCAGGCGCGGGAAGCCATCAGGATGCGTTACAAACTGCTGCCCTACATCTACGATATGGCCTTTGAGAACCATCGCACAGGGAAACCCCTGATGCAACCCTTATTTTTTGACGAACCGGACAATCGCCGCCTGATGACCTACGACAGCGCTTATCTGTGGGGTGAATCGCTGTTGGTCTCACCTATTAAGCAACCGGGTGTTAAAAAGCAACAAATCTATCTGCCGGAAGGCTCCCACTGGATCGACTTCTACAACGGAAAATCTTATGAAGGCGGACAGGATGTAACCGTTCCGGTCAAACTCGACCATATCCCCGTTTTTGCCCGCGGCGGATCGTTTATCCCGATGCAAACCCAGCCCAGCAGCGCTTCGGAATACAGTATGGATGAGATTGAGATGCATTTTTATTTTGATTCCATGGTGGATGATTCCGAATACGACCTTTATAACGACGACGGCAAAACCCCGGAGGCCTACGAGGAAGAAAAATACGAGATGCTGCAATTTGCCTCAGAAACAAACGGTGAACGACTAAAACTAACGGTGCAACCTGAGAAGGGTAACAAGTGGGAGAAAACCATGGATCATACCATCCATTATGTGGTTCATAACCTCTCTTCCAAGCCATCAGGAATAAAAGTTGACGGTGAAAAATTATCCAAAAACAATTGGTCTTGGGATAAAAAAGATAAAATGCTGACTTTTGGAGTTAAGCTTTCTGGCACGACGAAGGTGGTAAAAATAGAGATTTAACAGAGTTTTTCAGGGTAGCCGGGATTTTTCTCAGAAATTCCGGTTGCGCTGGTGTTTTTCGGTTTGTTAACTTTGGGCAAATATATTTCGACGTTCAAAACGAACCGCAAAAGATATTTATTCACCAGACGCCGGGAAACCTTATGCACTTAAGGAATAATTGTTTTGTTTATTTGGGAAACTTTTTGTAGATATCTTTTCGATGACCAAACACTACAAAAAAAACAGTATCATCTTTTATTTGAATTCCTATCCGGTAATCAGATAAACGT
>JAIPBX010000074.1 GCA_021738485.1 Bacteroidales bacterium | reverse complement strand
GTGTGAGTGCTTTTTGTGGAGAATTTCCTTTTTTAAGTTCAATCACTACATGATTATTTTTTGAGTCTTTCGCCAATAAATCAATATAATTCCCATTAAATGTACGGAATTGGTTATTATCGTCAATAAGCTGATAATCCGGAAAGAAATAATTGAAGTTTTTCCTGATGATTTGCTCTATTTGGGCTTCCGGTAAATGGAGTGAGTTTGTGTTTCCTACATTGTTATTCTCAGCGTTATTGGCTTCCGATTTACCATTATTTTCATTGTTTAATTCATTAAGTATTTTCTTAATATAGTCTGAACTTATGTACATTATTCCTGAATTACAGAGAGTATTATTTATAACCGTTTTATCCTCCCCGGTTTTATCATGAATATATTCGATTAAGTCGAATTCTGCTTCAGCTCGCTTTAGTTTTTCTTCATATTCTTTCCATTCTTTCGTATGTTCTAAATCATCAGTTAATATAGGAGTCCCATTTTCAAATTTATGGGATTCCTCCTCTAGTTCAATAAATTTTAGACGATAGTATTCATCAATATTTGCATAAACTTCAATTATTCTTTTTTGATTCAAATCGGTAATGTATCGGCCAAGGTATTCACTAAGAAAATTTAAATAAGGATCCTCGGATTCTAATATTTGAATAGCCTTTTTTGTAAAAAGACTTCTAGTTTTAGGATTAAAAAGTTTGTTTCTTATTAGAAAAAGAATTCTTTCTGTTATTGCTGGCTGGCTATCATCCACTTCACCATTATCCGAGTCATTTCTTTCAAGTTGTTGCTTCTCATATTCATGATAATTCAAACAAATATTGTAGATTTCGTTAGAAATCTCTAAATTCTCATCTTTCGTTTCATGTTGAAAAGCATTTAGTGATTTCCCAAAATTTAGTAGAGTTTATATTTTTTTTATGCTGGATGCTTCCATGGCTTTTGCTAAATATTTATTTATCTTTATAAGAATTAATAGAAATTGTAATATCAAAAATAGTTATTTGTACGTAAAATTTCATTTTAGCAAATCCTTTATTTTAAAAACCTTAAATTTGGCTGACAAATTTAAACGGTAATGCGGAAAGAACAGGATTTTATAGGTGAAGTAGAACTCCCCGATGATGCTTTGTATGGTGTACATTCCTACCGGGCCAGCCGCAACTTCCCGGACCAGACTCGGTTTTACAAGGAATGGTACCAGGCAGTAGGTTTGGTTAAGCACGCCTGCTACAACACTTACAGCCGTTTTAAAGAAGCCCTGAAATCGAAATATAACGTATCGGAACTTCCCTTGCAGCTAATCGATGATGACATTGTCAACACCTTAATCCAAAGCGCCCTGGAAGTAGCTGAAGGGAAGCACTTCGGGCATTTTATCGTGCCTGCCGTAAACGGAGGGGCGGGAACCAGCATCAACCTTAATGTGGATGAAATCATTGCTAACCGGTCGTTAACACAAATCGGAGAAACGCCCGGGCAATATGATATAATTGATCCGATAGAGCATGCCAACATCTACCAGTCCACCAATGATGTTATCCCCACTGCCCTCAGAGTAGCTGTTATGCGATTATTGAACGGACTGGAAGAAGGCATTAACAACATGCGATCGGGGATAGAAAAGTTGGAAACCCAATATCGCAACGACTTGCGGGTAGCCTATACGCAAATGCAGGAGGCGGTGCCGTCAAGCTATGGCAAACTCTTCAGTGCATACTCCGATGCATTGTCAAGAGATTGGTGGAGAGTGTCGAAATGCTTTGAGCGGATTAAGGTTGTTAATCTTGGGGGTAGTGCCGTAGGAACAGGAATTACCGTTCCCCGGTTTTTTATCATGGAGGTGGTTCCGGAGCTTCAGCGCTTGACGGGCTTGCCTCTGACGCGGGGCGAAAATCTGACCGATGCCACGCAAAACCTGGATTCATGGGTGGAAATCCATGCCATTCTTAAAGCTCATGCCGTCAACCTCGAAAAGATGGTGAATGATTTGAGGTTGCTTAGCTCTGATGTGGCAGGTGGCGGCGAAGTCTCTATTCCGAAGAAACAAGTAGGGAGCTCCATCATGCCGGGAAAAGTCAACCCGGTTATTCCAGAATTTGTGATCTCAGCGGTGCACAAGGTTTATAGCAATGATCAGTTGATCAGCTCGCTGAGCGGACAGGGATGCCTGGATTTGAATGCGTATATCCCCATGATAGGACATGCCGTGATAGAAAGTCTGAAATTACTCATTAGCGCTAACGGCACCATAAAAGAAAACCTTCTGGAAGGGTTATCCGTTAACTCTAAAGCAAGTTTTGAACGTTTGATGAAGAGCCCGTCAATCACTACAGCGCTTAGTCCGTACATAGGTTATAATAAGGCTTCACAATTGGCAAAAACAATGGTAAGTGAAGGGACCAATGTTTTTGAAGCCAATGAGAAGCTTGATATTATTGGCGAAGAGAAGCTCAGGGAAATATTGAAGCCTGAAAATCTTTTGAAGCTCGGGTATTCGATAAAAGATATCAAGGATTAAAAAATGGCGAAAGGAAAAGAAAGCAAACCACATATAGGAATTTTCGGTAGGCGGAACAACGGAAAGAGCAGCCTGATAAATGCTCTGGCTCAGCAGGATATTGCGATAGTTTCGGAAACGGCCGGGACTACTACCGACCCGGTAAAAAAGTCTATGGAAATTACGGGCATTGGTCCGGTGATTCTTGTGGATACGGCAGGCATAGATGATACCGGCGAACTGGGAGAGAAACGGATTAAGAAGAGCATGAATGCGTTGAAAACAATCGATCTGGCCGTGTTGGTAGTGACAGAAAATACTATGGGCGAGGCCGAAAGAAACCTTGTAAAAGAGTTTAATGATTTTGCTATTCCCTATTTTATTGTGCATAATAAGTGCGATATAGAACGTCTTCAGAAAGAAAATCTGGAGGTATGGAGCAGCGAGTTTCAGACCGATGTGATTGATTTTAGCGCCACAACCGGAAAGCCGGAAGAAATTGTTTCTGCTCTGCGAAAACATATACCGGAAAGTGCTTATAAGACCCGCTCCTTAGTGGGCGATGTGATTTCTTATGGAGATATTGTGCTTTTAATAACTCCCATTGATATCGAAGCGCCGGAGGGCCGTTTAATCCTCCCACAGGTTCAGGCGATCAGAGATATTTTGGATAATGATGCTGTGGCGGTGGTAGCAAAAGAACGTGAAGTGGATACCCTTTTGCGCAGATTAGAGCCTAAGCCGGCTTTGGCTATTACCGATAGCCACGTTTTTCTTAAAGCGGATGCTTCCATCCCCAAGGATATTCCTTTAACAAGTTTTAGTATTGTTCTGGCCCGCCATAAGGGCGATTTTGAAAATTATATTAAAGGCACACCCCATATATCCAATCTGAAAGATGGCGACCGGCTATTGATTCTTGAGTCATGCACACACCACGTATCCTGTGATGACATAGGAAGAGTAAAAATACCTCGCTGGGTAAGTAATTTTACCGGAAAACATTTGGAATATGACGTGGTCTCAGGGCTGAATGATTTGCCAAGAGACATCCACGATTATGCGATGGTGATCCAGTGCGGCGGATGTGTGCTGACCCGCAAGCAATTGATCAACCGTCTTAAGCCTGCCGTTGATGCCGGTGTCCCCGTGTCGAATTACGGCATGACCATTGCTTATATTCACGGGATTTACGAAAGAGCCATAGCGCC
The DNA here is from genome assembly GCA_021738485.1 of Bacteroidales bacterium. Taxonomy (GTDB): domain Bacteria; phylum Bacteroidota; class Bacteroidia; order Bacteroidales; family JAIPAH01; genus JAIPAH01. The sequence continues at coordinate 12,685 of JAIPBX010000074.1, read as the reverse complement.
CTTTGTTCAAGTGGAAGAAAATGCATATAATTATTTGTAAAAAAATAGAGCCATGAAAAAATTACTAACAGCCATTATCGTACTGCTGACCTTGTCAGCCACAGCCCAAAGAGGCTCCGACATTTCAATCGATCGCTATTATCATATCAGGCGGGGCAATGTCTGGTTTCACGCTACCCGCCTGATGTATGGATATCAGGACGGTATTAAGTATCCTCAGGCGGAGACGGATACCATTTATTTTTACAACAACATGGATAAACCATTGGAATACAGCTTTACCAGAATGCCCGATTTTCTGAGTGTACAGGTGTTACCATCGCAAATACCGGCTAAGTCGGAAGGAAAAATTGCCGTAACCTATGATACAAAAATCAAGGGCACATACGGGCCGACTTTCGATTATTTTTTCATGAAAACCAACGATTCTGAGCGTGCAAAGAAACGTTTAATAGTGAGTCCGAAAATCAAACAGGATTTCTCCGGCTTGTCGGATGAAGAAATGGCAAACGCCCCGGAGATTGCCTTTGAAGCTGAAAAATATGATTTTGGAACGCTTGAAGAAGGGGAGAAAATCACCCATAGTTTTTCCTTTACAAATAAAGGGGAAAGGGATTTGATCATCCGGGCCACGGATGCGAGCTGTGGCTGCACTTCCCCGGAACCGGAGAAAAAACTGATTGCCCCCGGTGAAAGCGGTTCCATTAAAGTGATTTTTAACAGTCGGGGCAAAAAAGGCAAACAACATCAACGCGTAACCGTTATTGCCAATGATCCGGACCATCCGGTAACCACATTGCATCTTAATGGTACGGTCAAAAAGAAAGATTGACAATATGAATATTATCGTAACAGGTGCCAGCAGGGGTATTGGTTATGCAACCGTTAAAAAACTGGCGGAAAAAGATAGTCACTCCATTATTGCTATATCCAGAAACGGAGAAGCCCTGGAAAAACTAAAAGACGAATGTGCGCAGATAAATTCAAATGCACGAATCATTCCCTTCCCGTTTGACCTTGTGCAGGGAGTGATCATAGACGAGCTTGAACCCCTGGTCAGGGAGTATTTGGGCTCGGTAGACCGCCTGGTAAATAATGCCGGAAGAATGATTAACAAACCATTTGAAGACTTCACAGAGGAGGAGTTTGATGAAATTTTTGATGTGAATGTAAAAAGCGTTTTTAATCTTATTCAATCGGTGTTACCACTTTTCAACGAAAACGGACATATCGTCAATATTTCCAGCATGGGGGGGTACCAGGGCAGTGCCAAGTTCCCGGGATTGTCGCTTTACAGCGCCAGCAAAGGCGCTCTCACTATTATGAGTGAAGCCCTGGCGGAAGAGCTTAAAGAGAAAAAAATATCTTCGAATTCTCTGGCGCTGGGAGCGGTACAAACCGAAATGCTCGGTGAAGCATTCCCCGGGGTACAAGCTCCGTTGAAACCGGAAGAAATGGCGGAGTTTGTAGCCGAGTTTACATTGACAGGCCATAAGTACTTCAACGGAAAGACATTGCCGGTTTCTTCGTCTACTCCTTAAGAGGGTATTGTTTCAACTTGCTTCCTGACGGGTAAGGGCAGGAGCAAATAATTAACGAATTAACTAATGCTTTTGGAGTCTATTCAGGTAAAAACAATTCGTCTTAAATTCGTGAATCCGTGACAATTTAAAATCAAAATAAATTTTTTACGATAGGTATTTATTATACGTAAAAAGGTAAAACAATACTGAAATGTTTTTATTTTTGCCGGTATGGTAAAACGGAAAAAATCATTAGCGAAAAAATTGCATAAATGGCCCGGACTTATTGTGGGATTGTTTTTGATCTTTTTCTCCGTTTCCGGAATATTGATGAATCATAGAAATTGGATTTCCTCCCTTGATGTCCAGCGAAAATATTTACCGGAATCGTATGCCTTTCAGAACTGGAATCGCTCTGCGATACGGGGTTCTTACAAAATCGCTCCTGATTCACTTTTGGTATACGGTAATGCAGGCGTCTGGTTAACCGACCCTTCATATCAATCTTTTGATTCTTTCTCTCAAGGCATCCCTGATGCGGCCGATCAACGGAAAACCTATGATGTTATCTCGTTTAAAAACCGGCTTTTTGCCGCTACCAACTTTGGGCTGTACACCTTTCAAAATCAATGGAAAAAAGTTGAAATTCCGATGGATGGGCATCGCGTGGTTGATCTGGAGATAATGGACTCGGAACTTTATGTTTTAACCCGGTCAAAGCTGTTTAAATCTTCGGAAAATGATCTTTTTAAATTTCAAAAGGTTGACTTGCCACCTCCGGAAGATTATAAAAAGGAGCTGAGTTTGTTTAAGACCCTCTGGGACATTCACAGTGGTGAATTCCTCGGCCTGCCCGGCAAGCTGATTGTAGACCTTATGGGGTTAATCGTTTTTGTGCTTTCCCTTACAGGAATCATCTTCTTTTTTAATCCAAGATTCCGCAAATGGTTTAAGGTTTATAAAAAATATGCGCCCCGCAAACTCACGAAATGGTCGCTTACCTATCATAACAAGCTGGGCAACTACACATTTATAATTATTGGATTGATCGCCCTTACGGGGATGTTTTTGCGGCCGCCGCTGCTCATTCCCGTGGCTAATGTTCAGGTTCCGGTCATACCCTACACGCATTACGACCAGCCCAATCCATGGTATGATAAGCTTCGGTCCATGCTTTATGACGAAGAGGAGGACAGGATTCTTTTTTCAACTTCTGAAGGGATGTATTATTCCGGGAAAGATTTTAAAGGGGAAATGAAGCGTTTTGATCATCAGCCAGTTGTTAGTGTGATGGGAATCAATGTTTTTGAGAAGATAGCCCCCGGCGATTACCTGGTGGGATCATTCAGTGGATTGTACCGGTGGAAGCCTGATCAACAATACCTGATGAATGTGGTAAATCGTAGGCCTGCAGGCACAGGCCAGGAGTTTGGGAATCCTTTCGGCGGTACAGCCGTAGCCGGATTTATCGAGGGTAATGACGGCAATGCCTATCTTTTCGACTATAACAGAGGTGTGGGGGCTCTGGGGCATCCAAAGCGCTTCGGAAAGATGCCCGAAAAACTATCGGAGGAAGGCGAAATCTCTCTTTGGAATTTTGCTTTGGAAGTTCACACAGGCCGTATTTATTCTGCTTTTTTGGGCGATTTTTATATCCTGATTGTTCCCCTGGCCGGGTTAACAACGATTATAGTCGTGATATCAGGGTATATCATTTACAGAAAAAGGCATCGGAAAAATGTGAAAAAATAACTAATTTAGTAACAAAGTACTCAATTCATGAAAACACATTACGTACTTTTCTTTTTTACTGTCACTATGATGCTCGCTCCGTTTATTTCTTCAGGTCAGTCTTTTGACCTGAAAGGGGAGATGCGTCCGAGACTTGAAAACAGGCATGGCTACAAAACCCTGCCTTTACCGGACGATGAGCCGGTAGCGTTTATTTCCCAGCGTGCGCGGCTGAATGCCATGTATTCTGATGAACCGGCAGATTGGTTATGGCTTATGATAACATTTAAACCTAAACTTTTATAAATTATGAGACGATTACAAAAACTAAAAATCCTCATTCCTCCTCCGAGGTGGAGGCTGCCTGTGATAATTCTTGCCGGAATTTTCGTGGGACTGGGTTTTTATACCATTCGCATAAGCAACGCGGCAAGCTATTTATCTGACGACCCCAAAGCCTGTATCAACTGTCATGTAATGAATCCGCAGTATCTTACCTGGCAGCACAGTTCGCATCGCGAGGTAGCACATTGTAACGATTGTCATGTGCCGCAGGATAATTTTGCCAACAAATATTACTTTAAGGCTATGGACGGATTGTATCACTCCAGCGTGTTTACAATGCGGGCTGAACCCCAGGTTATTCAGATTAAAGATGCCGGAAAAAGGGTAGTAAAGCAAAACTGTATTCGTTGTCATACTGAATTGCTTGAAGACCCGGATATGAATACTATCAACGATGAATTCAGTCATCATCGTACTGACAGGGCATGCTGGGATTGTCACCGTAACGTGCCGCACGGGCGGGTGAACAGTCTGTCGGCAACACCTAATGGGCAGGTGCCCGAACACAAAGACCCTGTCCCAAAATGGCTGAGAAATTTTTTACCCGAAAACTAAAACCATTAAAACCAAATAATTATGAGTGCAACAGAAAAGAAACGAAAACCTTGGGTAAATTGGGTGATATTTATTGCCACTGTAGTAGTGGTATTTATTCTTGGCCTGCTGGCTTCCACCATTACCCAAAGAAGGGCGGAGCAAGATTACGTTTATAAACCGATGGTGAAAGTAAGCGAATATGAACCCCGTAACGAAGTGTGGGGCAAAAACTTTCCCCGCGAATATCAATCGTATTTGCAGACCAAGGACACAACCTTCAGGAGCAAGCATGGCGGTGGTGCTATGATCGATATGCTTGAACAAGGTCCTGAACTGGTGGTGCTTTGGGCAGGTTATGGCTTTTCAAAAGATTATAATCAGGGCCGCGGTCACTATTATGCTGTTAATGATGTGGTTAAAACGCTCCGTACGGGCGCTCCCACCAAAGAAGAAGCAGGTCCGATGCCGGCCACCTGCTGGACATGTAAATCCCCGGACGTGCCAAGGCTGATGAATGAAATCGGAGTGAAAGAGTTTTATGATGGGGCCTGGAAAGACCATGGCGGCGAAATTCATAATGGCATTGGATGTGCTGACTGTCACGACCCGCAGGATATGAGCCTGCGCATCACACGACCGGCGCTTATCGAAGCTTATGAACGCCGCGGAAAAGATATCTCACAGGCCAGCCACCAGGAGATGCGCTCGTTGGTATGTGCCCAGTGCCACGTAGAGTATTATTTTAAAAAGGATCGTCCCGATGCCAAAGGCGTTCCTTATCTTACCTTCCCCTGGGATGGTGGTATGAATGTAGATAAGGTGGAAGAATACTATGATAATGCTGGGTTTAGCGACTGGACCCATAAAATCAGCAAAGCTCCTATGCTGAAAGCTCAGCATCCGGACTACGAAGTATATAAAACCGGTGTGCATGCTAAGCGCGGGGTTTCCTGTGCTGATTGCCATATGCCCTACAAGTCTGAAGGCGGCCAAAAATTTACCGACCATCATGTCCAAAGTCCGCTGAACAACATTTCTAATTCCTGCCAGGTTTGTCACCGCGAGGAAACTAAAGATTTGATCAGGGATGTATACGAACGCCAGGATAAACTCCAGGAGAACAGGGTAAAACTGGAAGAACTGCTGGTACGTGCCCACGTGGAAGCCGGTAAAGCTTGGGAGCTGGGCGCTACAGAAGAACAGATGAAAGAAGCACTTATGGATATTCGCCATGCTCAGTGGCGCTGGGATTATGCTGCCGCAACACATGGTGGCTCGTTCCATTCGCCGGTGGAAATGGGCCGGATCATATCCAGCGGGCTTATTAAAGCACAGGATGCCCGGTTAAAACTATCCAGGATTTTATCAGACCTGGGGTATAATAAATCTGTGCCTTATCCTGATATTGCCACCAAGGAGAAGGCTCAGGAATTCATTGGATTAGATATGGATAAACTGAAAAATGAAAAGCAAGAGTTTCTCAATGAACTTTACCCCGAATGGGTAAAAAAGGCTGAGCAACGTGAGAAAGAATGGGGTGTGGAGTATTATTAACTAGAGTTTCGCACTAGAAAGTTAGGATTGTGTAGCTTTGATTTGCAATGACTTAACATCGGATAAGTTATAACTTTGTGTATCTTAGAGTCTTTGAGCCTTAATGGCTATAACTCCAGGAGGCCACCAAGGCACGAAGACACAAAGTTTCACGAAGAAAGAAGTATAGAACAATTGGAAAAGATTAGAAATTGAAATGGAAACATTTACAAAAACAGTCTGTTAATAAAATATTAAAATTTAAGATTCTATAAGGAATGCGAAACTTTAGTTAGTAATTTAAAGATTTTTTGAACCAGACTTTTAGATAAAAGAAGGCCTCAGCATAACCTGCACCATTACTTACAAATCATTAAATTTGCAGTGTAAAATGAAAGGAGAAAATATGGCTGGTATTGAAGCGGATTGTATCGTTCAGCAAGGCAAAGTTGAAAAGATTGTTGATAGCCGTGTTTATGTAAATATCGTTTCCATGTCGGCATGTGCCAGTTGTCACGCCCGTGGAATGTGCAACATGTCGGATATCCAGGAAAAACTGATCGAGGCGCAGAATCCTAACCACCGGAATTTGAAAGTGGGAGATGTGGTCAATCTTGAAATGCAAACCTCGCTAGGGAAAAAAGCCGTTTTGCTGGGGTATTTTTATCCTTTCCTACTGGTGCTTGGCGTGCTGATTGCCCTAACTTCAGGTGGAGTCGATGAAGGCGTCTCAGGCCTTGTGGCTCTCGGTTTGCTGGTGCCTTATTATACCATGTTATATCTTATGAGGGATAAGATGAAGAAGGATTTTACATTCCGGATTAAGTAAAGAAAGTGGCTCGTGAGTGCTTAGGTGCCTAGGTGTATAGGTGTTTAAGTGCGTAAGTGTTTGTGTTATTATATCAAATTTTAATCTTTTTTAATTGTGTTAATGGCTTTCTTCGTGAATCCTGGTGCCCTGGTGTCTTTGTGGCCTTCTGGAAGTACTGCCACGAAGGCACGAAGACACAAAGAAACACAAAGTTATAACTCATTAATGATAATTTATTGAAATTCAACATTTCACAATCGCAATTTTTAGGTGCGAAACTTTAGTTAATAACTTAAATCAAAATAAATCTTCATTGTGCAATCAAAAAAATGCCTGAAAGGCATTCAGGTAAAAGTACAGCCCGCCCGAACGAATGAATTCATTCGTATGAAGTGGGGTAATCCTTTCTATCTTTAACCCAAACACCTAAGCACTTACACACCTGAGCACTTCCTAAAAATTCATGAAATTCTCCAATATTTTTCGATTACATTTTCATTTTTAAACCTCACCCGCAACAAAAACTTTGTAAACGAAACAATCAAAAACCAAAAAAACAAGACAAATGAAAATGAGAAATTTCTTAACAATGAGCCTTTTATTGTCAGTGGTCTTTCTTTTTACACAATGTGAAAAAGACGATGACAAAAAGGACGAAGATGACGGTCCGGAAGAAATCTCCGTAAGTGATTATACTTATTATTTTCCCGGGAAATGGAAAGACGGTTATGCGACACGCTATTATTGCGATGACAATACATGGTATGCCGATTTTGACAATGGTAATACCGCGAGTGGAACCTGGGAATTGGATGAGGATGAGCTTACTGTAAATTATAGCTCAGGGCAGGAATATGTCTATTTTATCGATCAAATGTTTGAAGATGAGTTTACTATGATCGATCAGGGTTCCGATAAAGAATATACGGCTGAGCTTATGTCAAGTGATGGCTGCTATTTTCTGGATGTCGATGAATATGAAGATAATATTCCGGGTAAATGGTATCGGGAATATAATGATAGTTATTTTGAATACTACTTGTGTGATGACGGTACATTTTATTATCAATTCAATGGAGAAGATAATCATTTAGGCCCCTATAGTTGGTATTATGATAATGGGGAGTTAGTCCTGGAGTTTTCATTTTCTGACTGGGAGCTCAATATCCTCCAAATGAGTTCAGATGAGATATATGCTGAAGATGATAACAGTGAAGAAAAATTCACACTCGTATCATCTGATGGTTGCTACGTGCCTCCAATGGGCAGTGCGGTATTTTATATTACTGAGGATTGCGGATGCGGCCACATTGATGTGCAGATAGATGGTGAGAATGTAGGGACTATCGACTCGTATATCTCTTCAGGCGAAGTGGATTGCGGTGATAGTGGCGCTTTGACAGTTGATCTGTCGCCGGGTGATTATTCCGTATATGCCGAATGCGATGGCTACTACTGGGAATTTGAATTGACTATCTCAGATAATGATTGCAGCCAGGAAGAATTAATGTGTAGTAAAAAAATAGCTAAATAATTATAATGAAGTTGGGGTGATTCCTTAAAATGTATATAATACCTGCATGATATATACCCCTCTCAATGAGGCGAAACCGAATCACCCCTTCTTAGCGTTCTTTGAGTTAATTTGTAAAAGTCTGTCGGATGGCATAGTTTTGTACGGTAGTAGGTGGAGAAAATATATCAATAAAATTTCCGACAAGTGCAAAATATATCATCCGATACTAAGGAGGCAGATGAATTAGTGGCAATTGACGAGGTAGCCGCTATTGCCACTAACGTGGTAAAAGGTTTTGAAATCAGAAAAGCAATTCCTTCGCGTGAAAAGGATGATATGGTTCAGGAGGTGATTCGCAAATACCTCGAAAAGAAAACCAGGATAAACAAGGCTTATAAAGGGGATGCAAATCCCAAAACGTATTTAACCGCAATTTTTTATCGTATGTGTTGTGAAATAATCCGGTCGGGACATAAAAGTTGGGATCATATCAAAAAAGAAGATCCCGGAAAGTATATGGTGGATCTTTTGTCTTCATCAGGGTCTGATAATCAGTTTATTATTAGAAACGAGGCAGAATATCTTAAAAAGATATTAAGCCTTTTTGATGATGAGAAAACAAAAATCATTTTGTTTCTGAAGTTTTTCTTCGGATTAGAGATTCATTCTTCCGATTTAAAAGCTTATAGCAGAAATTATAAAAAAGCCGGCTTGGATAGACTACTTCATACTATTCCTAAGACTAATCAACAGACGTTCGAAATACTGGTGAAGGTGGTGAATAAACATGAGAATTCGGACGTAAAGCAGGATGCCGTGCGTATATGGCTCTATAAACGCATAGACCAAATTATTGAGCGCTTGAACGGTTCTATGAATCGGGCCAATTACGACAGAAAAACATTTCAATTATTATTTGAATACATTTATGCTGGGGAGGATGGGTAATGACAGACAGACATCTAACAGAAGAAGAAATTGCAATTTATGCCGAAGCGTTTAAAAGCGGTGCCAAAAAGAAAGTCCCTAAACATATCAGGAACCATGTGAAGGAGTGCAATCGCTGCGCCGAGGAAGTGGTAGCTGTAGAACAAGCTATCTCACAACTCGATGAAAACAACAGCTCGCGATCCAAATCACGTAAGCTTACCGCTGTTTTCTGGGTGCCTGTGGCTGCGGGTGTAACGCTTTTGATAGGTATAGGCGGATATTTATTATTTTATAATCAACCTGATACTTCACCTGTTGAATCCAGGGAGCCCGTGGCTGCCGTAGATACTATATCTTCAGGCGAGAAAAAACCGGCGGCAGACACATTCAAAATGCAGGACCAAAAACAGGAAACCGAAAAACAAGAAGCCAGGGAGCCATCGGAAGTTTCTTCCCCGAGTCTTCAGGATAAAAATTTACTGGCAGAAGCCTATAAACCGCATCCGGCCCTCGAAAATCTTTCCAGTCGCTTTGAAAAAGGGGAGATGCGCGGCAGTAGATTTGAAATTGAAGTCGATAACCTCATTAAAGTCAATGCCCGCGACACAATTGTTTTAAGATGGAAAAATCCTGCTGAAAAGGAATTGTCGCTCGAAGTGCTGGATAATCAAGGTAACAAGGTGGAGGAGAAAACTACCACAAAAGAGACTGTCCGCTTAAAGGATGATTTTGATAAAGGTCTCTATTACTGGAAACTTGTTGATTCAGATTTTAACCTGCTCTTCTGCGGAAAGTTAAGGGTGGAATGATGATCGTTCCCGGTTATGGCTGCGGTCAGTGCTCCCGTAGGAAATAGCCATCGATCCTAACACTTACTCATTCCACCATTCAGCTTTTTTTCCTACCTCCCTATTAGTACAATACCGCTCCAGTCGAGAGGCAATTCCCCTCGCTCAATCATTTCGATTTTGGCCTGCTGCAAAGCAGTGGCATAGTCTTTTCCCTCGAGCAGGTGGCGGTAAAATGAGTTAATGATTGTCTTGGTTTTTTCGTCGTGGATTTTCCACAATGAAGCTATAAGGTTAGGTGCCCCGGCAAAGATGAATCCTCGCGGCAACCCGAAAACTCCTTCGCCTTTCAGGATTTGACCGGCCCCACTTTTGCAGGCACTTAAGACTATCAAATCGGCATCCAATTCCATGGAAAACAGTTCATTGACAAACAGAAATCCATCTTTCTCGTGCTGACCTTTTTCCGGTATTTCGGGTTGGCTGAAGAAAAGGCCGGACTGACCGGGCTGGTCTTTCGATGAAACGCCATGAGTCGCCACATGAATAATTTCCGATTTTGTTGTTGTTCTGAAGTTTTCTTCCGTGGCCTGTTTTCGCGTCATGAGGCTTGTTTTCAGATCATTGGTTTCAAACATAGTGGAGATTTGCGACACTTCTTCAAGCGAATGTGGTAATGAAACCAATTGTCGGTTTTCCCAATTGATGATTTCTTCCAGGCTGAAGAGATTTTCACCTCTGTAGGCGTTCCTTTCGGTGAGTTCGGCTACACTCTCATCTACAAAACCGGGAGCGAAAAGGGTAATAGACCGCTTTTCGGATGTTTTTTCTAAGTGGTTTTCAGCCCACAACTTAGCCGAATAATGATATGACATGCTGTGGTCGCGTATCATAGCATGCGATTTTCCGGGAACATTGAGCGCTTCAAAGGGTATGCTATATAATTTGTCTTCAGGAATGACCACCAGGTGTTTTTTGTCTGCAATGTGTTTATAGACAGGCTTCAGCAGATAGTTTGAAAGCTTGGCATCTGCCCGCAATGCACCGGTCTTTACACTGCGGAGAAAATCCTGGTAAGCATGTTCGTATTGGCTATCTTTTTTTATTCTTTTTATGACACTGTTTTCGGAGGTACTACAAAAAATGTTCAGGTATTTTCCGGTTTCGGAATATTCAATCAGGGCTTCATCTTCCTGTAGATTGTCTCTGATTTCTTTCAGGGTAATTTTAAACCGGTCCAGGTCTATACCCGCGCCACTCTCTGAGGATTTTTTTTCAGAGATTTTGAGGGCTAACAGCCTGGCTTTTTTGACAAGAGTTATCATTTGCAGCGAATCTTTTTCCCTTTTACCGGCTATCTGCATATGGTTTTTTAATTCCCGTAAATCGGTTTCCAGACGGGGAATTTCCTGGCTTGTATTTTTTATTTGTGATTCTCCGGACTTCATTTTGTACATCTGGTAACTCAGGAGTTTACCCTTGGTGGCACTGGCAAAGCTGTATAGTTTTTCATCGTAATTACTTGTTGAATCTACCTTTGCCAGTTGATATGTGGTGCTTACGGCCTTATTATATCCGGCAATGTTTATACCAATTAATCGTTTCAGGCTCTCTTCCGATTGACTTTGCTGAAGGATATTCACCAGGGTATCCACAGTCTGGTAGTGGGTGAGGGCTTTTTTTAACCATTTTTGATCCTGTTGTTGAGCATAAAGTGTTTCAAACAAATTAATCTTGAGCATTAGCGCCTGCAATACGCCGTTGGTGTTGGTATGTTTTCCTATTTTTGGGGGCAGATAGTCGTAGGAGTGTTCCTGTTTTTCATCGGGGAAATTTGATAACATAGTTTGTTGCGCATAATCCAGCGCGTTTTGAAAGTTGCCCTTGCTCATATAAAGATTGCCCAGATAATAATAGCTGGTAGCTGTTTTATGTCCTTTTGGACCAAAGATTTTTTCCTGGATTTGTAAAGCTTTTTTGCGCAGATTGATAGCCGAATCGATGTCGCCCGTAAGGGTAACGGCCCGCGAGAGATTGCCGTAGTTGGATGCCAGGGCCATGGGGTTATCCGGTACATGCTTCCGGGTAATTTCAAGTGCTTTAGCGCTGTATTTCAAAGCTGAATCGGCCTGGCGGGTGTAATTATAGGCAGTAGCCAGGTTGGAATAAGACTTTTGCAATCGATTGTTATTGATCGAGTCATGTTGGAGGGTGTAGTGCAGGTTTTTCTGAAAAGGTTTAATAGATTTTTCAAATACGCCCTGTGCAAGGTAAGAATACCCTAATGCATGATAAACATTGGCATATATCAAAGGGTCATGAATCGAAGCCTCTTCAATTATTCCGAGGGCTTTGTTGGCCATTTGCCTTGCAAAAAAAGTGTGGGTGAACACCGTTGATTGTGCCATTGTAGCCAAAAGGCTTGCAATATCCTTTTTAGATAGCACCTCGTTGTACTTTGTCAGGGTTTTATGAAATAGCTGAAGCGCTGCCGCAGGCTGGCTTTTTACCTTTTTTTTGATTTCGGTGATATTGTTTTGGGCAAGCTCTTTGTTGCTTTTTTCTTTCGAGTCTATGTCCTCTTGCTGAGCAAATGCTGACAAGCCTGACAGACTGAGTAAAATCACCACTATTATGGCTTTTGCCACTAATGAAGTATATTGTCCCATGATTTTGTTTTTAGTATCTCCACTTATATACCCTTCAAAGATAAAAATGCAGAGCTAAATTTTAAAATGTAATAATCTGTTTGGTGGGAAAAAATGTTTCTTAATTTATTCACAGTATTTTATATTATGAATTTAAATAGATTATAAATAAATTGTGAGGTGTAAAAATAAATACTTATCGTTATAAATTTATTGTCAAGCCAAAAAGAAATAACAAGCTTGAAGTTTGTCGGGAGCTCCCGTCCCGATACTTTATTCTTCCAGCCCGCCCGCCAGTATCCCGAAGCCTCGGGATACTGGCG
>JAIPBX010000009.1 GCA_021738485.1 Bacteroidales bacterium | reverse complement strand
GGCGTTCCCGGTAATCAAAGATTTGATGGTGGACCGCTCGGCCTTCGACAAAATCATCCAGGCCGGGGGCTATGTGTCCGTAAATACAGGCAGCGCACCGGATGCCAACTCTATACCGGTCACTAAAAAGGATGCCGACCTGGCCTTTGAAGGCGCCGCATGTATTGGTTGCGGGGCTTGCGTGGCAGCCTGTAAGAATGCCTCGGCAAGCCTCTTTGTGGCGGCCAAAATTTCACAAATGGCCCTGCTACCGCAGGGAAAAGTGGAGGCTAAAGAGCGGGCCGAGGCGATGGTAGCTAAAATGGACGAGCTGGGCTTTGGAAACTGCTCCAATACCTATGCCTGCGAGGCCGAATGTCCGAAAGAGATATCGGTAGCCCACATCGCCCGCATGAACCGCGAATTTTTGAACGCGAAAAAGGATAGCGAATAATAACCGGAGATAACCAGGGCCTTTATGCAATCCATAAAGGCCTTTTTTTTGTGTCCTTCCCACTATCCGAGTCGTCCTATCTTTGCAGAAACATAAAAGTAAGTTTACAAAAGTTAATATTTTTGGGATATTAGAAAATAAACAAGACAGAGGGTAAGAGTAAAACTGTGTTGAGTCGTTCGTCGAAAAAGACCGTTCGGGATGATAGTTCCTTACCCTCTCTATTGTTATCTTGAACAGTTCATTAGGCCTGAAGCCTGCATTAAGGATTGATAAGAAAACAATAGATGCTGTCTTGTCTAAAAACTTGAATTATGAACAAATATATTGGAATTGACATTGCTAAGCAAACCTTTGATGCTTACGGCTTAACCAGTAATAAGAAAGAAGAGTTTTTACAATTCAACCAAACGCACACAGCTTATCAGCAGTTAATTAAACGCTTTGGTAAGGACAAAACCTACGTCATGGAGGCTACCGGCCCTTATTATATGAAGCTTGCTACTTTCTTGTATGAAAAAAATATTGCAGTGGCTGTGGTTAATCCTTTGATAATAAAACGATTTGCTCAGATGAATCTGCAACGGGCTAAGACGGATAAAAAGGATGCCCAAACGATTCATAATTATGCGTTTTACCAAGGGGTTAATCTCTGGACCCCGCCTTCGAAAGCCGTCAAACAAATGCAACAAATCTTATCGAGTCTGGAGTTAATCAACAAGCAAATGACGGCTACAAAAAATCAGCTTAAGGCGTTTAAAGCAAGTGGCAGCGTTGATTCGCAGGTAAGCCAGAGCCTAAAAACAATACTTACCAAATATGCCAGGGAAATGAAGCGGCTGGAAGAGCAGTTAGACCATATCGTGAAGACACACTACCCCGCCACCCAGAAGCGTTTGAATAGTATTCCGGGTCTTGGAAAGAAAGCCATCGCAGTGTTAATTGCCGTGACAGATAATTTTGAAAAATTTGTCCATTATAAACAACTAATTGCTTTTGTTGGATTTAGTCCCCGGGTCTATGAGTCAGGTACCAGCGTCAAAGGCAAGGGGCATCTATGTAAGCTAGGAAAGGCCCATGTTCGAAAACAGTTGTATATGAATGCCTGGTCGGCTAAGTTCCATAATAAAAGCTGCGTGGAGATGTATGAGCGTTTAAAAGCCAAAGGCAAACCGGAGCGGGTTATTAAGATTGCCATTGCCAATAAACTCTTAAAACAGGCTTTTGCTGTGGTCAACAACCAAACGATTTACGATCCAAACTTTGTGAGTAAACCGTATGCTGCCTCAGCCTAATCTTTTTTTCCGAAAATCCCCTCCACAATTAAAAAGGGGTTTTCGGAAAAAAATATTAAAAAATTTTGGATATAATTTGGAATTTAACACAGTTCATCCCGATGGAGGCGCCTTAGGCGCAGACTGAGGGACCTCCTAATTTACCGTAATGCCGCCGGCTAAAACCCCTTTTTTCGAAAATCCGGATGAAACATGTGTAAACGAATAGCCTGCTTTATCACTTTTCTCCGGGAGTGCATATACCGGAGCAAGCTGACCCCCTATCCAGTCACGAAAAGCCATATTTTTTTCTGTCATTCCGGCGGATGTTGCCCCCTAAATCTTGATCATAGGGAAATAATTAACGTATGACATAATGAACCTTCATTGTACAATCTAAAAAATGCCTGAAAGGCATCCGGGTAAAAGCACAGGGTGAAGCGCAGCGGAACCCTGTGATAGAATTTCCAATGTTAATACTAAAGCTCTGAAAGAGCGTAACGTAATCAGCTACAACATTAAACCTTCGCATTATCCAAATCATTATTACGTGTCGGGCTTTCAGCCCTCTGATTATGCATCTTTCCATATACACAGGGTTCCATTTCATTCCACCCTGTGCTTCTACAGATCAGGACTTCGCCCTTTTTAACGAAATGATTGAATTACATTGATACCTGGATGTATGATTACATAAAAAAAATATCTCACAGGCATTAATATGAAAACAGCCTTTCTGTATCGCATAATTAAGCCTGAAGGGTTTATGAAATCCTATATCGCCTCTCCCTGGTACAAATGTTCCTGAAATTTGATGAAGGTTTCGCGAATGGATTGGATGTCTCCGAGTTCGGCTTTGGCATCGGCAATGGATTGGTATTTTAATTCTAAGAGATCGGGGAGTTTGGCGTCGTCGAGCTCTTTGACGCCGTCTCTGACGTATTGCTCCAGGACAAAATTGAGGAATTGCTGTTGTTTGTGGTTGTAGCTGTTGAGATATACTTTGGCGTTTTGGGCTCTTTCCATTCTCGGGACCATGTCTTTATGGTAAGCCACATAACTTAACACATCATACAGGTCGCTGTCTTCGCCATGCACAAGTTTACGCAAGTCCTCAAGCTGCGATTCGGTATACCCTTTTTCGCTAAGTTCTTTCAGCAGTTTTTTACGGGTATCGGGTATGCTCCAGATTCTCCTCAGCTCCTCTTCGTTTTTGAAGTATGAAGGCAAATCGCCGAATAGCCGGGTAATGAACTCTTCTGCGGATATGGGTTTTCCTTCGGGACTCCAGAAAGTTGTTTTTACCATGGAATCCAGCTCCCTTACCTTGTGGTCGGAGAGTTTAATTTTTACCCATTGACGGGACGGGCGTTCGCAGATACAAGGATTTTGCCCGCAAACCGGACATGGTTCCGGTGGTGTACGCTCGCAAACGCATGGATTTTGAACGCATACCGGGCAAGGCTGCTGACCTCCTCCACCCGCAGGTTCCGGCGCGATAGGTTCGCCGTCCCATTCGGGGTCCTGGAAAAGATGGTGGGCATTCACAAAATCGTAAATGGTGAAATAATCCTTCCCTTCGTAAAGCCGTGTGCCTCTCCCGATGATTTGCTTGAACTCCACAATGGAATTAATCGGGCGCAGCAAAACGATATTCCTGATTTCCGGGGCATCTACGCCTGTACTGAGTTTTTGGGAAGTGGTGAGCACCGTAGGGATGCTTTTCTCGTTGTCCTGAAAATCGCGCAGGTGTTGCTCTCCTATGCCCCCATCATCGGCAGTTACGCGATGGCAGTAGTGCGGGTTGTTGCTGTCGGCATGTTGATTTATCAAATCGCGAATGGCTAATGCGTGCAACTGTTTGGCGCAAAATACCAACGTTTTTTGATTCTGGTTCATCATACCCATCAACAGCTTCACGCGGTATTCCTCCCGGTCTTTGATTTCAATGATCCGGTTAAAATCTTCTTCCTTATATTCTCTTTCATATTCCGGCTCGCCTTCCTCCACGATATCATCGGAAGTGTACCTGTACGTATCGATAGTGGTACTGACTTCCTTGACCTTAAACGGGGTAAGGAACCCGTCGTTGATCCCTTCTTTGAGTGAATAAATGTAAACCGGCTCGCCGAAATAGGCGTAGGTATCTCGGTTGACCTCGCGCTTGGGTGTTGCTGTAAGACCTAACTGCACCGCCGGACTGAAATATTCCATAATCGCCCGCCAGGTGCTTTCATCGTTGGCGCCGCCACGGTGACATTCGTCGATGATGATAAAATCGAAAAAGTCGCGGGGATATTCGCCGAAATTGGGCGACTCGTCGGGTCCGGTCATAAACGTTTGGAAAATAGTAAAAAAGATGCTGCCGTTGGTGGGCACTTTTCCTTTTTTACGAATTTCATCGGGAGCGATGCGTACCAGCGCTTCCTCCTCGAAGGCATTAAACGCATTGAAGGCCTGGTCGGCCAACAGGTTTCTGTCGGCCAGGAAAAGGATACGCGGTCTGCGCTTTCCGTCGCGTTGCAGGTTCCATTTGGCATGAAAGAGCTTCCAGGCGATTTGGAAGGCAATGGCCGTTTTGCCGGTTCCTGTAGCCAGCGTGAGCAGAATCCGGGCCTGTCCGCGGGCGATGGCCTCAATGGTTTTGGTAATGGCATTTTCCTGGTAATAACGTGGCTGCCAGGTGCCGCTTTTATCCTCGAAAGGAATAGAAAAGAGCCGTTCGCGCCAGTTTTCAATTTCTTTTTTTCGGGGGTCATCCGTTGCCGGAGAGGTCATTTCCCAAAGCTCATACGGGGTAGGGAATTTATTGACGTCTCCTTCCAGCGCCTGCTCCATGTCGATGCCATAAATTTTCAACCCATTGGTAGCATACGTATAGCGCACTTGCAGCCGTTCTGCATAATCCTTGGCCTGCCCCACCCCTTTGGTGTAGTATTCCTCATCCGATTTTCCCTCAACAACGGCCAGGTTGCGGTTTTTATACTGAAGCACATAGTCGGCCTTAAGGGGTCGTTCGCGCCTGCCGTTACCGATTAACCGTCCCTTGGTAATAGGAAACTGCTTGCGGATGCGGCTGCCCTCCACCACGCCCCAACCGGCTTGTTTCAATGCGGGATCGATGTAGTGATATTCGGTTTCGGCTTCGTTCATAGTTTTTATTTTTTGGTCTCGTAAGCGGCTTCCGGCTCAGCCGCCAGCCCGGCAGATGATATCTCTTCCGCATCTTTTTGGGTCAATTCTCCTTCAAATGCTTTTTGAAGCAGGGATTTTTTGAGTTCTTCTAAAGATTTTGTTTTAGCTATATATTGTGAAATTAAATGCTCAGTTTTAATTCTTATATTATCTAATTTTAAAGTTAAATGTTCTTGGACATCGAGAGACTTTGGAAAAACAATGGAATTATCTTTAACGTCTTTATCTGTAACTGCAGGATAACTTGCCCCTCTTTGGCTAGCTTCAATCTTTTCCATAAATTCACTTGATTGCAGAAAGTAGAATATCCATTTTGGTTTAACTTGATTTTCAATACACCTTAGAACAGCAAAACCAGTACTACATATCTGATTAGAATATTTGTGGGGAACAATTGTTACTCTTTTTAAAGTTGGCCTTGTTGTTGCAAACAATACATCATTTTCTTTTATTAATTTTTTTGCACGACTTGGAGCATTTTGTGCCGAAATAGTTTTTGTATATGTAATATTAAAACTATCTCTTGATACTGAACTCAAATCAATATATTCATAATAGTAATCATCAACCTCATCCCATTTAATATTTGAAGTTGTCTGGCATATTTTCCTGAGCTTTGCTCCTTCCCAATTGTCCCCTTTCTGAGCAAACATCTCATCCAGCTTACTTTGAAAAAGCTCGCGGGCGTTTTGGATATTCTTTTCGATATTGGCTTTGGCCCGGTCGATGGCCTCGAAGGCCTGGTCCAGGATGGCGACGATTTGTTTTTGTTCGGGGAGTGGGGGGATGGGGATTTGTAAATTTCCCAGCTTTTTGGCATTAAATCCACCTTGTGTGCTGCCTGATATACCTTTTTGAATTCTATTCCAATAAATAGGACTTTTAAAAAAGTAGAACAGAAATTTTGAATATAAATTTCGATCTTTTATTTGAACGCGAATAAGATATGAAGCAAAAACCGCATTATGATTATTTTCTATCAAAAAACTTTTACCGGTTGTTGCTCCTGTTCTAGCGAAAACTATATCATTTTTTTTCAATTTATATTTCTCTATTTCATAACCTAGAGGCTTACAATGAGGGACACTATCCCAGTTAACATTATCATTCTGAATATCTGTTATTCTCAAATACTTAGGGCCCTCTTCATCCATACCTGCCTTAGCTGTATGGCCATACATTATAGAGGCAAGTTCTTTCAAATATTTAACTGCCCAACCCTTTCTCATATCAACTCCTTTAAAGATTTCAGTAAACTAAAAACATCGCGTTCCATTTTTGAAAAAGCAAACCACTTTTTACCCAGATCCTTTAGTGATGCCCCAAAATGAAAAACCATGTTTTCATTGTTAATAAGCAACCGGTCACAATTTGTGACCAGTTGATCCTTTTCCTGCTTTGTCAATTGAAAACTAAAGTCTTCGGGAAATCTTTCCTCATTCCTTTTAACAGCCTGGTTCAACGCTTTGGTTTTCACCTCATAAATTTCGGCCAAGTCTTTGTCGACCATGACATATTCGCCCCTAAACACAAGGATACGCTGCTGAATCTCTTTTACGTCCTTTTTCGCCAGGTAATCTGTCATATCAAATCCTTTAAAGATTTCAGAATGGCGTTGGTTTCTTCATCCAGGTTTTCCATTTCCTCCAGGATATCTTCCGGTCTGCGGAGTGGGGCTTCTTCAGGGGTGTTGGGGTTTTTTACCGACAAGTCGTATGTTTCCGTGTTCAAATCCCCAATCTTATAATTCCAGCTCTTTTCGGTTTCCGGTTTGTCGGGCTGGAGTTTGATAAACTCTTGCATGTCGTCGTCGTTGAGCGGACTGGTTTTCCCGAGTGTTCGTCCCGGCTGTAACTGGTAGTACCAGATATTTTTTGTGGGTTCTCCTTTCTGGAAAAACAATACTACGGTTTTTACGCCCGCGCCCAGAAACGTGTTTTGCGGCATGTCGAGAATCGTATGCAGGTGGCTACTTTCGAGCAGGTATTTGCGCAGACTGATGGAGGCATTGTCGGCATTGCTTAAAAACGTGTTCTTAATAACGATGGCTGCCCGGCCCCCGGTTTTCAAGCTTTTGATAAAATGCTGCAGGAAAAGAAAAGCCGTTTCGCCGGTTTTGATATCGAAATTCTGTTTGATTTCCGGGCGTTCCTTCCCCCCGAAAGGCGGATTGGCCAGAATGACATGATAACGGTCTTTCTCCTGGATGTGGCGGATGTTCTCGCCCAGCGTGTTGGTATGAATCAGGTTGGGCGCTTCGATGCCATGCAGAATCATGTTCATAATGCCAATGACATAGGCCAGGTTCTTTTTCTCCTTCCCAAAAAAGGTTTTTTCCTGGATGGTTTCGAGATTGGCCGTGGTCTTTTCCATGCGCTCGTACATGTAATTGAACGCTTCGCATAAAAACCCGCAGGAGCCCGCAGCGGCGTCATACACGGTTTCGCCGATTTGCGGCTGGGTCACTTCCACCATCGCCCGGATCAACGGACGCGGCGTGTAATACTGGCCGCCGTTCCGTCCGGCGTTGCCCATGTTTTTGATTTTCGTCTCATAAAGGTGGCTTAGTTCGTGTTTTTGCTTTTGCGTATTAAACTCCAGCTCATCCACCCGCTCCAGCACCTCGCGGAGATTATACCCGCTTTGAATTTTGTTCTGCAACTCCGAAAAAATCTCGCCGATTTTATATTCGATGGTCTGGGGGTTATCGGCCGATTTTTGTTTGAACCTTGCCAGGTAAGGGAAAAGTTTAGTGTTGACAAACTCCACCAAATCCGGTCCGGTCAGCGCTTTGTTGTGGTTCAGCTTCCCATCCGAGCCTTTGGGCATCGCCCATGTTTCCCAGCGGTACTGTTCATCAAGGATAAACTCATAGCTTTCGCCCCGCAGCTCTGCCTCGTCGGCCTTAATCTTTTCCAGTTCATCCAGATATCTGAGAAATAAAATCCATGAAGTCTGCCCGATGTAATCCAGTTCGCTGTCGGCGCCGGCGTCTTTCCAAAGCACATCGTCTATATTTTTGAAAGTCTGTTCAAACATGTTTTTGTGATGTCAGTGTTGGTTTTTTGAAGGGATGAAGGTAAGAAAAATTGGTGGAATCATAATTTTTCTAACTAGAATCTATAAAGCAGTATGTTTGAGAAATAATCCAGCCTTGGCTTAAAATAATTTCATCTGATCATCTCTCTTTGGATAAAATACACCAATTATGACAAAGGGATTATTTGCTCTCCGCATATGCCATTGTTTTGTGGTACCCAGGAATAAATACAAATCTTTCTTTTCAATAAACTTACGTTCAAATTTTTCGCGTACTTTCTCTAAGGCTTTTTCTTCATCATCTTCTGCTGCTCTTAAACAATTCCAATACAGTGCGCCAATTTCCCAATCCTCAATCATTAATCTGGATTCTTTACCTTCATCATCCTTAAACTTGTAATAAAATTTGTATGGGAGCTTGGGAATCATCTTTTCAGGCTCCTTCACATCCTCAAACAAGCTTTGCTGTTTTCTAAGTTCCTTCCACTCATTTTTCCATTCGCGATTGTCAGGTTCAATGATGAAATCGAGGATTCCGGACGGTTTAAAAGTTGCAAGAGATACATTTTTAGGGTCTTTTGAGTCATTGAGGAGTTGACTAAGGTTGGTGTAAACATTCTTCAGGCACCATTCTTTTCTTTCTGCCCAGTTGCTTTTGGTATCAAGATATCCTTTGAATTCCAGATCGCTGAAATCATAATTCTCGGGAGAATAACTCTCTGGTCTGAAATCATCATTTCGTTCTTTTAAATTCATCTCAAACCAATTGTATTTAACATTTTTGAGTTTTCCACCTCTCTTTAAATCCAGAAAAAAGCTCAAAGGAACGGGATAAATTCTAACCCAGTTTCCATCTTCATCAATACCTGCAGTGCAAACAAGTTCATCATAACTACGGGAAGGGAGAGGATAAGTGGTTACGTTTATTAAAACTTTTTTTCGGGGCATATTAGATATGTTTTACTTCATACTCAAATCCGGGTTGTTGTGCCACAGAATCCGCCAGGGGTTTGCGATGGCACTGGTGAATATTGGCTTCAAAACAGGTTAAGGCTACTCTGTAATGCTTTTTCAGAAGACCTACAATTTCCAATTGCTGCTTTGTGGTATCCATCAATACATCTGATTTATAGTATTCAAAAAGCCGGTCATAATCGCTTTGCTTATTGAGCTGTTGCCGCTTATCAGATACGATACCTACGTCGGGAATATGCTTATACTGAATACCAACTCCTTCGCATGCATTTTTTAGTTGGTTTTTACTAAAACCATATTTCATGCTCAATGGATTTTTGCGAACATCGCATAAAACTTTAACATCATTCACAATTAGTTTATTGAGATATTGCTCAAGAGATATACCTTCATAACCAATTGTAAACAGAGTAGTGTTTGTTTTCGTTCTTTTTTGGTCGTTTACTTTTTCCAATTGATCGGGCTCCAGAATCTTAGGAGCAATCGTGCTGTTGATCGCAAAATAGGGATAGCTAACGTAAGTGGTTCTGATGAGTTCTTCTGTTGCTACATTTTGATATTCTTGCTTCAGCGCTTTTACGGCCTCTTGATCCTTATTAGTCAACTCGGTAAAATAGGGCGTATCTGAAGTGATACTCCAGTTCTTGTCATCACTTTCAACCAAATTATACTTGGTTAACGTGTGCAGGTCAGCATTCGCCTGAAAAGAAAAGCATCCATATTTGTAGGGGACAAAATGAAACGAAGGTTTTTCCTGCTTTCTCACTAATAAAAAAAGTAGTTTTTGTAGCCTGATTTTTTCCAGCCCTCCTGTAAAAGTCTCTAATAAAGAAAGTAATATTTTTCTTCTGTAGTACATATCACAAAATTATAAAATCTAACCACTATAACTTAATCTTTCCCAAAGTTTATTGATCATGTCTAACACGAGTGCACCCACCAAATTTCCGGCAACAATTTAATTTTATTGCCGATAATTTGGTTGTGACTACCAGTGCACAATTTATGACAAGTTAATTGCTCGAAAAAAACATTTCCTGCCTTTGTTATCCCAACATCAAAGAAAATGCTCAACACAATCAAAGTCATCGGTTTTGATGCGGATGATGCGTTGTGGGTGAGACGGCAATCGACTACACCAGGTTATTCTTTTTGTACTTCATAAACTTTATACCAATAGAAAAAAGCCTCAGGATTTGATTTTTTCAGTTTATTCAACCGTGTATAAAATGGTTGCTTTATTTCCCAGTTTCTCATTATCAAAGGGTCAGTGTATTTTTCAATATCAGTCTTTTCCTTCTTTATCAAAGTAGCCACATATGCAGCTTTTGCAGCGCTAGTTATTGCTTTTTCAATGTGAAATGATTCCGAAAAAATAAACTCTTTGATTTGTTTTATTCCTATTTGCAGGGCACTGAAGTTTGCTGACCCTTCCATTCCCCGGGTAGATAGAGTTATCGAAGTATTTATAATATCATCCAAAACTTTAGTCATTTCCAAATCAAGCTCGCGATAAGCCAACTCTTCAGTTGCAATAACTGAAAATACATTAGATATAGTTTTGACGTCATAACAATAATCAAAGATACTCCCGATATCATATAGCTGTTTGATTATCTCCATTGTCGAACTACTGCTGCCCTTTTCGTAAGGTATCCCCGTTGTTTCAGGAGCAAAAGCTGTCAGTTTATCCCCCATTATATTTTCAAAATCAGGAACTTTAACAACAACAGGTATTTCGGTTTGCTCTAGAAAAGGGGAGTCAATAGGTATTTCAACCAGGTTGAGATAAGGTGTTTTCTGATAGTGGATGTCAAGCATAACATAATCCCTTACCATACCCGTTTTATGTATGGCTTCAAAATAAAACTTATAATGTTCTTTATTAATTTTGGAATCTGTTTTTCTCTGCTGAACCTCATAGTGGGTAAAATGCTTGTTATAAACCAATTCATCAAAAATTTTGTCAAGGTGAGTTTTCTCTTCTAAAATAATGTCGATGTCAATAGATAATCTTCTATTGGATTTCAGAAGAAGCATAAGGGCAGAGCCTCCCTTGAAAACAAAATCCAGTTTTGATTCAGCCAATCCCTCGACAAGTAGCAGTGCTCTGATAACTTTCTCCAAAAGCATTTTTGAAGCATCCTTGTTTCTGGCCGAGACTTTATTAATCCAATCAATGGATAAACAGTTTTCTGAAATCATAAAACCAAAGTTTTGGCAATTTTTTCAAATTATTGCCGTTTTATAGTTTGTATAAGTTCATCTATATTTTTTCGTTTTCCCCTTCTTGTGGCATAACGCAACATTTTGTCCCTATTTACAGTGTACTTATCAAATGCGTTTCTGTAAATATTATCCATTTCTGATCCTGCTAGAAACTCAAATTCTGTATTGCATACTATATCAACCAGGAATTTTTCCAGCGTATTTGTCGGTACTTGCCTGATTTTTTGTATGGGAGACTCCTCAATTAAAGGCCTTACTGTTACTACATTGCTCGTTTTATGCAAAAGAGATTTATCCTTGGGTCGTAGTATGTTAACTTGCTGAAAATGGTCTATCAAAATTAATTCAGCAGAATCAAGAATATCCCGTTCCACTTCGACAATCAACATCTCAGTCTTCGGAATATGATGGGTAAACTCCTGTATCCACCGGGCAGACCAAATACAATAGAAAGCAAAAGGAAATTGATTTGCAAGTACTTTGTTAAGCCTGAAAATTCTATTGCTCAATTGTGGAACATAAACTTTTGTATCACCGATTTGGTATCTTCCTTTCCCTACACGTGAAATCACCCCTTTTTGAACCAACTCATGGATTCGCCAACGAATGGTTGTTTTGGGCGTATTCGGTTCGAACCGCCTATAAAAATCAACCATATCGGCTGTTGTGAAAAACTCCGAAGAACCAAAACGTTCTTTGACTGCTTGTATGTTTAATCTTGATTCGATGATCAAATAGTTTATACAAAACTATCAAATTTTCGGCAATAATTCGAATTAATTGCCAATAATTTGGTATTGACTACCGGTGTACGATTTGTGACGAATTAATTGCTCCAAAAAAACAATCCTTATCTTTGGACGTCGAAAACTTGAAGAAATGAAAAACACAATCAAAGTCATCGGTTTTGATGCGGATGATACGCTGTGGGTGAATGAGCCGCATTTTAGGGAGGCGGAACGGGGTTTTACCCGGTTGCTGTCGGATTATATGGATGAGGAGGCGCTGTCGCAAAGGCTGTATGAGACGGAAACAGGCAACCTGGCGGACTATGGCTACGGGGCCAAGAGCTTTGTGCTTTCAATGGTGGAGACGGCGCTAAAGGTGAGTGATTATCGGATATCGCAGGAGAGTATAGGGGAAATCCTGGCGCTGGGCAAAAGGCTGCTGAATAAACCGGTGGAGCTGCTCAGCGGTGTGGAAGAGACGCTGGCCAGCCTTTATGGGTATAACTACCGGCTCATTATGGCCTCGAAAGGGGATTTGCTGGACCAGCAGCGCAAGCTGGCGCGCTCGGGACTGGAAGGCTACTTCCACCACATTGAGATAATGAGCGACAAGCAGGAAAAGGATTATGCTAACCTCCTTAGCCATCTCGACATCCGCGCGGAGGAATTTCTGATGGTGGGCAATTCCATCAAGTCTGACATCCTGCCGGTACTCAATATCGGCGCCCATGCCGTACACGTCCCCTACCACACCACCTGGGTGCATGAAGTCGTCGACCCTCAAACCACCGGAAGAGAAATCCTATCAGTGGAAAATATTGACGAGGTGCCGGGGCTTTTGAATGGTAGCAGGCGTTGAGAAACAATTTCGGATTTCGGATTTCGGATTCCAATAATTAATATCCAGCTTTATTGCGACAGCTTTTATGGAACGCGGATGCCGCAGATTTGGGCGGATTTCGCGGATGGTGGTCAGGATTCTGGCCGTTGGAATTTCTCGAATCTTTTCACCCTCCAAACCTCCCTGAAGAGAGGCTTTAAAACCTATAAAAGACCTCTGTTTCGTTCCGTAAAAGATTTACACTAAAATACGCTGACTTAAAAAAGTCCCCCTTCATGGGAATTTAGGGGGTGGTAATGAGCTGTGAAAATTGGTTTCGTCGATTTTTTTTCTATTAATCTTATCCCTTTAAAATTTTTGCAGTATCCCTCCGAAATAAGAGCCAAAAATGTCGATTCCCAATTTCTTTCTATCTTTATTACGTCAATAAACCGAAGATTATGGTTTATCCTGTTGATGACAAGCAAGCTAAGGAACTGCGGGATTACCTTTCCCAAATGGTGGTGATGGATGATGAAACGTTTCGGGCGTTTCTGAATATCGGTCGCCTGGAAACCCTGCGCAAGGGCGAGCTGTTTGTGGAGCAGGGCAAGTACTGCCGGGAGCTATGCTATGTGTTTTCGGGCTATTTCCGGTATTACCACATCTACGACGGGAGGGAGGTGACTCGCGATTTCATTTTTTCGAAAACCATCACCACGTCGTTTTCCAGCCTCATCACACAAACGCCTTCTTCGGTAAGTATCCAGGCGCTGGCGGATTGCGAGTTGTTTGTCTTCCCCTACAGCCGCTTGCTGGCACTGTATGAGAGCTACCCCAAACTGGAGCGTATTGCCCGCATCCATGCCGAGCAGGCGTTTATCAGCCTGGAGCGCTATCACATCAGCCACCTCAACGACAGTGCCAAAGAGCGCTATAAAAAGCTCATCGAACGCGAGCCGGTCATGGCGCAGAAAATTCCGCTGCAATACCTGGCGAGCTTTCTGAGTATTACGCCGCAGCATCTGAGCCGGATCAGGCGGGAGCTATTTACTGACAAATAAATTTTGGTAGCTTTATAGTTTTTTTGCTTTTCTCTGTTGAAGGATTGCGCGAATTATCGGTAAACACTTAGCTCTGAAAGAGTGAAACTTGAACAGGTTTCAAAAACTCCATGGATTATATCTGTATCCCCCACTATTTCTTAACAAATGTTCAGTGGATTGGAATTCACGGCCTTTAATATTGCATCAGAATCTTAAAACAAAAGGTCATGGAAACAACAAGAAGAACATTTATTCGCAATGCAGGCCGTGCATCGGCCGCTATGGTGCTGACAACGAGCATCGCACCTCAATTCGCCAACGCTTCATTTTCATCATTCAAAACACAAACGGCCGAAAGCGGCAACCGCTTGCTACTGACGCCGGAAAAAAGAGACATTCTTACACTGGCGATAAAAGCCCCGAGCGGACACAACACCCAGCCGTGGCTTATCGAACCGGAAAGTCAACAAGTATGGAACATCCACCTGAATCAAAATGCCTTACTTCCGGTGGTAGACCCTTCGAACCGGGAAGCGTTGCTCAGTATCGGCGCTTTCCTGGAAAACCTTTCAGTAGCTTCGGCTCACTACGGGTATCATATCGATTACAAGGTCACTACTGACACCCGTCAGCCCGGGAAAGTCCTGCGTATTCATTTTGATTCGTCGAAACCATCTGATGTGGATTTATCCCGCATCAAGCTGCGCCGCACGCTGCGGAACGACTATCTCAATAAAACCATCCGGATGGAGGATGTAAATTTTATCGCCCATGGTATTGAAGGCTTTAGCTTCTACCCGCAAGGGTCTGCTGCTTCCAAAAAACTGGATAAGCTGGTGTATTTGGCCAACGCGCAACAGGTGAATTGCGACGCGGCCATGAAGGAGCTGGGAAAGTGGATCCGCTGGTCGGACAAAGCGGCCGAAAAGCATCAGAACGGACTGACCCCGGAAAGCATGGAGATGAGTGGCGTGGTCAAATGGCTGGCTAAACATTTCTTTTCGGAAAAAGATGTGATGAAAAACAGCTTCAGAAAGCAAACGCTGAAAGGCGCTGAAAAACAAATTGAGAAACACGGCGGCTGGGTGATTCTGACTTCACCGGATAACGAAGTATCAAGCCTGATAGAAACGGGCCGCAGGTTTGAGCGCATGTTGTTGCGTATCCGGGAGCGCGGAATCGCTATGCACCCTATGTCGCAAGTGCTCGAAGAAAGCCCTTATAATCAGCAGGTCAATCAAACGCTGGATTTGGAAAAACCGGTGCAATTCGTCATAAGAACAGGGTATGTGGATGATTATCCTTATCCGGTAAGCCTTAGAAAAGAGGTCGGGGATGTGGTTGTGAGGTGAAAGTCGCTTCGAGAGAGTAGTAAAGCAGCACATCGAAGCACGATCAAAAGAACAACGGGGGTATTAATCGGAAATCACTACCTTTTTCCGGTAGATACCCTCTTTATGATGAAAATTCATAAAGTAAACGCCCTCAGGCAGGTGACTGATATCCAAGTGTTTTTTATCGGCCGCCTTCGGTTGATTAATGACAACTTTCCCGCTCATGTCGGTTAGTTTCACAGCCGTCACGGTGGCCTCCACGTTTGCTATATCATAATTCACCTTTTCGGAGGCGGGATTGGGATACACTTTAATATCCGAGCTTCCTTCTTTCAAAGGATTTGTCGATGTCGTTGTTGTCGTATCGCTGTAGAGCGACTGAACCTGTTCTGCTGTTAGCGGTTCTTCGTAAATCCTCAACTCATCGATAGCCCCGTCGAAATACTGGACTGTCTCATCCCAATAGCCTTTCCCGAGCCAGAGTTTTTCATGCAGTACCGCATCGGCAAAGAATTGAGAAAAAGTGTCATTCCCAAAACTGTAGCGGCGACTCACCATTTCCTGTCCGTCCAGGTAGCCTGTATTGTAATTCTCGCCCACTACGGCAACAAAATGGTGCCATTCACCTTCTGATACCGGGGAATCCGAATCAAAGCAAAAAGACGGGTACGTACAACCATTTTTCCAAATCGTGAAAAAGATAGATTCCGAACCCATATAGATAGGACTATGTCCCAATTCAATGATCATTCCCTGGTTAGCGGCATCGAAAAAATCACACATCTCTTCGGCGCCGTAGTAAAATGCCGGAGCAATTCCGTAATCAGTAGG
The DNA here is from genome assembly GCA_021738485.1 of Bacteroidales bacterium. GTDB lineage: Bacteria > Bacteroidota > Bacteroidia > Bacteroidales > JAIPAH01 > JAIPAH01. The sequence goes on along the minus strand of JAIPBX010000009.1, from coordinate 38,073 downwards.
AATGTTATCCACTTTGAACCATATGGAAATCGAACCGTATTCGAGATCCTCCAGGATATCCGGCGGATCTTCTCCGTTTTCGGGAATGCGGGCGTAATCAGTTTCGCCGTCAAATTCCAGGGCATTGCCCTTCATTCCCTCTACCACTTCACCGCCATAGTTGGTGCCATGATTAGCATTTCCCGAATAATCAAAAATGGTATCGCTCTGAATATTGTCGAAACTCCAGTAGGACACCAGCCCGTCCTGACCTGACACACTAAGGGCTGTCAGCATCATAAACAAGCTAAAAAATGCAACTTTCCTCTTCATAAGCATTCTCCTTTCTTCACTTAGTTTAATTAATAATTACTATTACCTACGGCATTGATTTACAATTTTTTCGATCAATGCCTGATAACAGAACGCAAACCCATCCACCCGGTTCAACCAAACAATAATTTTCACATTTTATTAATAGTTTTATCGAGATGTTAAGTTAGTTACTAATTTTAATTATTTGATAAGTAATCGGTTCATTATTAAGCATTTTTTCAATAAGTAAGTGAAAAATATTTTGCTTGAATAGAAAACAATTGATTCGAAAGCTGAATTCATACAAATATTACTCAATATGTACCTCATGCCCACAGGAATAAATGCTTTTCAACCAGGATTTGAGTTGATGGATAACTGTGCGCAACAAATGGGGGAAAGCCCATCGAGCATCAGGTAATCTTACCATCCGAATTTTCGCCGCATGGAAGGTACTGGTTGTTAGGGGTGTCTTTAGATGCGGCGAAGAAGGATAGATGGCTGCATTTTTACACCCAAATGAATTTGGGTGCTAAGCTCATGGAAATAGCATGGGCGGCAATATGGGCTTTATCTAAGGACCGGAAATTCATCAGGGCGGTAAGAATGTGATCCTGGGCGGCTACAGAAGTATCTGTAAACTTCAGTTACATGTTTTTTTTGATAATTATTCTCATCTAATAAGTACTATTTATTAAAATTTTTTAACAATACAATGAAAACATTTTATTGAAAAATCCGATTATCTGATAAAGCATTTTTGATAAGATTCAATAGTTATAATCAAACAATTTTTTTTAGCACTTGTTCTTAGGTAAGAAACGTTCGCAACAAAAAGCATAAACTATGGCTGACAGGAAGGAAATAAGAGAGCAGATAGCAGGAAAGGGCTTAAAAGTAACGCCTCAGCGAATGGCCATACTGGAAGCCGTTTATGATTTGAACAATCACCCGACAGCCGACCAGATTAAGGAATACATACAGGAAAATCATCCGTCGATTGCTGTCGGGACCATATATAAAACACTTGATACGCTTGGTGAGAAAGGACTCATCGAGCGGGTAAAAACCGAAAAAGATGTGATGCGATATGACATCGTCACCAAAAAGCATCACCATCTATACAGTAACGAATCGGACAGAATCGAAGATTATTTTGATGACGAATTAAACAAGATGTTGGAAGAGTATTTCAGAAAGCATCAAATCAAGAATTTCAAAATAGATGATTTTAAAATACATCTAACGGGAAAATTTACAGATAACAATTAAAAAACGATAAAAAGAAGAAGTATCATGGAAAAGAATCAAATAAATTTAGCAGAAGAAAAAACACAAAAGATAGTAGACGAACTCAACGTATTGCTGGGTGATGTTCAGGTATTTTATATGAACGTGAAAGGATATCACTGGAACATTGAAGGGAAGCCTTTCTTTGTGTTGCATGACAAATTTGAAGAGCTGTATAATGACCTGGCCGAAAAAGGCGACGAAATTGCTGAGCGCATCAAAACTCTTGAAGGAAGGCCGGTACATTCTTACAGTGAATTCCTGAACGTAGCCGATATCAAGGAAGAAACCGATGTTTCCTCAGATGAGAGCACCGTTAAGGGCGTAGTCAAAGGTTTACAAAAACTGGTGGAACGCGAGCGAAGTATTATTGAAATGGCTTCGGAAAACGGTGATGAGACCACAGCAGACATCTTAACCGGATTTATGGGCGAGCAGGAAAAAATGATTTGGATGTATAATGCATTTCTAAAATAATTCTCTAAAAATAAACAATTGTCTAACTTAAAAAAATAAAAACTATGGAAGAACAACAAGGATTGCCTTTGTTAGGGGACATGTTCCCGCAAATGGAAGTAAACACAACCCACGGACCCAAAAAAATTCCCGATGACTACAAAGGGAAGTGGCTGGTCTTGTTCAGCCACCCGGGTGATTTTACGCCGGTATGTACTACTGAATTTGTAGCTTTTGCCAACCGCAAAAAGCAATTTGATGATTTGAATACTGAGCTGCTCGGCCTTTCGGTTGACCAGGTATTCTCCCACATCAAATGGACAGAATGGATTAAGGAAAAGCTCGGTGTGGAAATCCCCTTCCCCATCATTGGAGATGAAATGGGTCGTGTAGCTAAGAAAATGGGGATGATTGCCCCAGAAAAGGGAACAAACACCGTTCGTGCGGTTTTCATCATCGATCCGCAGGGTAAAATCAGAATTTCGATTTATTACCCACAAGAGATCGGACGACAGGTAGATGAGGTATTGCGAGCGCTTAAAGCACTGCAGACTCATGAGAAAGAAAAAGTAGCACTACCTGAAAACTGGCCGAATAACGAGCTAATCAATGATCACGGCATTATTCCGCCGGCTTCTACGGAAGAAAAAGCCGCAGAACGCCGTGGACAGGATAACTGTTATGATTGGTGGTTCTGCCACAAAGCATTGAAGTAAGCCTTAAAACAGGCGATGAAATTAAGCCGGGAAGACAGCTATAAAAGGCTGCGAAAGTTCCCGGCTTTTTTTATACCGGCTTCAGCATTTCCAATGCGGTATCAACGTCCGAGGTGGGCAACAGGCACTCCCGCTCGCGGCAGACATAAATCAGCGTTTCCTCATTTTTGTAGCGATCTTTTAAGACCGGTATCTCCGATTTTTCTATGCTTCCCGCCAGCGAAACATTCGGTAAAAACTTCCTTCGGATTTCATCGCGAAAAGTTGCTGCTTTATCGCCAACAATTGCCGCCACATAGGAAGGATAAACCATACGCATGAGCAAAACGCCCCAGTTGGAAAAAGCAATGGACGACCGCGGCATAACCGGGATAACATTTTTCAGGGCCGTACGGCATTTTTGAAGATAATCCTCCCTCTCATAAATCATGAACAAACGATACATCAAATTAAATATCACCGAATTTCCCGATGGGGTAACGTTGTCGAAGAAATTATTTTTACGGGCCACCAAAGTGCTGTTCTGCTTGTGGGTAAAAAAGAAAAAAGCGGAATCTTCATCATAAAAGTTTCGGATAGTATACTCTACAAGGTGCAGACTTTTCTCAAGCCATTTTTCCTCAAAGGTATTTTCATAAATCCTGAAGAAAGCTTCAGCCAGGAAGGCATAATCATCCAGGAAGGCGGGTATCCTGGCCTTGTTATTTTTATAGGAGTGATAAAGAAGGTTAGCCTCGTCTTCCGCCATCACCTTTTCCGTAAGCTGGTGAACAATTTGTAGAGCACGATCCAAAAAGCGCTTCTCACCGAAAGCTTCGTAAGCATCCGCCAATCCGGAAGCCAGCAGGGCATTCCAATCCGTAAGAATTTTATCATCGGTAGCGGGTCTTGTGCGGTATGAACGTCTTTCGAAAAGCATCCTTTTGCTCTCTTCCACAATTTGCTCCAGCTCATTTACCGATAGCCGATAGCTTTTAGCAAAGGCTTCATTGTTTTGCGTACGAACTAATATATTCTTTCCTTTCTCCCAATAGCCTTCCCCTCCTATTCCGAAATACCGGGCCATCAAAGAGGCATATTGGCCCAAAACATTTTGAAACTCCCCCGAGGTCCAGGTATAAAACTTCCCTTCTTCCCCTTCCGAATCAGCATCCAGCGCCGAATAAAACAAGCCTTCCTCATTCATAAACTCTCTCTCCAGGAAATCGACGGTTTCATAGACCACCTTTTTAAAATTTTGGTTTTGGGTGATCTTGAACGTTTTGGAATAGAGGGATATCAATTGAGCATTGTCATACAGCATCTTTTCAAAGTGGGGCACTTTCCAATGCTCATCCACTGAATAGCGGGCAAAGCCTCCACCCAGGCTGTCGTATATCCCACCGCGACTCATCTGCTCCAAAGTATGCTCCAAATGCCCCACCAGTTCATTATCTGCGGTGACGTTATGGGCAAAAAGCACAGCCTGGTAGACGGCAGGCAAAGGAAATTTTGGAGCCGAACCTATTCCTCCGTTCTTTTCATCGAAGTTTTTCTTCAGGTTTTCTATAAACCGTTCCGTTTCCTTTTCATTGATTTCGGGGTCCTCATCGGTTTTTATAAAGTCAGGATTTCTCACTCCTTCGGTTAATTTATCGGCCTGCTCTACCAAGTCGTCGCGTTGGTTGGCATATAGCTCAGCTACTTTCAGCAACAATTGTTTCCATTGATCTTTGGGAAAATACGTACCGCCGTAAAAGGGTTTTCCGCCGGGCAAGGCAAAACAATTCAGCGGCCAGCCGCCTCTTCCCGTCATTAATTGAATGGCATCCATGTAAAGCTGGTCGACATCCGGTCGTTCTTCCCTATCAACCTTTATACAAATAAAATTTTCATTCATGATACGCGCCACCTCCTCATCTTCAAAAGACTCCTTTTCCATCACGTGGCACCAGTGACAGGTAGAATAGCCTATTGATATTAACAGCGGCTTGTCCTCCTGCTGGGATTTTTCCAGGGTTTCATTGTTCCAGGCATGCCATTCCACCGGATTATCGGCATGTTGCAAAAGATAAGGACTGCTTTCTTTGGCTAGCTGATTTTGATTATATTTCATGTGTGTCGGTTTTGCATTTAAAAACACAACAAACACCGGGAAATAAAAGTTTGTCCTTATTAGCTGTGAGCTCAGTCCGAAAAAGCCATATTACCCCTACATCCCCGAAAGGGGACTTTTATAACCAGTTATTCAAGAATATTCTAATCAAACATTTTTTACATCCTAATAAAGTTTGAGCTGAAACTGTTTCCGATTTGGGAATTATTATTAACTTTGTATTACATAACTTTAAAGAGACAGAATCTTGCAAGGACTTGACAATGAAATAATCATAAAAATGCGGCAGATCGTTCGCTCGATCAACCTCGAGTCGAAGAAGATACAAAAACAATACGGGGTGAGTATACCTCAGGTATTGTGCCTGAATTTTATTAAAGAAAATCCCAATTATCAAAGCACTCAACGTGAGATAAGAAATTACTTAAACTTGAATGCGAGTACGATAACTGGAATTATCAACCGCCTGGAGAAAAAAGGATTGATAGCCCGATTGCCCAAGCTCGGGGATAAAAGAGTATCGAACATTGCCCTGACGGCCGATGGGCAAAGACTGCTGGAGAAGCTGCCGCCGCTCTTGCAAGACAGGCTGACCGAGCAATTGAATGAATTGCCTTACGAAAAAGTAAGCCGCATAGAAAAATCTCTTGATGATTTGATTAATCTCCTCAATATAAAAGAAATCGATGCTTCACCGGTTTTGACTATTGAGGAAAAGATTTCGGATGAACACCAATAGCTCTAAAGCTATGGGCATTCAAACACTTGGAGAATTCAGTGGAAAAGTGTAATTTTGTTGCTGTACAAAATTTTATAAATTTATCAATAATGACATTTGAAGTAATAGATTCTATCTCCCCGGTGGGAATGATTGAAAAGCAGAACATGATTGATTTTCTTCACACTCACCTCGAACAATACGGGGACAGTAAAGAAGATATACGCCGCGCCATTGACTATGGCCTAAGTGAAAACAGCCTCCAGGGAGGCTTTATCCTCAGGGGCTATGAAAATGATGAGCTAGCGGGTATCGTTGTAATGAATAAAACCGGAATGAAAGGATATATCCCCGAAAATATTCTGGTATACATTGCCGTTAACAAAAAAATGAGAGGTAAAGGCATCGGGAAGCAGTTGATGAAAAAAATTATCGATATTACGGATGGCGACATCAAACTTCACGTTGAGCCGGATAATCCTGCCCGTTTCTTATATGAAAAAGTAGGATTTGAAAACAAGTACCTCGAATATCGTTTTAAACAAAACAAATAACACGGTTTTTTGGATTCAGAAGATATTATAGCGTTTCGGCGCGATTTGCATCGCAACCCTGAGCTTTCAGGCAGGGAGCAAGAAACGGCTGAGAGGGTCAGGGCATTTGTAAAAAAAAGCCACCCCGATAAGGTTATAGATCAGTTGGGAGGTCACGGCATCGCTTTTGTTTTCGATAGCGGAGTTGCGGGCCCGACAGTTCTTTTTCGCGCTGATTTGGACGCCCTACCCATAAAAGAAATTAACACTTTCGCTTATCGCTCCCATCACCCGGCAGTAGCTCATAAATGCGGGCATGACGGACATATGGCTATCCTTGCTGCGCTTTCGCAAAAGATCGATGCTACTCGCCCGGCTAAAGGAAAAGCGGTGTTGCTGTTTCAACCTTCCGAGGAAACCGGCGAGGGGGCAGAGCGCGTTATCAATGATCCGCAGTTCCAGGAAATCGCCCCCGATTATGCCTTTGCCTTACACAATCTTCCGGGTTTCCGCATGCATGACATTGTAGTGCGCGATGAAACATTTGCCTCAGCCTCCAAAGGGATAATCGTTCGCTTACACGGTAAAACAGCTCATGCCGGCGAGCCTGAAAACGGTGTTAACCCATCATCGGCTGCAGCAGACATTATCAAAAAATTTCATAACCTACCTTCTGAAGGAGATTTCAAGGATTTTACACTCATCACGCTGATCCATGTCAATATCGGTGAAAAGGCTTTTGGCACCTCAGCGGGTTATGGTGAAATCATGGCCACTTTGCGTTCTTATCGTAACGATGATATGCAGACATTGGTGCAAAAGGCCGAAGATTTTATTCATCGCATTGCGCAGAGGGAAAACCTGACGGTGGAAATCGAATATACCGAGGAATTCCTGGCCACAGTTAATGATGCCGATTGTAATAAGCTGGTTGAAGAAGCGGCTCTCAGCCAGCATCTTTTTATCGATAAACAAAACACCACGTTTCGATGGTCGGAAGATTTTTCCCATTTCACAAACCGGTACAAGGGTGCGCTTTTCGGGCTGGGCTCGGGTTTAAACCAACCTCAACTACACAATCCGGATTATGATTTCCCGGATGATATCATTGAAACAGGGGCTGCCGTATTTTACGATATTTATAAAAGATTGCTCGTCAATAAGCCATGAACACTACTTCTGTCATAGAGCTGAGCCAGGAAGCGGTTGACAATAATATTGCATTCATCAAAAATAATCTTGGTGCTAATGTAAAGATGTCATCGGTAGTAAAAGGAAATGCTTACGGACATGGCATCGAGTACTTTGTTCCTATGGCCGAAAAAGCCGGCACCGATCATTTCTCAGTGTACAGCTCCGATGAAGCCTGGCAGGTGCAAAGTGTCTGCTCCCCGGAAACGGACATCATGATTATGGGGTATATTGACGAGCACGACCGGGATTGGGTAATTGAAAACGGGCTGGAGTTTTTTGTCTTCCAGGTGGAAACATTGAAAGAAGTTATAGAGCGAAGCCGGAAGCTTGGAAAGAAAGCCCGGATACATCTTGAGCTTGAAACGGGCATGAACCGTACAGGACTCAACCGCCGGCAGCTCAGGCAATGCCTCCCTTTGCTCAGGGAGCACGCCGATCATCTGGCTCTGAAGGGTGTCTGCACGCATTATGCGGGGGCTGAAAGCATCGCCAACCACGTGCGGGTACAAAAACAAATCACAAAATTCAACCGGACCTACAAGTGGTTGCTGGAGCAAGGGATACGCCCGGAAACAAGGCACACGGCCTGTTCGGCTGCTGCCGTGGCCTATCCCAAGACGCAAATGGATATGGTGCGCATAGGTATCCTCCAATATGGCTTCTGGCCCAGTAAAGAAACACAAATTCACTATCTTCATAAATCGAAAAACAAAATTAATCCGCTGATGCAGATTATACGATGGCGAAGCAGGATTATGAGTCTGAAAAACGTGCGGCAGGGAGAATTTATTAGTTACGGGACTACTTACATGGCTTTGGAAAAGAAACGAATTGCCATCGTTCCCGTAGGTTATGCCCACGGTTTCAGCCGCTCACTCAGCAACCAGGGCCGCGTGCTTATCAAAGGCCAGCGTGTTGGCGTCATCGGAATGGTGAACATGAACATGCTGATTGCTGATGTTACCTATTTAAGCAGAGTGAAGTTAGGGGATGAAGTGGTAATGATTGGGCAGCAAGGGGAGAACAAAATCACGGTCTCCTCTTTCGGAGAACTAAGTGACCAGGTAAACTACGAATTATTAACACGGTTACCTTCAAGAATACGACGGGTTATCAAAAAATAATATCAACAATGGCTTACATTGAATTAAACAAAGCAAAGCTGAAGCACAATTACCAGTTCCTCGACAACCTTATGACAAAATATGATAAGGAATGGGGAGTGGTCACCAAAATGCTTTGCGGTAATAAAGAGTATCTTAAGGTGTTATTGGATTTGGGAATTAAAGAGGTCCACGATTCCAGAATTTCGAACCTTAAGACTATCAAGCGAATCAATTCCGACATACAAACCGTTTATATAAAACCTCCGGCCAAAAGGAGTATTAAGAACGTTGTCCAGTATGCCGATGTGAGCTTCAATACCGAATTATATACCATCAAACTTCTTTCGGAGGAAGCCCAGCGTCAGAATAAAGAGCATAAAGTCATTATTATGGTGGAAATGGGCGACCTCAGGGAAGGCGTAATTGGGGACAACCTGATTGATTTTTATTCTGAAATCTTTAACCTGAAAAACATTGAAGTGGTCGGCCTGGGAGCTAATTTTAATTGTCTGAACGGGGTAATGCCTACCCATGATAAAATGATACAGCTCAGCCTTTACAAGCAGCTGCTCGAGTCTACCTTCAACCGGAAAATTGAATACATCTCCGGAGGATCTTCAATCACCATACCCCTGCTTTGGAAAGAGATGATCCCTAAAGGCATCAATCATTTCCGAATCGGGGAAACGCTTTACAATGGCATGAACCTTTTCAATGACAAGCTCATAAAAGGGATGAAGACCGACATTTTTAAACTGCACACCGAAATCATTGAATTAACCGAAAAACCGGTAGTTCCTATCGGGGAACGCAGCACCAACGTAGCCGGGGATATGGTGGAATACGAAGAATCCGATTACGGCAAAAAGTCTTATCGCGCCATCCTGGATGTCGGCTTGCTTGACCTGGATACGCGTTATATCTACCCGATAAACAAAGGCATTGACTTCAGCGGTGCCAGCTCGGATATGCTGGTTATGGATATCGGCAAATCCAAACGAAAGCTGAAAGTCGGGGATATTATTTCATTCAAACTTGATTATATGGGAATTTTAAGCATAATGAATTCCAATTACATAAACAAGGTCGTGGTATAAAAAGAGTTTGGCTGAAAAGCAGGGATAGTTTATTGCGCATCATCCATGAGCGTGAAAAACAACTTAAACACTTAAGTACATACCAAATCAACCGATATTCAGAATAGAGCGAAACTACTTAAATAAAAAGACTCAGGGTTCTTATATCCATCCCCTCATTTCATAGTATGTGATAGCGAACACCTCCCTCAGGATGGTTATTTCGTATTTCAGGTAGTTCCACATGTTATATCTGAGGTCTAGGTTACCGGGAAGGGCTTCCTTATCTTCCTTTCTTTTTTTAGAATATTCCAAATCTTTTTCGGAGACAGCTCTTTCAAAGGATGCCAGCCCTCCTACATCGGCAAAGCCAACATTTTCAAAAGCTTTCACACTACGATAAACATGTACCGGCGAAGTAATCACCATTAGCGAAGCCGTATCCTTACCCGGTATCATTTTACTTATTTCCACGGCCTGCGTACGGGTATTTACACCGTCTATTTCAAATCTAAACCTTGTGGAGTCGATGCCGCGGTCTCGTATTTCCTCAAACATATCATACGTATAACTCTCGTAAAAATATTCTTCTTTAGTAGGAAGTGCGACAATCACCTCTGCTTCAGGGTATTCTTTCGCTGCACCGGCGGCATAATAACAACGCATCAAACCATCGGGACTTGGCATTCCGCCCGCACCCATTACCACAATATAATCGGGAGAGTCATTCATTTCTGCGTTGGTAGTCCCCAACCAATGGTAGGCCCAATAAGGATAATCGGTAAAGCTGAGAACCACCATCAGGACAAAACCCGCCCCGGCCACCACAAAAAACCATTTCAGGACCCTTAGAATGTATTTTTTCAGATCTATTGCCATCTATATAAATGATTGATTTCTTACGCCGAAGATAATAAAATCCGGCAAGCGGTTTTGTTTCAAAGCCAAATAATTAGGTTTTCAAATCCTACAGGAAAAAGTGATGCCTGATTTTATCTCATCAAAAGAACGCCTTTTTAACAACCCCCTATTTCCTCACTTTTTTGATAAACTCTTCTACTTCCGGTACGCCACCCTGATAGACCAGGTACCCGTTATAGGGCTCTCGTTTTGTGATTTCATCATTAACAGGTGTCAGCATAATCTTTTTGACCTCTTCGGGGTCATCGGTTTGCCCCAGAGCCCATCCCAGCTTAATGTAAGCCACCTCGGGAAGCATATTTGCAGCAGGGATAATTCCCAGAGCCATCATATCCCTGCCGGTGTCATAGACAAACATTTGCACATATCCCCACAAAGTCTGCAGCGTCATATACATGTGCACCCCTTTTTCATTGGCTCTTTTGATGGCGGGGTACAGTTCTTTATTGACATGTCCCAGCCCTGTGCCGACAAAAACAATACCCTTGTAACCATTATCCACCATAGCATCCAATACGTCGGGTTTCATGCCCGGGTAGTAATACAGCATCGTGACGCGGTCATCAAACCAGGGGTATATCTTCACATCCTTATCCTTGCGGCGGGGTGCATAGGCTTTCTTGAGCGGGGTAATTTTTTTGCGGGTAACCATAGCCAGGGGGATATCACCAATGGTTCGGAAAGTAGAGCGATAAGAAGAGTGCATCTTCCTTACGCGTGTCCCTTTATGCAGCAATCCATATTCGTCGGAAGTGGGGCCGAACATGCAAACCATCACCTCTGCAATATCGGTATTGCCGGCGGCATGAGTGGCATGCATGAGGTTGAGGGCAGCATCGGAGCTTGGACGATCGGAAGAGCGCTGGGACCCTACTAAAATAATAGGCACAGGAGAGTTCTGTACCATAAAAGTAAGAGCAGCCCCCGTGTGATGCATCGTATCCGTGCCATGACCAATAACAATACCATCCACGCCTTTTTGAATTTCTTTGCCTATCGCTTTCGCCAGGGCGATATATTGTTTCGGTCCCATATTCTCAGAAAAAACGGCAAAAAGTTTTTCCGTTTCCAGGTTACAGATATCCGCCAATTCGGGGACAGCGCCGTAAAGCTCTCCGGGGGCAAAAGCAGGTATTACAGCGCCGGTACGATAATCGAGGCGTGATGCAATGGTGCCTCCGGTTCCGAATAGCTTCACCCGTGGCAGATTCTCCGAGTAGGGGAATTCTTTTTCCGGAATTTTGTAATTGGCCTTTTTGTAGCCTGTCTCCTCCATATCCCGGATAGTATCGACATCAATGCCGACATTGTATCCCGTAGGAATTTTCATCACAAGGTGTTTGTCATCATCATTTTCGGAACGGGGAAGGATCGTCCCTTCGAAATTACCCCGGTTGGTTTTGACGATTGCCGAGCTCCAGACCCTGATATTATATTTTTTCAGTGTCTCAAGCGCTTCCCCTTTATATCCCTGAAATATGTCTTTACTCATTATTACACGTTTTGATGATTTAGAATCTTTTCAACTTCCGTCTTCAGTTTTTTCAAATCTATATTACCGACGGCGGACCTCCTGAGCTGTCCGACAATCCAATCCGTCTCATTAACCAAAGTATCCCGGTGGGCTGTTTTTTTAAAAGTTTCATGCAGATAGGGGACCCGTGAAAGGATTTCGTCGGGTTGCCGGGGTTGATAATTGATATTCGCCAGCACCGAATCAAAATCCATTCGCGGATGCAGATAAACCACCGGCAGCATTTCTTCGGCAATGGCTTTATCCAGGTTATTCTCTTTTATATAGCGTAATAGTGCTTTCACGATCTTGTAATTAAATCCTTTTCCATGGTCGTAATGGCCCTCTACGTACTTGAGCTTGTGCCCGATTAAAGTTCCGGCAAATACGGGGTCATAATCCAGCTCTTCTACTATTTCAAAGATCAATGGGAAGAGGTTTTTTCTAAAAATATAGTTATAGGTATCTTCCGGCACACCCCATTTTTTAAGCTGACGGTAACGCTCTATAACATCGGTGGGCAGCTCTTGCCTGACATTCTCAATATACTCATCGGTTAAAGGAATCGGCGGAGTATCGGTATCAGGATACATTCTGTCGGGGCCTGGGAGCACTCTTTCAAAGATCGTCGTTCCATCCTCAAAGGATTTGCGTGTTTCCTGAGGTATCCCTTCAAAAGCGATATTACATCTTTCCTCAATGGTTTCCAGCGCCGTGTCGATATCTTCCTCAGGCCCCCAGAAAATCACCTGGGCATCTTCCGGTTTGCTGGCCAGGGTGTGGCGCACCTTTTCCCAGATCGCCTCACTTACAACCGGTGTTAATGATTCGGAATGAGTCATATTCGGGCGCTCTAAACAAGCTACCACAGCAATACGGTCTTCCAGTTCATTGCCGAACACTTTACCGGGTTGGGTAAAATGTGATAAAGCTCCTTTAAAACCCGGCAGGTTAACCGCAATAATCTTATTCTTTTCATCACGGGCATTGACAATAGGCTGGTAACTAAACCCATAGTCGTAATAATTAAGCTTCCGCGAATGAATCTTCCAATTCGCCCGGTCTTTAACCTTTTTCTTAAGTTTCTCACGCAGGAGTAGCAGCGACCACTGGCGGAACGATTCATTATGGGTTAATTCAGGAATCCACTTGGTATGAGCTACCCCCTTGATTTCGACGCGGGAGCCTCCCCGGCAACTGACATTCACATCCTGCCGCCCCGATCCGATTCCTGTCCGTACCATGCCTGTGCTGCGGTTCAAAAACCGGATATAATCGCAAGCCTCCTGCACTTCGTCGGGATTGGCCATATCGTGGTAGGTTACTGTTTCAATGAGCGGCATTCCGAGACGGTCGGTATTGTATACACGAGTATGCCGGTAATCGGATATCTCGCGGCAGGAATCCTCCTCCAGGCTTAGCTGGATAAGATGTACGGTTTTATTTTTCAGATAAATCTCTCCTTCTACCCCGATGATGGCCGTCCGCTGAAAACCCGTGGGAATACTTCCGTCAAGGTATTGTTTCCGCGTTACATGCACTTCACCAACGATATTCAAACGGCTAAGCAGGGAAATCCTGAGCGAAATATCCAGGGCCGTCTCATTCATAGGAAATGGTGGTGTATCATCCACTTCATAGGTACAAGTACTCTCATTCTTGAGCCGGTAGATAATTTCTTTCCGCGTTTTGAATTCCATGAGCGCCGTACCGTCATATTCACCCAATTCGCTAAGGGTGGGTCTCATATGGCGTATAACCTCTGCATCAAATTGCTCATGATCATGATAGACACCTGCCGGACATCGACAAAAAAGCTTCTCTTCCGTTTTTAACTGTTGATGAACTTCCAGGCCTGATTTAAAACCAATCCTGTCGTAATCTTTTTGGGTAGCTTCACGTCGGGGAATATATCCGGCTTCTTTTAGCGTTTGATTGTAATTGTCGATTGGATCGAAATGATTCATACTCTTTTTAGCATTAAATATATGGAAACAAAAGTTGAGTTCTCAAATATATGGAAAAAAGAGTGATTGCCTAAACACAATGCCCCGAGGAAAAATATTTATCCGAAAATTAATATTCTCTATTTCAATATTATGAAATCAAAAAAGAAGAACTGAGGAAAAATCTATTGAAAATATTTCTAAATAAAAAATTTCATTTCAAACGGAGTTTACTTATGAATGCCGGTAATAGACACCGGCCTGATTTTTGCTTACTTTTGCCCTGTTACTATGAAACGAATCATTTATACTGGAATAATTTTATTGCTGGGTCTATTCGTCCATGGACAAGAGACGAAAGTAGTCAATCTGATCAGGGCGGAAGAGATGACCTATAACAGGCAGGAAAACGAAAATCTTCGGGTGTGTACCGGCGATGTTCTGTTTGAAGTCGACAGCACATACCTATTCTGCGACACTGCTTACCTTAATGATAAAACCAAAGATATCGATGCGTGCGGAGATGTACGTATCAAAATGAGTGATACGCTGAATCTTTATGGCCAAGAACTCCATTACACGGGTAAAACGCGTATTGCCCGGATTAGCAAAGATGTCAGGCTTGTTGATAATGAGATGGTACTAACTACTGACAGCCTGGTTTATGACCGTAACAATACAACGGCCAGCTACACCACAGGAGGAAAAATAGAAGACACCACTAACACTTTAACAAGCATTGAAGGCTATTATAATACGAAAAGCAAAGACCTCACCTTCAGGGACAGTGTGGTTATCGTCAATCCTGATTACACGATTTATTCCGATACCACGATGTACAATACCATCACAAAAATGGTTGACTTCAGGGGGCCCTCCCGCGTGATCAGCGAAGAAAACACGCTTTATTGCGAAAATGGCTGGTATGATACCAAAAAAGACAAATCACAGATGAACCGTAATGCTTACCTGGATAACGGAGAGCAAACGATTTTCGGAGACAGCATTTTTTATGACCGGGACATTGGGTTTGGAAAAGCCGTTAAAGATGTGCGAATACGCGATGCCGCTAAAGATGTGATATTAACCGGTCAATACGCTGAGTATAATGAACAAAAGCTCTACTCGTTTATCACCGATAGTGCCCGGGCTATCTTAATCAATAAAAGGGACTCGCTGTATTTATCATCAGATACGCTGTGGTCATACCTGGATACTACCAAACAACTGAAGACTATCCATGCTTACTATGAATCACGGTTTTTCCACGAAGATATACAGGGGAAAAGTGATAGTATTAAGTACGCGGCCAATGATTCACTGATAAATATGTATACCGACCCGGTTTTATGGTCGAAAGGAAATCAGATTGTTGCCGACACCATAAAAATCCAGTTAAAAAATAAGGAAATAGATAACCTTGAGCTCTTTGATAACTGTCTTATTGCCTCATATGACACCCTGGATTATTACAACCAGATTAAGGGAAAATACATGAAAGCGTTTTTTCGTGAAGGCCAGTTGCGAAAAATCTATACAGAGGGTAATGCCGAAACAATTTATTATGTGAAGGACGAAGACAAAAGTCTCATAGGTGTGAATATGTCCGTTTCAAGTAAAATGCGAATCATTCTGGAGGATAATGAATTTTCGTGGATCACCTACATCGAAAATCCCGAGGAAATCCTCAAGCCCATGAAAGACATGACCAAAGAAGACCGTTTTTTCAAAAATTTTAAATGGCTTGATGATATTCGTCCTCGCGGGCCCAATGACGTATATTAAAACCTATTGCAAAGTCATCTTCCGTATTTTTAATCTTCCTGTTGTTCCTGCTTCTTTTCCTTTGGTTGTTTCTGCTTCTCCGGCGGAACATATTCATTTTGCTTTTTTCCCCTTCCGAATATCGAAAAATGGACATAACGCCCGGGATTTAATTTCATATCCCTCATCAACATATTCAATTCATGGGAGGCCGATTGAAGGTTGCGGTAAAGTGTATCATTGTTGATCAGCATACCGGCAGTTCCCTCTCCCTCGTTAATTTTGGTTATGATAGCGGTCAATTGCTTGAGGGATTTATTGGTTTTATGCAGTGTTTTACTGATATTAGCTCCGGCTAGGGTATCGCTTATCGCCGATAGGTTATCGAGGGTATGATTGATTTGCGTTTCTTTTGAGGCGAGGTTGCGGGTTATGTTTTCAATATTACCCACTATCATAGACAAACGGCTTCTTTCCGACTTCATTAAAGTATCAAGGTTATAAGTGGTACTTTCCATATATTGGAGAGTATTCTCAATACTGGATAAACTGTTGCTTATCTTTTCTCGGGAGCTCGGCTTAAATACCGTTTGAATAGCTGTCACCACGGTGTCCACGCTCAAAAGCAGGTCTTCGGCTTTTTGCTTAATGGGCTGCACCTGTTTATTTACAGCCTCTTTAATCCCGCTCTCTACTGAACTGGAAAGAGTATCACCATGGGCAGCCACTTGTGGCCCTTTACCCAGATCAATCGCCACAGCTTTCGATCCCATTAAATCGGAGCTGTAAATCCTTGCTATTGAATTCTTTGGAATATCAATATCTTCCTCAACTTCCATTTCTACTACTACGTTTCCTCCTTCCCGGGAAGTAAAATCAATATCCGTTACCTGGCCCACTTCATATCCGTTAACGGTGACGGGGTTTGCAACCAGAAGGCCCTGTATGTGGTTGTAAACGGCATAATAACGAGTGCCGCCAAACAAAATATCACTTCCTTTAAGGTAGCTGATTCCCCAGCCCAGTAGCCCTAAAGCCACAATGAAAAGTAATCCTAATTGAAACTCCTTTTTTCTTTTCAAAACAAATGATTTTTGATTTTTAACAAAAATATTACTTATAAATGAGAGAAAATATAAATATGATAAATTTATTAGTTTTTTCTACTCGCATTTACGGCGATCCATATTTTTCTATCAAATCCAGGGCTTTCGTTACACTAATGCGCTTGTGATTATTAAAGGCCACAATAAAAGCTCCATCATACCCTTTCGCCCGCATCTCTCTTTTTATTCTCCGGGCTTCCTGCAAAGAAGTAGTATTTCCCGTAATATATTTATAAACCCCATTATGCTCGTATTCGGAAACCCGGCGTGAGGTTTCGAAATTCTTCACATTAACAGATTCGGGAGAAGTATCAATTTGGACGGAAAAATATACTTCCGGGGTAGAATTATGATCACGATTGTTTCCGTTATTGCCATTATTCTTATCAACCAGTACCTGGTCTTGTTTAGAGGGAAGGTCTTTTTCCATCGATTTTTTGTACTCTTTAAACGCCCTGTATATCCCGGAAGCAATATAAGCCTGGCCCTTTTTTGATGTCAAAAATTTTTCTTCGCGGGGGTTGCTCAAAAACCCGGTCTCTATTAAAACTCCCGGCATAGTAGTTTGGTAAAGCAACAAAAAGCCGGCCTGTCTGACGCTTCTATCTTTTAACCCCACTCTTTCCCGAAACTGATCCTGCACTTTTTCCGCCATTTTGATACTCTGCTCCAGATGGGCATTTTGCATAAGACTAAGGCTAATGTAGCCTTCATCGCTATTGGGATCAAATCCGTCGTACTCTTCGCGATAGTCTTCCTCGAGTAAAATAGCTGCATTCTCTTTTTTAGCCACTTCAAGGTTTTCTTCCGATTTGTGAAGGCCCATCACATATGTTTCAGCTCCCCGGGGTCTGGATGACCTATTAGCATTGCAATGAATGGATATAAATAAATCGGCATTATTTTTATTAGCGATATCCGCCCTTTTATGAAGCTCAATAAATTTATCCGTTTTGCGGGTGTAGATAACTTCTACCCCATCTATATTTTTTTCAATATAATTCCCCGTTTTTAAGGCAATTTTCAGTGCTATCTCTTTTTCCTGGGAATGTCTCCCCGATGCACCGGGATCTTTCCCTCCATGTCCGGCGTCTATTACCACTGTGTTTACATAAGAACTTTCCTGCGAGATAACCTCGGCATTAATCAGCAAAAAACACAGTATACCAAAAATAGCCTTCATCCGTTTCACCAGCGTATTATTTTATTAGTTTTGAAGCTTGATTCTGAAACGCAAAACCAACAATGGTATTGTTTTTGCTTTCAATAGGATAACAAATTTACAAAACACTTTTTCTTAAAAGAAAAAAAAGTCGTTAATTCATCTCATTACATTGCCGAAAGGAGAAAAAATAGCAGGGAAGGGTATAATGTGGCTCTTGTTACCGGTAAGTATATTGTTATATGCTTTCCAAGCAGTTCCCCATCCTTATGAGGCCACCCCGCGTTCAACAGGGGATTCTTTAACACCTGACACCACCGGCATTACAGACACCGTTTCTACCGATGCTTTGCCCAGCCACTCAATGGTGGCTGATTCTCTTAAGGAAAACGATACGACCTCAGCAGACACCGCTAAAAAGGCTCAGGCTATTTCTTCACCCGTCAATTACAAAGCGAAGGATTCCATAAGTTTTGATCTGAAAAACCGTAAGGTCTATTTATATAACGATGCCGAAATTGATTACGAGGATATCAACCTGAAAGCTGCCCGCATTGAAATTGATTTTCCCAAAAACATAATTGATGCTAATGGAATAAAAGACTCCACAGGGAAATTAATTGGTAAACCAAAGTTTAGTGAAGGAGCTCAAACGTACCGATCCAAAGAGATGCGATACAATTATGAGACAGAAAAAGGCAGGATAAAAAAGGTGATCACTGAACAAGGGGAAGGTAAGCTCCATGGTGATATCATAAAAAAAATGCCCGACAAAAGTATTAATGTAAGAAAAGGCAGCTATACCACTTGTAACCTCGATGATCCGCATTTTGAGATAAAATACACCAAAGCCAAGATGCTACCGGATAATAAAATTGTAAGCGGACCGGCTTATCTGGTGATCGAAGATGTGCCCATTCCACTCTTTTTGCCTTTTGGTTTTTTTCCCAACAAACAAGGACAACAATCGGGGATACTTGTCCCTTCTTATGGTGAATCGAACGACCGGGGATTCTTCTTCGAAGACGGCGGTTACTACTGGGGTATCAGTGATAACATGGATTTGGAAATACGAGGTGATATTTATACCCGGGGTAGCTGGGCTCTCGAGCCTAAATTACGTTATAAAAAACGATATGGCTACAGTGGGAACCTGAATGCGGGCTACACCGTTAATAAAGTGGGTGAGAAAGGCACAAAAAATTATGAGGTGAGCAAAGACTTTTCCGTACGATGGCGGCATTCCCAGGACCCCAAAGCCCGGCCAAACAGCAATTTTAATGCCAATGTAAACATTGTCACTTCCTCTTACAACAAGTTTAACCCGGTCAATACGCAGGATTATCTCTCCAACACCTTCCAATCCAGCATCTCATACCAAACTAACTTTAACCAGAAAGTACACCTGACCGCTAATATGAGCCACAGTCAAAATACAAAAAGCAAAACCGTCAGCATGACGGTGCCTCAGCTTTCGGTATCAACCGACAAATTTTATCCTTTCAGGAGTGAAGAGCGGGTAGGTGAGACCAAATGGTATGAGAAGATTAGCGTCGGGTATACGATGAATATGAAAAACACGCTTAACGCTCCCGACTCGCTTATTACTTTTGATAACAAGATGTTTGATGAATTCAGAAACGGAATCAAGCACTCCATACCTATTAGTAGTAATATCAAAGTCCTTAACCACCTCAACCTTACCAACTCTATTAACTTAACAGAACGCTGGTATACCGAATCCCTGCAAAAACAATTCATTGATACTACCAATGCAGACAACGACTCTACCATTACCGGCTATATACAAGAGACGACCGATCCGGGCTTTCAGGCCGTACACGAATTCAGTTTCAGTTCTTCATTGAACACCAGGCTCTATGGCATGCTAAACTTTAAAAAAGGCCCTGTAAAAGCCTTTCGTCATGTGATGAACCCCAGCGTCAGTTTCTCCTATCGTCCGGATTTCTCGACAGAGCAGTGGGGCTATTACGACACCTATTACGACCCTGCAACAAACCAAGAAAGACAATATTCGCTATATGAAGACGGAATCTATGGCTATCCTTCGGGCAGGGAGTCGGGCTCGCTGAACTTCAACATTGGGAATAATTTCGAGATGAAGGTCAGAACACCCAAAGATACCACGCAGGAGAGCAAAAAAATAAAACTGGTGGATAATCTGTCTTTTAGTACTTCTTATGACCTCTCAGCCGACTCCCTCAACTGGTCGCCGATAAGTGTCTCCGGGCGCACCAAATTGTTTAAAAAACTGAACGTGACCTATCGGAGCAGTTACGATATGTATGCCCTGGACTCGACAGGAAAACGTATTGATCAATTTATCTGGGAAGAGCAAGATGGTTTTTTGCGTCGCGATAACACTAGCTGGAACTTTGGGTTGAACCTTAGCCTCAGCGATAAAGACCTGGATGAGATGTTTCAATCGGATAAAGGTTCGGAAGAAGAATTACAGCAAGTTAATGAAAATCCTGAAGATTACATACGCTGGGATAATAAGTGGAGTCTGAATCTGAGCTACACTTTAAATTATACCAACAATTACCAGAAATCTCTCGACGAGTATAACCGGGATGTCATCCAAACCCTGGATTTTAACGGAAGCATGAACATTACGAACAAGTGGAAGGTTCGTGTGCGTTCGGGTTATGACTTTAAAGCCAAAGAGTTAAGTTACACATCGATAAACATTCATCGCGACCTGCACTGCTGGCAAATGAGTTTTAACTGGGTACCTTTCGGGAACCGGCAGCGATGGAATTTCACCCTGCGGGCCAAATCCTCCCTTTTGCAGGACTTAAAGATAGAGAAAAAGAAAGATTTCAGAGATTTTTAGGAAAAGAGTCATTAGCTTTCTTAGCCTAAATCGTCAGAACGACAAAAAGTTCCTGATAATTTGTTTACCGGTAGGAGTCATTATCGATTCGGGATGAAACTGGACGCCCCAAAGGTGGTAGCGACGATGTTTCAGGGCCATGATTTCGTCGTTTTCATCGCGCATGGTAACGAGCAATTCGTCCGGCAGGTTTTCATCCGACACGGTCCATGAATGATAGTGACCAATTTCAAAACTCCGGGGTAGTTCCCCGAAAAGCGTGTCTTTCTCCACTACGCGGGCAGTAGTTTTCTCGCCATGCATAACGGCAGCCATTCTTTTAAGCTTCGCTCCGAATGCTTCAGCTATTCCCTGATGGCCCAGGCAAACACCCAAAAAACACTTCTCCCGGTAGTACTTTTTGATGATCGATACCATTTGAGCAGCATCTGATGGTAACCCGGGTCCCGGAGACAATATGATCTTATCAAAACTCCGGAGCTTTTCCTCCTCCACCCGGTCGTTTTTCATAACTGTCACCTCACAACCTGCCTGTTT
Organism: Bacteroidales bacterium; assembly: GCA_021738485.1. Lineage (GTDB taxonomy): Bacteria > Bacteroidota > Bacteroidia > Bacteroidales > JAIPAH01 > JAIPAH01. Next base: position 16,789 of record JAIPBX010000009.1, on the reverse strand, counting down.
CAGAAGCTCTACCAGGTTGTAAGTAAATGAATCGTAATTGTCTATCAAAAGAACCTTTTGCATAACAAGTTTTTGAACGGGTAAATATAGGGAAATGTTTTCAGCACGGAAACCGTTCAAATTCCAAATCACAAATCCCAAACAAGCACCAAAACCCAATTTTCGAATGAAGAAAAGAGAAAATGCTTGAGTTTTGGGATTTCATTTCTTTTGTTGATCAAAGTATTTTCAACCGTTGGTCAAAGCGTCCTCGCTTTGACCTCTTCATTCTTGCAGCCTCCGGCTGCTATTCAGGGACGTTAAAGAATTTTTTGACATGAAATCTTAAGCTATCAGTATGCAAAGAATTGCCATATTTCGTATTGGTGTAAACCAGGACATTCCCGTCCCGAACGTACCGACCTTCGGCACGGGCAGCCTCTGGCTACCGGACCAAGGGGGTGGGTTAATGCTTACGCTCAGGTTTATACCCTTCTAAATCTCCCCTTCTGAAAGGGGAGACTTGAAGAAGGATACGTCATAGCTATGTTGTTTTACTTAAAATGAAAACTTTGTATTTTACTGCCGGAGTTTGACTATAAACCTTATTGCGGTTAACACCGCTTGTTTTCCGGGTAAAAAAGAGAGCGAAGCCAAATCTCCCTTCTCCCTGGGGAGAAGGGATTAAGGGTTGAGGAGCAGAGCAAGGCAACAGGCTCTAGTTCTTCCAATCATCCACTCCCAGCCGCTAAGCGGCATAGGACTCGCTATTCCCTCGGGGGAAATCGTTCAAATCCCAAATAGCAAATCCCAAACAAGCATCAAAACCCAATTTTCGAATGAAGAAAAGAGAAAATGCTTGAGTTTTGGGATTTCATTTCTTTTGTTGATCAAAGTATTTTCAGCGTTGGTCAAAGCGTCCTTGCTTTGAACTCTTCATTCTTGCAGCCTCTGGCTGCCGGACCAAGGGGGTGGGTCAAGGCTTATGCTCAGGTATATACCCCTCTAAATCTCCCCTTCTGAAAGGGGAGACTTGAAGAAGGATACGTCATAGCTATATTGTTTTACTTAAAATGAAGGCTTTGTATTTTACTGCCGGAGTTTGGCTATTAATTTTATCGCAAATAACGCCGCTAACTGTTCAATGTAGTAATAGAGCGAAGCCAAATTTCCCTTCTCCCTGGGGAGAAGGGATTAAGGGTTGAGGGGCAGAGCAAGGCAACAGGCTTTAGTTTTTACTATCTTCCACTCCCAGCCGCTAAGCGGCATAGGACTCGCTATCCCCTCGGGGGAAACCGTTCAAATCCCAAATAGCAAATCCCAAACAAGCACCAAAACCCAATTTTCAAATGAAGAAAAGAGAAGATGATTGAGTTTTGGGATTTCATTTCTTTTGTTGATCAAAGTATTTTCGACCGTTGGTCAAAGCGTCCTCGCTTTGAACTCTTCATTCTTGCAGCCCGCCCGAATGTACCGACCTTCGGTACGGGCGGGCCTCTGGCTACCGGACCAAGGGGGTGGGTTAATGCTTATGCTCAGGTTTATACCCCTCTAAATCTCCCCTTCTGAAAGGGGAGACTTGAAGAAGGATACGTCATAGCTATGTTGTTTTACTTAGAATGAAAACTTTATATTTTACTGCCGGAATTTGGCTATAAATCTTATTGCGGTTAACGTCGCTAACTCTTCAATGTAGTAATAGAGCGAAGCCAAATTTCCCTTCTCCCTGGGGAGAAGGGATTAAGGGTTGAGGGGCAGAGCAAGGCAACAGGCTTTAGTTCTTACTATCCTCCGTTGCTAGCCGCTAAGCGGAATGTAGCTCAAGGTCTCATTTGCCTTCGGGATAAATTGAGTTTAGTAGTTCTATTTTGGACACATTCCGCTAAGCGGCATAGGACTCGCTATCCCCTTGGGGGAAACCGTTCAAATTCCAAATCACAAATCCCAAACAAGCACCAAAACCCAATTTTCGAATGAAGAGAAGGCAACCCGTGTGGGCTGCCTTTTCTTGAAATGTATCCAATTTTTGTTAAGGAAAAAGAGTTGTCGCGTTTTTAGTACGTTGCGGGTTTAACTATGCGGATGCTACGCACACCTTCCTCACCGGTCAGGCGCAGGATGTACACTCCACTGCTCCATTCGGAGGTGTTGATTTGAGTTTCGCGGACAAACTCGCGGTGACGTATGGTCTGCCCACGGGTGTTGATTACCCTGAGGATGATTTTCTCGTTCACACCGGTCTTGAGGATCAGTACATCCTGAACCGGATTGGGGTAGGCTTTGAGGTCTTCCAGGTAGGCCTCTTCTACTCCGGTCTCGATAAGTATCACTTCTTCATACACATCCTGGTCAACTACCTGAACGCTATCTTCATACATCTGGTATCCCTCCGACGTAACCGAATAGTAAATGCTATCGGAGGGAGCAACATCTCCAAAAACCGCTTCTCCTGAGGCGTCGGTAGTTATTTCACCGTAACCATCGAGAGCCACAGTGGCATCGGTTATGGCATTCTGTCCATCGGTAACGCTAAAAGTAACTGAAAAGGTGGCTTCTGCCTGCAATGTTACCTCCACCAGGGTATCCGAGTAATCGACCAATATATCGCCAAAGGCGTTGGCATAACCTTCTGCCGAAACTTCGTAATCGTAACCTGAAGTGTTGTTAGGCGGTAGATAGGTAGAAGCCATTCCGGAAGCGTCGGTGGTAAGTTCTTCGCCGTCAACGGATACGGCAGCTCCTTCGATATCTTCGTCACTTTCGTTAATGACATGGAATTCCGCGAGGAAATGCCCCCAAACGTCATCCAGGGTAACGTCCGAATCGGTAACATCCAGTATACGGTTTTCTTCAGCGTCCCACTCACCGTGGTCCCAGCTAGAGCCGGCACCTTCGGGAACATAAAAGTACTTATACTCATGATTTCCGACGGCCAGCATAGTGTCCAGGCTGTATATCATGTCGCCGTCGGGGTCTGTCAATTCGAGCGATTCATCCGTTCCGGGTTCATTCCACCCAAACGGACTACCCGTTACATACACCGCATCCGTGTCAGGATTGAAATCGGTAGTCTCCACAGCCGGAGTCATATCCGCATTGAAAGATACCGTATAATCAGCCGGAGGATACATCGTAATTTCCGTAAACACATCCTGGTAATCAACCGCAATGTTGCCGGTAGCGGGAGCATATCCATCGGCCGTTATTTCGTAGTCATATCCTTCGGTATTGTTTGGTGGCAGAATCGTTGAGGCCATTCCGGAGGCATCGGTAGTCAGCTCTTCCTCGTTAATGGTTATGGTAGCCCCTTGGATATCCTCATTATCGGGGTTCATCACATGGAATTCAACCGTGAAGTTCCCCCATATGTCATCCAAGGTTAATGACTGATCGGTCACCTCAAAGGTGCGATTATCTTCGGTGTTCCACTCGCCGTAATCCCAACTGGAGCCAGCACCATCAGGTACATAGAAATACTTGTATTCGTGACTTCCCACTGCAATCATTGTATCGAGGCTATAGATCATATTTTCGTCCGGGTCTGTCAGCTTCAGCGACTCATCTGTTCCGGGTTCGGGAAAATCAAACGGGCTTCCCGATATAAATACTTCATCGGTATCCGGATTAAAATCACCTGAGTTTGTGGCCGGCGACATATCTACGTTAAAGGTGACCATATATCCCAGTGAAAGCGTTACTTCCTCGGTTAGATTACTACCCTCCACTAAAACTTCACCGGAAGTGGCGACATATCCTTCGGCTGTGACTGTATAAGGATAGTTCCCGTTTCCGAGGTAAATGGTAGCGCCACCGGAAGAGTTGGTGGTAAGTTGTGTGCCTGCAATGTCAATATTCGCTCCTTGTATAGGATTGGAATTTTGGTCTGTTACGTTGAATATGACCGCATACTCTTCGGGCGGATACATTACAACTTCCTCTTCCACATCCTGGTAATCGACTATAATGTTTCCGATTGAATTAGCATATCCTTCTTCCTCTACTTCATAGTCATAACCGTCGGTATTATTGGGAGGTAAGGCAATAGAGGCTAATCCTGAGGCGTTTGTGGTTATCTCTTCGCCGTTGATAGAAATATCGGCACCTTCGATGTCTTCGTTGTCTTCGTTTATCACATGGAATTCGGCCATGAAAGCCCCCCAAACAACCTCCAGGCTAACCGGGGCATCCGATACCTCGAAGGTACGGTTATCACCTCCGTCCCATTCGCCATAATTCCAGCTTGAGCCTTCACCTTCGGGAACGTAAAAGTACTTGTATTCATGGCTTCCCACAGCAATCATAGTATCGAGGCTATAAACCATGTCGTCGTCCGGATCGGTCATTTCCAGTGTTTCGTCTGTGCCGGGTTCGGCCCAACCAAAGGGGCTTCCTGTAATGTACACTTTGTCGGTAGCCGGATCGAAGTCGCGGGTACTAAATTCACCCATATCCACGTGGAAAGTTACCGCATAACCCTCTGACATGGCAACTTCCTCAGTCACAGCACCATCATTAACTGTAACATCCCCGTAAGCGTTCATAAATCCGTCGGCGCTCACGGTATACGGATAGTTTCCATTTTCCAAATCGATAGTAGCTTCGCCGGAAGCATTCGTAGTAAGTTGGGTATCATTGATGTCTATGACGGCTCCTTCCACCGGGCTACCATCAGCCATTACATTAAACGTTACGGTGTATTCGGCTGGTGGCGACATCGTTACCTCTTCAAAAACATCCTGGTAATCGACCATAATATTTCCTAACGCATTGGCATAACCTGTGGCAGAGACTTCATAATCGTAGCCCTCGGTATTATTGGGCGGAAGGGCGGTTGAGGCCATTCCCGAGGCATCAGTCGTCAGGTTCTCACCGTTGATTTCGACAGTAGCCCCTTCAATATCCTCATCACTTTCGTTGATGACGTGGAATTCGGCCAGGAAGTTTCCCCATATATCATCAAGGGTAATGGGAGCATCGGTGACTTCAAAGGTGCGGTTATCGCCTCCGATCCATTCGCCGTAATCCCAGCTCGAACCGGTGCCTTCAGGGATATAAAAATATTTATACTCACTTATTCCCACAGCGGCATCAGCTTCCCCGTTATAAACCATATCGTCGTCACCGTCGGTTAGCTGTAGCGTACCTTCGCTGCCTGGCGTAATCCATCCAAACGAATCGCCGGTGACATATACCTCGTCGGTAGCCGGGTCAAAATCTGCGGGAGCACTCTCACTCATATCCACACTGTATGTCACGGCATAACCTTCGGTAAGAGTTACATTCTCGGTAACGGCACTTCCGTCCACTGTGACGGTGGAAGTAGTGTCTTTAAACCCATCCGCAGATATGGTGTATGGATAGGTGCCATTGATTAAATTGATGGAGGCACTACCGGCGGCATCGGTAGTTAACTGTGTTCCGTCAATATCTATGAGAGCGCCTTCAACCGGCCCGCCGTCACCTGTAACATTAAATGTGACGGGATATTCATCCGAGACAGCTATCGTATAATTATCGCCGTCATTATTATCAAAACGGATTGTTTTCAGATCAATATCCTGGGCAGGACTTTCCTGGTTGGTACTAAACACATAATATTCCACCGTAGTATTCATAGGAAAGCCCGCCAAAAAGGCTTCACCGGAGGTTCCGGTAAAGCTCACATCTTCCAGGCTGGAAGTGGTCCACTCGTCTTCTGTATAACGAACGTAAACATTTTGCAATGGTCCGGGTTCCACATCGGTCTCCACACTGATGGTTACCTGTTCAGAAGGAGCAGGTGCCGAGGGAGTGTGGGATATACTCAGGAATTCAGCCGGCTGTGCGTTTAACTCCATAAAAATCGCCCGCGTATTCTGATAACCCAGGTTCTCCCAGTTCATCACATACCATTTGTTATCATTGAGGGTTATAGAGTTATTTGATCCTCCAATTTGATATTCCTGAAGTATATTATGTGTAACGTTTATACTCCCCCATGCATTAGCCCACTGATTTGAGGCGGGGCCGCTGGTAAATTTAAATTCATAATCACCGGCGGCAACATCCCCGTCCGAGGCTACCTTAAAAGTGGTCTGGTACATAGTAGGCGAACCCAATTCAATCAGTTGAAGTTCTCCATAGCTAGTTTGCGCTTCTCCGGCAAAAACCGGGTTATTAGGTGGATTAGCCCACCCATCCCAGCTGCCCGGCATATTCAATCCTTCAGGCGCATAAATCTGCGCCTGAGAAATTTGAAAACTTGACAATACAATCGCAATAATGAAAAATAGCGTTTTTAGTAGTTTCATAGTTATAAGTATTTCTTAAGTTTTTATCTTGAGTATTAAAATATTATAAATTATAAATATAAAAGGAATTTGGGTCTTTGAACAGCCTATTGCTCATTTTTGATTGCAAACGTTTGCATTAAACTAATGTCTGACTATGAAAGGACTAAATATTTTCAAAACATGTTCCATGCGATTATTATCTTTGTCGATAAAGCACAGGCATGCAAGAAGCGATTGAAAAGATGAATGGATACGGAAATCAAGGGAGACCTTTTCTTTTCATCATCGACTTTGAGATGAAAAAACCGTTGGTATATCCTCTGAATGAAATTAATCCTTCAGAAATAGAATATAAAATTGGAAATTATTCAACCATATCCCCGCATCAGGATAAAAACTTATCTTTTCGATTAAAGAAATACCCTATAGACTTCCAGGATTACCGGAAAGCTTTTGATATAGTGCAGGAGAACCAGCGTAAGGGCAATTCTTATCTGACCAATCTGACGTTCCCCACCGGCATCGATATTGACATAAGCATGGGGGAGATATTTGCCGTAAGCAAGGCCAAATATAAATTGCTTTTACAGGATCATTTCGTGGTATTTTCGCCCGAAACATTTGTAACAATAAGGGGAGGAACGATCCAGTCGTTTCCCATGAAAGGGACCATTGATGCTTCGCTTCCCAATGCGCAGGAACAACTCCTCAATGATGCCAAAGAGATGGCCGAGCATAATACAATTGTTGACTTGATCCGTAACGATTTGAGTATGGTGTCCACCAACGTAGAGGTAACGAAATTCCGTTATGTGGATTACCTTCGTACGTCGGAAAAAGATTTGCTTCAGGTCAGTTCGGAAATTTGCGGAGATTTACCTGAGGATTATCCCTCGCGAATAGGCGACATTATTACAACCTTGCTTCCGGCGGGCTCAATAAGCGGAGCACCCAAGAAAAAAACGGTGGAAATCATTTGCGAAGCCGAAGCACAGGAAAGAGGTTACTACACAGGAATTGCAGGGATTTTCGACGGAAAGAATCTTGATAGCTTTGTAATGATCCGTTTTATAGAAAAATCGGGTAATCGCTTATTTTACCGAAGCGGGGGAGGCATTACAGCCCGCAGTGAAGCCGGAAAGGAATACAACGAACTAATCGACAAAGTTTATGTGCCGGTTGCTTGAAACCATAAAAGTCAAAAACAAAAAACTCTACAACAGGCCCTACCACGAAGCCCGAATGAATCATAGTCGAAAAAAGCTATTAGGGGTGGAAGAGCCGCTCGATTTGTCGCTAATCAGGCTTCCGGAAGATATCCATAAAAACCAAGTATACAAATGCCGAATCGTTTACAGCCGGGAGATTGAAGAAATTACGTTTACAGAATATTACCCCAAAGAAATCCGCTCACTTCAAATAGTAAGGGATGATCATATCGATTATTCCTTCAAGTATCTTGACCGCAAACATCTTGAAAATTTGAAATCAAGATCAAAAGAAAGCGAGGAGATCATCATAATAAAAAACGGATGGGTCACTGACTCCACTTATTCCAATCTTGTGTTTTTTGATGGCGATAAGTGGGTCACCCCTTCAACTCCTTTACTAAAAGGAACAAAGCGAGCGTGTTACCTTGACCGTGGCATTATCCGTGAAGCGCCTATCCGCGAAAGCGATATTTTTTATTTTCAGAAAGTTTGCCTGATTAATGCTATGCTGGATATTGAGGATGAGGTGTGTGTGGAGGTGAGTTGCATCCAGAAACCATAAGCGCAATTCAGCAAAAGAAATGCGGATAATCAATGGGCAAATGATGGAAGAAGTTGGCAATAGACAGTTGGCAATAAGAAATAAAATATCACAAAGATTGCCAACTGCTAACTGCCAACTTACAAGACAGTTACAAACTTACCAACATAGAAACTTACAAACTTAAAAACCTCCCAACTTAGTAAAGCATCTCCTCTTCCACGTAATCGATATGAAAAGTGAGGTTTTCAACTACATCGTTGTATTTCTCAAGCAACTCTTCCTGGTTTTTCCCGCCAAGGAAAATATTAGCCAGCTCATAACTATAACTATCCTGACCCCGCATATCATCCAGTTTCATTCCGCTTTTCACATTGATTTTAATTGCTAAGTCGGGATATTTTTTCTTCAATGCTCCAATTTCTTCCCCGGAAGGAATCTCCCGAACCACGCCCGGTTCAAAGGTACGCAACATAAAGTGAGCGCCTTTCCGGAACTCCCCGTTGTAGTCCAATGCTTTTGGACGGCGGTTTAATGCCAGGTTTAACATGATATGATGATGAGAAATGCCGTGTACTTTTTCGAATATGTCCGTGTGGGCTTGCGAAATACGCGGATTGATCTCCAGCAGGTAAACCTGGTTAGCGGTAGCATCGTAGAAAAATTCAATATTAAATGCGGAGTTCATCAGACCAATTTGGCTTATGGCCCGGCGTGATAAATCCGCCATACGGAATTGGATCTCCTGGGGAAGATTCGAGGGATACTCATAGCGGGAAAATGAAGAGCGATCTTCTTCCCGCACGGAATCCACAATCCCGTAAACGATGACATCCTCCTCAAAAGCATACCCTTCCACAGTACATTGATGACCATGGATAGGCGTCTCAGCAATCATCGTCTCGTTCATCTCCGTTATTTCCCGGGGCATTCCAAATTCCTTAAAAATATAATTGAAAGGTTCGGACATAAAATCGATGTGCTGTTGCACCTCTTCCATATATTCTCTGAATTGCATCTGACTATTGATCATGTAAGCAAGATATGAGCGATATGATTTTATCGGCTTGATCCAATAAGGGGTGATAAAATCAATTTTTTCATAAGCCTCCTCATCAAATGGATCAAAGGCCTTAAACTGAGGTATATTTCTGGGAATCACTTTCTGCTGTTCAAGACGACTCCAGAATTTATGCTCACATTTGAGCACACCTTCGAGGGGACTCCCGGGCAGATTGTACTTTGCGGCTATGATGGGCACCAGCACAGTCCCCGGAAAATCAAAGTAGGAAACGACAGCATCGATACCTCCTGCTTCTTTGATACGTTCATCAGCCCTTTCCAGGAGACCGGAAATAGATAATTCCTTCACATCTCGCATTTCAGAGAATTTGACAGCGGGATAAAAATCACACTCTTCTGCTTCCGGCAATCGCTGAAGCTTAGCCAGGTTAAACTCGTCCAGCCCAACCACAAATATTTTCTTTTTATTATTCATAAGATTTACTTTCTTTTTACTCTTCTACATTAAATCACGCGGGATCATTTCATCATAAGATTTACTGAATACCCTGACATCTCCTTCATAGGCATCGAGGGTTGCCCGAATCACAAAATGGGTCCGGGTAGAGGTCAAAACGGTACGGGTTACGGTCTGAGCCATCCAGCTATCGCGCCGGAATTCTCTCACACTTTTCACTTCACCTTTTACCGTGTCATAATTGTTATTGCTGTATGTATACGTCTCATCCACATCTTTCCGTATTTCCCAGTTGACATGGTTGATGCGATACTGCGCGTCATTGTTTTTGACTTTTGCCGTTACTTCGTTAGTAGCAAGGTTATGTTCCACTTTCCATTCTCTGCGGGCCGGTACCAGAAGGGTTGTATCCAGTTGATCCAAATTCCCGGGTTTACCCAGATCTCTTAAATGATTATCCGAATTTTTCCCGTTCCGCTTAGGAAGAGTAACAGAACTTTCTCTTGTATCAATCACCAGGCGGGCCGGCTCGGGCGAGGGCCATGCCAGCGGCCAGTAAGATGTTGATATAGATACCCTTATTTGATGACCGGCCGGAAAGAGCTGGCCTATATAGTTCAGCGGAAGCTCTACGGAGTAATATTTTCCTGGTTCCAACTCGCTGGGTTCCTCGTGGCTCTCCCTGTGCGTCAGATTCAATAATCCGTAAGTTACTCGTGTGGCCCGTCCGCTCGGAGCCACATCCGAAATACGTGCAGCTACCATAGCTATGGGTTTGTTTGATTGAAGCTTTAATTTCAGGTAAGGCTTCCCGAGGATCTCGTAATCCTCTTCAAGCGGTGGACTGTCAAACACCAGCGCGCCACCATCCTCTTCACGCTGATCATTGGGTAAATCGGTGGATTCGGAGTAAGAGCACCACTTACCGGCAAACAAGCCCACATTCAACGGACTCTGAATACTCAGTTCCAAGTTTTCATCACATTTTTGCTCTTCGAAAGCTATCCTCCCCGGAAAAAGTGAATACGTTTCCTCTTTGATGCGACCGGATGGCCATTGCTTTTCTCCCACCCATCGTCCGGGGCGCCGGGACGACAAAGGTGAAATGGTATCCTGCATCCAGCCCCGCAGCATGGGCTCCTCTTCTACGCCGTTGTCAATTCCTTTGATGTAATGGTCCCACCATCGAACGGTTTCATTCAAAAAATCAATTTCCGGACCTGGACCGCCCATATGCGGGTACTTATGTCCCCAGGCGCCAATCAAACCCTTACGAGGCACCTCAAGGTTTTCGAGCAAGCGGAAAACTGTATTGGAGTACCCGTCGGCCCATCCGCTGACGGCCAGCACCGGGCATTTGACAGCGCTATAATCCTGACATACCGAAGCATGCTTCCAGTAGTTATCCCGTCGCTGATGCTCCAGCCATTTTTTAATCCACAGCCCGCTTCCCTCCAGGCGCTCCAGCCACATATCCTTCCACCTATCTCCTACCAGGTGTGGATCTGGTGGGCAGCTATTGTAAGCAAACATCGTAGAAGCCCACGAAAGGTTGTCGGTCAGCAACGCACCACCCATGTAGTGGACATCATCGGCATAGCGGTCATCGGAGGAGGCTACCGTTATCACTGCTTTCAGTTCAGGGGGTTGCAATGCAGCCAACTGCAACCCGTTGAATCCACCCCACGAAATTCCTATCATACCCATTTTTCCATCGCACCATGGCTGCGAAGCAATCCATTTGATTGCTTCTATCCCGTCATCCAGTTCCTGCTGCAGGTATTCATCCCGCAGTATTCCCTCCGAGTCACCACTCCCTCTCAAATCTACACGAATGCCTGCATAACCGTGCCGGGCGAAGTATCCGTGAATCTGGTGATCACGCACTGCTTTAAAATCGCGCTTGCGATAGGGAATGTATTCCAGTATCCCGGGAACCGGATTTTGTTCCGCATCCGCCGGCAACCAAATTTTCGCTGCCAGATGGGTCCCGTCGCTCATAGGAATCCATTCATTTTCAATGATTCTTATATCATTCATCTTTTTGAATGTTAACTTACGATAATTATCTTTTACTTTTTAAACAAATGAAGACCGGTTCGGTCACAAAGCTTGTCGCTTTTTTCTAAAATTTTTTACTATAACTCCTTAATGACAAGCATTTTAGGATAGTTTGAACATTTAAAATTAACATTACCAAAGATATTTCTTTTCGGGATATAAAAACGGTTTTTGAAAAAAATAAATCATCAAAAGAAAATGGTATTTTTTCCTCTATTAACCAGGCTCTCAAAAACACTTTTTTAAATAGAAAAAATTTATAAACCTTCACTTGACAAATGCAATCTCCTTAATTTTCCGATCGTAATCGAAAAATTATAGCTAATTTTTCGAATGTAATTGAAGAATTCAAGACAAACATTCTACTCCGAATAAATTCAACTCATTAACATAGGTTTACAATACCAGTTGTTCATTTTAACTGGTTAACATTTTGTGCAAAACTTGTCGTATCAGCTACCTTTTTCCTGTTTAATTTTATCAAAAAAAGCGATGCGATTCATAGCTGACTTACATATACATTCTCACTTTTCGATGGCTACCAGCAAGAAGCTGAACCCGGAGCATCTGGATTACCGGGCCAGGCTAAAGGGAATTAAGGTGGTAGCTACAGGTGATTTCACCCATCCGAAATGGCTGGAAGAATTAAAAGAAAAGCTCGAACCTGCCGAGCCGGGCTTATTCAGGTTAAAACCCCAATACCGAATTGCCGGGGATTTACCGGGTAAGATTCCGGGAGCGGACGAGCCCCGGTTTATCCTTAGCGCTGAAATCAGCAACATTTATAAAAAAACCGGCCAGGTAAGAAAAATCCATAATGTGATATTAGCACCTGATTTTGAAACGGTAGCAAACTACCAGCATGAGCTGCAGAAGCGGAAATTCAACATTAGTTCCGACGGACGCCCTATTCTGGGAATGGATGCCCGTGATTTGCTGGAACTGACCCTGGAAGTTAATCCTTTCAACTTTTTTATCCCGGCGCATATCTGGACGCCCTGGTTTTCCGCTTTAGGAGCAAAATCAGGTTTTAATTCCATTGAAGAAGCCTTCGAAGACCTGACGCCACACATCTTTGCCGTAGAAACAGGACTTTCGTCCGATCCACCTATGAACTGGATGGTACAGTCACTCGACCGTTTTACCCTCGTCTCCAATTCTGATGCCCATTCCCCGGAAAAGCTGGGACGAAACGCCAACTATTTTGATTGTGAGCTTTCGTATCAAGGAATCTGTGAGGCGATGAAAAATCCCGGTGATGATACTTTCAAGGGGACCATAGACATGTATCCGCAGGAAGGGAAATACCACTATGCCGGGCACAGAAAGTGCGGGGTGCAATGGAATCCGCTGGAAGCGGTAAAAAATGGATATGTCTGCCCGGTTTGTGGTAAAAAAGTCACTATGGGTGTAATGAATCGGGTTATAGAGTTATCAGACCGGGAAGATATTGAAACCCGGCCAGAGCGGAAGCCTTTCCATTCGATAATTCCCTTGAAGGAAATTCTCTCCGAAATCCTGCAGGTAGGAGAAAATACTGCCAGGGTAAGCAAGGAATACGACCGCCTGTTACGAAAATACGGTCCGGAAATGTCGATTCTTCTTGAAACGCCACTGGAAAAATTGCGACAAAATAATGATGTCATCCTGGCCGAGGGGATCCAGAGAATGCGTGAAAGAAAAATATTTGTTAACGAAGGGTATGACGGCGAGTATGGAACTATGAAGGTGTTTTCCGGGAATGAAATCGACGAATTGAAAAACCGGCAACAAGCTTTTCTTTTTGAGAATACGGAGCGAGAACTTTCCAAGCCAGAGCCCCGGCCCTTGATTCCTTTCGACCTGGAAGAGCTGCAGGCCATCAGAAAATCGGCAAACTATAAAACTCCTGAAACAACAGCGACTATGGCAGCGGAAGAAAATCCCGGCGATATCCTTTCAGGGCTCAATCCGCAGCAAAAAGCGGCAGCCATGCACAGCCAGGGCCCTGCATTGGTCATAGCCGGACCGGGAACCGGAAAAACCCGCGTGCTTACCTCAAGAATTGAGTACCTGGTAACCAAAAAGGAGATAAACCCTGAGAATATCCTGGCCCTAACCTTCGCCAACAAAGCAGCCGAAGAAATCCGTGAGCGAATGGAAGGCAAACTCAACCAACCCGTCAAAGCGTATACCTTCCACAGTTTTGGCCTGGAGCAGCTTCAAGCTTTAAAAGGGAAAGAAATTCAGCTCATCGATGAGGAAGATAAAATATCCATTTTGCGACAAAAGGGTAATCTCCCGGCATCCGAGGCTAAAAAGCTGGCATCATCCATTTCAAAACTAAAACAGCTCATTATTGAGAAAGAAGAAATAGATAAAAATGAAGTAGTTGAAAAATATTGGCATTTTTTAAAAAATAATGCCTTGTATGATATAGATGACTTGCTTTATGAGCTCTATTTCCTCCTGGAAAAAAATTCTGATTACAGGAACCAGCTTAGCAAGCAGTTTCACTATATCCTTGTCGATGAATACCAGGATATCAACCCTGTTCAGTATAAATTGATTCAGCTACTTACAGACAACAGGTCCCCGAACCTCTTCGCTATAGGCGATCCGAACCAGGCCATTTACGGATTTCGCGGAGCTGATGTGAAATTCATCCAGCGCTTCCGTGACGATTTTCCGGAAGCAAAATATTACAGGTTGCCCCAAAGCTATCGCTGTTCAGAACCTATTCTGAAAGCTTCCGCCGATGTCCTCCTAACCAGTGACACATCGTGGACTCCACCTGAAGGCAATGACAGCAACATCAAACTAAAAATCGTCAGAAACTACTCCGATTCCAGTGAAGCCGAATACATTGCCCGTACTGTCGAGGAGATGATTGGTGGGTTGCGCTTTTTCTCTATGGACAGTAACATTTCGGCAGGAAATGAAAACTATGAAGTCCAGAGCCTGGACGATTTCGCCATTCTGTGCCGAAGCCGGCAGCAATTCCCGGCGATAGCCAAAGCGCTGGAGGATCACAGCATTCCACATGAGCTCATCGGGGATTCACCTATCACTCAAAACAAAGAGGTCCGCAAAATTCTCCAAATCCTGAAAAAGGTATTCAATCCCGAGGTCTACAGCCGTCTGGCTGAAAAATCTCTTGATATCACTACTGAAGGAATACTAAAGGAAATGAAGGTTTCCGGGATAATCAAATATTTGTGTGACAAGGGCTACTCTTCGCTGAAAGATGATGAACCGCTGCTTTACAGCCGATTGCTCCATATGGCCAAGGATTATGATTCTGACACCGGCGCGTTTATCAAAGCCCTAAACCTTCGAAGCGGGGCGGATATGACCTTCAAAAATGCTGAACGAGTGAGGGTGATGACCCTGCACGCCTCCAAAGGGCAGGAATTTAATGCGGTTTTCATTGCCGGGTGCGAAGAGGGTTTGATACCTTACACCCTATTCAGGAAAAATGGCGTAGATTATGCCGAAGAACAACGCCTGCTTTTTGTGGGGATGACCCGCGCCAAACAGTACTTGTTCCTCACCCATGCTGACCGGCGAAAATTCCATAACATGGACTATCGCCTTAAGCGGAGTTCCTTTATCGATAAAATCAAGAAAAGCTATTACGATAAGGAGCAGCAGGAAGTAAAAGAAAAGGCCGGAAGAAGCCAGCTGGATTTGTTTGGCTAAAAATGGCTCAGCCGTTATAAGAAAAGCCACCTCAAAGGGTGGCTTTTCTTATTTTTTGCACTAATCCTAAGCAAATTACTGAAGTTCAAATCGCACCGGCATCCTAAAGGAAACTGCAGCCAATGCGATGACAATTCCTGTTTGGAAAAAAAGCGATCGTTTATTTTCGAGATTTGCTTTTGATGTTTTCCTGGGTTCCATAATAAATTCTTTTTAAGTTGATTTCTTCTCTCAATATTAGAATAGTTATGACAGCTAATTCCGAGAGTTCCATTTATGCGGTTTCTAAATTGGATAGAACTGATCCCAGTATCCGGATAAGTAAATTCATTCATTACAACCGGTAAAGACATGTCTTGCGATTCTTCGGTAATGGCCCTATACCGTGTGATTGTATTGTCCCTACAGACAAATTTTTCAACATATAAAATCGTAATAATTATACCAAAATTACTGTATTACAAACAAATGATAAGGAAAGAGAAGGTTTTCGGGGAGCAATAAACCCACGGAAAAATTCCTATAAAGAATTGTTACTTATAAATCATTTACACATATCAGAAAGAATCATTCGGGAAGGCAAGGGAATAAAAAAAGGCCGTATTGTATACGACCTTTTTCCATATTGTATATTATGATATCCTACTGCAATGTAAACCGTATCGGCATGTTAAATTGAACGCGCACCGGTTTACCTCTTTGCTTACCAGGCTTCCACTTGGGCATCTCTTTAACAACCCTTATGGCTTCCTTGTCGCAACCTCCACCGATACCGCGAAGCACACGTACATCCGTTATGCTTCCATCTTTCTCCACAACGAAGGTAACATAAACTGTTCCTTCAATACCGCTTTCCCGTGCTAGTTGCGGATACTCTATATTGTTGCTAAGATAGCGTTTTCTCGCCTTTTCGCCCCCCGGGAATTGAGGCTGATCCTCCACTACAACAAAAACTTTATCTTCCTTCTTCTCTTCCTCTTCCATAGGAGCGGGCTCATATTCCTCGACTTCAGTATCTTCATCTGCGGTCACATCGATAACCACCTCATCTTCCACATCAACCTCGTCTTCCACGATATTGAGTTCTGTGGTAGATTTTGGCGCCTCCGGTGGCGGTGGTTCTTTTTCCTGCTTGGTAATGGGGACCATTTCTTCAGGTGTTTCTTTAACTACCTGCTTCTGCAGAGTTTGTTCCTGCTTTCCGTAGCTCTTCCATTCAAAAGCCGCCAATGTGATAGCTAAAGCAACAACCAATCCTATTTGCAGGAATATGGTTCTTTTATTTTCAAGATCCGCTTTAGGTGATTTTTTTGGTTCCATATTAATTCCTATTCAACAGTTTTTTAATCTTTTACTCAAGAATTTCGCTAAATTATTAATAATTTTCCGAACGCATTAAATTTTGCTATAAATTTTTTTTCCGACTAAATTAAATATAACCAGTCCGGTTAAACAACCCAGGGCATCGGCCCCAAAATCATATACATTACCTTCTCTTGCACTCAAAATATACTTCTGCATCAATTCCGTGATAGCTCCAATACCCAAACTGATTATAAGAACA
>JAIPBX010000073.1 GCA_021738485.1 Bacteroidales bacterium | reverse complement strand
TTGTAGTCACTTCAGTTGATTCTATATTAATTGACGGAGAATATCGTCAGCGCGTCAACCTGGACTGGCTTTCACATTATGGGACACCATACTATATTGAGGGAATAGGTCATCAATTCGGTTTGTTGGAACGCATGGTGATGTTAGCGGGCACTGGTTCTCAATTGACGTGTTACGCTGAAGAAGATGAGCCTCTCTTTCCGGAAAATCCCGATTGCTTTATTCTCACAGAAATAAAGCAAGAGCATTTATCAAAATCCTCTCATGAAATCCAGGTTAACCCCAATCCGGCAGATCAACACATTGTGGTCAGTCTGCACTCCCCGGCAAAAGAAATAAGTTATCGCCTTACCGGGATATCCGGAAAGGTATTCCGGAAAAATCAGATATCGCCCCCACATCCGGGTAATTCCTTTACTATAAAAACCAGTGATTTATCTTCGGGTATATATTTACTTGTAGTACAGGGAAGTGCCTTGAGCAGGCCTATCACAAAAAAGGTGATGATTAGATAGGTTGGGATTTCATCCTGCAGCCAAAAGTCTTACCTTTGCACCTTCATTCAAAGACAGAGAGACTATGGCATTGACTTGCGGCATTATCGGGGTGACCAATACGGGAAAAACCACCATTTTAAATTGTTTATCGAATACAAAAGCGGAGGCTACCAATTTCGCTTTTAGCACCAATAAATCGAATGTCGGGGTGATAAATGTACCTGATCCGAGATTGTATAGAATCAACGAATTTGTGAATAGTAAAAAAGTGACCCCGACAACCGTTGACATCGTGGATATTCCGGGGCTTGCTAAAGGCTCCAGCGAAGGGGAAGGGGTGGGGAACCAGTTTTTGGCGGATATCCAGCAAACCAATGCCCTCATTCATGTTTTACGATGTTTTGATGATCCAAATCTGCCTCACATAGAAGGAAGTATTGATCCCGTCAGGGACATGGAGATTGTGGATCTCGAACTACAGGCCCGTGATCTAGACTTGATTTATCGAAAAATAGAGCGTCTTGAAAAAGTAGCCAAATCAGGAGAGAAGGAGCCTAAACGTGGAATAGAAATCCTTAAAGGACTAGCTGATCATTTGGAAAATTTCGGGAATGTCAGGGAATATGAAATGAGAGAAGATGACAAGAAGAAGTTTGTGGATGAAATGTTTTTGCTGACCGACAAACCGGTGATGTATGTTTGCAACGTGGATGAGGAGGCAGCCATTGAAGGAAATGATTACGTCAGGCAGGTTGAAGAGGCCCTGAAAGGAAAGGATACGCAAATACTCACGGTAGCAGGTCAATTGGAAGCTGAAATCGCCGACCTGGAAACGGAAGAAGAGCGCAATGAATTTCTGAAAGATTCCGGGCTGGAGGAGCCCAGCGTCAATAAAATGGTTCGCTCGGCTTATGCCCTTCTTAACCTGGAGTCGTTTTTTACGGCCGGAGAAAAGGAGGTGAGAGCATGGACCGTTCGCCAGGGAAGCACCGCCCCGGAAGCTGCAGGTGTGATTCATAGCGACCTTCAGCGTGGATTTATTCGGGCGGAAGTCATCAAATACGAGGATTTTGTTGCTTACAAAGGTTCTGAGGCGAAACTAAGGGAAGCCGGGAAACTTCGCCTCGAAGGAAAAAACTACATCGTTAAGGATGGAGATATTCTGAATATCCGGTTTAATGTGTAAAGGTTAGTAGGTTAGTAGGTTAGTAGGTTTGTAGGTTAGTAGGTTTGTAAGTTTGTAAATTGACAGGGTTAAAAATTTAGGACGAGTGGTCCTCCTACTCTTGCCAGTCGATTACAGTACCTTCTTCTTGCGCTTTCCGATCGCGTTTGATGCCCCATAAGTAGCCTCCCAGACCACCCAACAGCAATCCGGCCAGGGGGTACAGAAAATTCATATGGAACGCCATTACTACAAAGCCAGCCATTCCCAGCATGGCAGCGCCGATTACAATCCCCGCTTCACGAAACTGATGGGGCAAGCTAAGACCATGGACGCTTTGTAAATGCTTGATAATTGCCTTAAACCGTTTTTTGATACTCCGCTGAACCGCCCTGGAGGGGTTGGCATTTTTGGGCAAATCCCCGGCCAGCTCCAGGAGCATTGTCTGAAAATCATCTACCTCTTCACATTGCATACAATAATGATTGACATTCTCCGAAAGAATACGGATTTTATCCGGATAATTTTCCCGGACAGCTGGAGAATCCTCCGACAGCTTTTTACGGTTGCTTCTTACCAATTGCAACACCCTGTTGTGATTAGCTATTACAGTTTTTTCCATATCCTGGATTTAAGGTTACAAATATACCAAAAGCCCTTTGATTGTTTGAATCTAAAAACAGGAATGGAAAAAAAGCTGTCCGCAAATGTCCTATAAAGATTCCCTTATCAGAGAAATTTCACAAACAATTCTTTCCCCAACAGAACTTTTTTAATATTTGTGTCAGTCGTTCATTATAAATTTATGCCTGAGAGGTTCTCAAACATGAATTCTTTGCCCCATAATTTACTTAAAGGCCGCCTTCAATACATCTTCGAAATAATCGGCAAAAGTTGGTTTTATACCGTCTTTAAGGTATTCCGGTAATTCGTCGAAATCCTTTTTATTATCTTTCGGAAAGATAAGGTTATAGACACCAACTCTTCTGGCGGCAATTGTTTTTTCCCTGATGCCACCTACCGGCAGCACTTTGCCGGTTAGAGTCAACTCACCTGTCATGGCCAGATCCCTTCTTACCGGTTTTTCGGTGGCCAGGGAGTACAGCGCTAATGCCATGGTTATTCCTGCGGAAGGGCCGTCTTTTGGAGTGGCTCCGGCCGGTACGTGCAGGTGAACCTGGTTATTGTCGAAAAACTTGCAATATTTCTCTTTCTGACAAAGAATTGAGCGGATATAGGAATAGGCTATCTGTGTGGATTCTTTCATCACATTGCCCAGTTGCCCGGTTTGTTTATATCCACCCGATTTGGATATGACCGAGTTGGCTTCTACATAAAGTGTTGCTCCTCCCATGGAGGTCCACGCCAGGCCGAGTGTAACTCCGGGTATGCTCTTTTCGTAGAGTTTTTCGGTGGTAAAGACGGGCTTGCCGGCAAATTCTTCCACATTTTTCTGGGAGATATTTACCTTTTGCACTCCTTCTTCAGCCTGTTTCAGTGTTACTTTCCTCATGATTTTCTGGAGACGTTTTTCCAGGTTGCGTACACCGGCTTCACGGGCATATTTATCAATAAGAATCTCGAGTGCCTTATCCGTAATATTAATCTCTTTCATCTTCAGCCCGTGACGCTTGGCTTGTCGAGGTATCAGGTACCGCTTGGCTATTTCTACCTTTTCTTCGAGGATATACCCCGGAAGCTGAATAACTTCCATACGGTCAATCAATGGTTGTGGTACGGTGTCCAACTGATTGGCCGTAGTAATAAACAGAATATTGGATAAATCATACCGCACATCCAGATAATGATCCAGGAAATCTTTGTTTTGTTCAGGGTCCAGAACCTCAAGCAACGCTGAAGCCGGATCGCCCTGGAAGCTGATGCCCATTTTATCGATTTCATCCAGCATAATGACCGGGTTGGAGGTTTGGGTGCGCTTCAGGCTTTGGATAATTTTACCGGGCATAGCCCCGATGTAGGTTCTTCTATGGCCTTTAATTTCGGCTTCATCGCGCATGCCTCCTACCGAAAAGCGATAGAATTCCCGGTCCAGGGCATGGGCGATGGAGCGCCCTACGGAAGTTTTTCCTACACCCGGGGGACCTACCAGGCAGATAATGCTCCCTGAGATGCTTCCGCGTTTGATGATAGTGGAGATATATTGGAGGATAGCATCCTTTACATCCTGCAGGCCATAATGGTCTTTGTCGAGGATATTCCTTGCCCGCTTGATGTCACGATTGTCTTTCGAGTAAATACCCCACGGAAGTTCCGTAATAGTGTTCAGATAAGAACGAGTCACTTGATATTCCGGGGAGGAAGGCTCCAAAACCTGCATCTTTTCAATTTCTTCATCAATTACCTGTTTTACTTCATCTGAGAGCTTCAGGTCTCTCATCCTGGCCTTGATCTTCTCTATCTCCTGCGACTTATCGTCTTTTTCAATCCCCAGCTCTTTTTTGATAGCCTTTAGTTGTTCCCGCAGGAAGTACTCTTTTTGTTGCTTATTGACTTTCTCGTCGATTTGCTTTTGGATTTTAGATTGGATTTGCGAAAGCTCTATCTCTTCCTTCAAAAGGATTAGTAATTTCTCTGCCCTGTCTGTTAAGGAAGTTGCTTCGAGCAATTCCTGCAACCGTTCACTCTCTGCCGAAAGTATCGAAGAGACCAGGTCCATCAACATCCCCGGTTTATCATTAGGAATGTTGCTGAGGATCATTCTTAACTGTTCCTGTTGGAGCGCATTTTGATTGATAAGTTCCTTAACGGCCGATATAATACTGTTGGTATAGGCCTTGAGAACTTCATCGGGTTTTTCCTGCGGATCTTTATGATATTTTACTTTCCATTTGAGGATAGATTCATACTGGAGTGTATCTTGGTATTCAAAGCGTTGCATGCCCTGGGCCACCATTTGGATCTGTCCCGGAGCAGTGGATTGATACCGGTAGACTTTAACAATGGTTCCGAAATTATAAAGTTCGGATTGCTCAAAATCCTGCTCGTTTTCATTTTTTACCATAACGATGCCCATATACCCATTTTCATTCTCATAAGCATGTTTAATGGAGTTAATAATTTTCTGTCCGTTGAAATTCATAGGCATCATTACTCCCGGAAATATGGGCCGGTTTAATATAGGGATGATTGTTAATTTTTCAGGTAAAATATCCGAAACCGCTACCAGGTCGGAGCCTGAGGTTTGCTGATTCTGAAATGTCTGCTGTGATTTGTTATAGCCTTGCTGTGTATTTTGATTTTCATCTGCCATATTGATTGTTTTTTTAGTTTAACACATTCAATTCTTCTTAAATATACTATTTTTTAGAATAATATCAGAAAAATCATGCTTTCTTATGATTTAAAAATCTTCAATAAAACAGAAACAAAATGTATGCTGTATTCGTTAAAGAACAACAAATAAACCAAAATTAAAAATCTGAAAAAATGGCAGAACTCACATTAAAAGGAAATAAAATTCACACCAATGGGGATATCCCGAAAGTAGGCGATAAGGCCCCTGATTTCAAGCTAACGAAAACCGATTTAAGTGATGTTTCCCTTGACAGTTTCAAGGGACAAAAAGTAGTTTTGAATATTTTTCCCAGTCTCGATACAGAAGTTTGTGCTAATTCTGTAAGGAAATTTAATGCAGAGGCTAGTGATTTGGATAACACATTGGTAGTAAGTGTATCCAGGGATCTTCCCTTTGCTCACCACCGTTTCTGTTCAAATGAAGGGCTTGATAACGTGGTCTCCACCTCCGAATTGCGCCCGGATAGCACTTTTGCCAGGGATTATGGGTTGCAGATCATTGATGGCCCCATGGCGGGACTTATGGCACGAACTGTTATCATTCTTGATGAACAAGGTAAAGTGATATATACCGAACAGGTTCCTGAAATCGCTCAGGAGCCGGATTATAAGGCAGCAATGGCTGCCCTGAAATAAGGGGGGTAGGTATAGTAGTATGGTTTTTAAAGCCGCGTGAGTGGTTCCTGCATGAGAAGCTCATGCGGCTTTATTAAGTTCTTAGCGTAGCTTTTATTCGCCGGGGGTTTTCCAGCATCTCCATGGCCTCCATAAAACTGCGGCAAACGATATCCGCGCTGGTGAGGGTCTGACCTGACGCTCCTTCTTCATTGATTACTGAAATTCCTATTGCTGAAACATTCAACATCCTGACATCGTTTCTTCCATTACCTATGGCTATAGAATGTAAGGGGTTAATTTCCTCTACCAGTTGCGTTTTCTGTGCCGCCTGATCGGTTTCATCCAAAATAACCAGCTTGCAGTTGACTCCTTCCAGCTCTTTTTTTGCACTTCCGAAAGTGTCTGCCGTAAGGACGTAAATATTTAATAAGCCGGCAATTTCGTTGAGCTTCTTTTTAATATCCTCATTGATAGTTCCATCACAGGCAATTGTGCCATTAAAATCCAATACAAGATTTTTAACATTAAGCTTCTTGAAACCGGGAATGTCAAGATTTAGCATTTCTTTGATGTTAGTTTTAATCGTTATTGTTTATTAAATAATAAGCTAACGCGAAGATAATATTTGCAATTTAAATTCATACTACCAACAAGATTTCTTTGTTATAGGTTTGAGACACATATCCTGTGACGATCCTGCTGTAAAGTTATCTTTTTCAGGGATTTCAAAAACACCCCCAACTTCTGAAAAGAAAATAATCCAGTTCTTTGGCTGGGTTTTCTTTATGAGGCGTTTTGATTGTTTTGCTTCTGCTTACATATTCTTTCGGGTTTGAAAGAACAAGCATGGAAGACGTTAAGCTTTTTTCTTTACAGTAATTTTTCCGGGATTTTCCCCGGAAAATTCTCCGATGATAGCGGCCCGTACCCCTGCTTTTTCCATTTTTTCCACCATAGAGGCAGCTTCATTACCTGCAACGGAAATCAATAATCCGCCGGAAGTCTGGGCATCGCACAAAATTAGTCTTTCCGTGTGGGAGAGATCTTCCGGCCAACGAACTTCCTGTTCCACATAATACAGGTTATTCTCAGTCCCTCCGGGTACGATTCCGGCGGTGGCAAACTCCCGGGCTTCTTCCAGAACAGGCACTTTACTACTGTATAGCGTAATACTCACTTGAGTATCTAAAATCATTTCCCGCAGATGGCCTATTAACCCAAACCCTGTCACATCAGTACAGGCTTTTACATTAAACTTTTTCATAATTTCTGCGGGCAGACGGTTCAATGTACTCATGAGTTCAATGACCTTATTATTAGTGGTCTCACTCGTCAAACCCCTTTTAGCCGCGGTGGAAATAATTCCCGTTCCTATGGGTTTGGTGATTATCAACTTATCGCCCGGCCGCGCGCCGGTGTTTTTTAAAATTTTTTCAGGATGAATCAATCCTGAAACTACCATGCCATATTTCGGCTCGGTATCTTCCACCGTATGACCTCCCAGGATGGAAATGCCGGCTTCGGTAGCTTTATCGCGCGCACCCTGCAATATTTCCTCCAGCACACTCATTGGCAAACGTTTCCCGGGGAAACCCACGATATTAAGCGCAAACAAAGGTTCGCCGCCCATAGCATACAAATCGCTCAGGGCATTGGATGCAGCAATAGCCCCGAAATGATAGGGTTCGTCAACGATGGGGGTAAAGAAATCGAGTGTTTGCACGAGGGCCTGACTTTCATTGATGCGGTACACTGCCGCATCATCAGAGGTGTCAGAGCCGACCAAAACATTTTGATCAGTAGGTAAAGGGAAATTTTTTAATACGGCTTCCAGGTCCTGGGGACGCAGTTTACAGGCACAACCCATGCCGTGGGTGTAATGTGTTAGTTTAATATTATTGCTTGCCGGCGGCGAAATCGTTTCTTCTTCCTCACCCCTTAGTTGCTTTACTTTATCGGAAAACACCTTTGCGGCTTCCCTGATTTCTTCTGCAGTATTTCCTCGTCCTGTGGAAAATCGTATCGTTCCCATAGCATAATCCATAGGTATCTGCATCGCTTCCAATACCGAAGAAACATCCACTTTATCCGTATGACAAGCCGCTCCTGCCGATACGGCCACATCTTCCAGCTCATCCACCAAGGTGTTGGCTTCCACTTTTGGAATACTTATCGAACTTGTGTTGGGTAGCCGCTCTGCTTCCTGGGAATTAATTCGGATTCCGGGAATCTCCTTTTTCAATTCAGATTCTAAAAGATCACGCATTTCCCGGTAATGCCTTTGGTTTTTATTCAAATCGCGTTTGGCAATTTCCGCGGCTTTGCCCAGGCCGACGATTTCCAGCACATTTTCTGTTCCGGCGCGATAATTGCGTTCATGCCCGGCACCATGCATAAGTTTTTCAAGATAAGTTCCCGTTTTAACATACAAAGCGCCAATGCCTTTAGGAGCATACAATTTATGCCCGGCTATGGAAAATATGTCCACCCCTAGCTCCCGCACATCGGTGGAAATTTTCCCGGTCGACTGCGCCCCGTCGCTGTGGAAAGTAACTCCATGATTGCGGGCGATTTCCGCCAACCGGGCAATGGGCTGGATGCTGCCTACCTCGTTGTTAGCATGCATGATACTTACAAGGATTGTATCCGGACGGATAGCTTTTTGTAATTTGTCGGGATTGACAACTCCGTGTTCATCCACCGGCAACCAGGTGATTTCAAATCCCTCTTTTTCGAGGTAACGACAAACCTCGCTCACTGTCGGATGCTCTATGGCCGAAGTGATGATATGTTTGCCTTTATGACGATTTGCAAAAGCAACTCCTTTAATAGCATAATTATTCGATTCAGTTCCGCCGCTGGTAAAGATGATTTCATCAGAAGAGCAATTCAACAAACCTGCAATCCGGGCACGGGCTTTCTCAACGGCCATTTTGGTTTTTAACCCTTCCGGGTGAGTGGAGGAGGGGTTACCGAAATAAGTATCGAGATAGGGGCGCATTTCTTCGGCTACCTCTTTGTCGATGGGCGTTGTGGCATTGTAATCCAGGTATATCAAACCCATTGTTTCGCTTTCTTTAGTACTTCTTCATAGTAAAAACGGCGCACTTCTTCGGCATTTTTCACCGGATCATCTTCCTGTAGGTTCAAAGGAAAAACGGAACGTTGTTCCCGCTTTTTCAAATCATTGGCGTAAGCTTTATCATAATACCAGAGGGCAATGTCCGCAACAGTCTCGTAATCATCCTCATGCAGGGCCTTAACAGCCGCTTGTTCATTTTGCCCCCCCAGTTTTTTGCTTATTCGGTGAAGGGCTGCTTCCAGTTTTCCTTTTTCAAAACAGGCGTATTCATTAACTAATCTTTTGATACGCTCGGATTTGGGTATATGAATATCAATAACCGGAGCAAAATACATTTGATTGTATAATGGCTCGGGAATACTTACAGCTCCGATAGCGCGACTTTCGTCTTCGAGCCATACCGGTTTCGTGGGGTCAAAGCGTCGCCAATGGCTGGCCAGGTTATTTTCGTACTGCTCGTTAGTGGGTTGCGGATTTTGTCCGATAGCCCCAAAGGCCGAGCCTTTGTGGTGAGCAATTCCCTCGAGGTCCAGGACCTGTTTCCCGGATTTCTGCAACTCATGAAGGATTTCCGTTTTACCGCAGCCTGTTTTACCACCAAGAATCACCAATGGCCTTTCATGAGTCCACGCCCGGCGGATATGCCTACGATATGCTTTGTATCCCCCGTAAAGAATATCTGCCTGCAAGTCGGCTTTTTCGAATAACCAGGCCATGCTCTCGCTTCGCATGCCTCCGCGCCAGCAATGAATGAGAATACGGCCTTCCTGCGCCCAGCTAACACCCTTTTTCAGGAAAGAGGACATCTTGGGGCCGACAATATCTAAACCCCGAAGAATGGCTGCATAACGCCCGGATTGTTTATATAATGTTCCTACGGTCGCCCGCTCATCATTATCAAATAAAGGCAGGCTGCGGGCTTCCGGAATATGTCCCTGGCCAAATTCCTTGGGGGAGCGGACATCTACCACAGGAATTGTATCCGATAGTTTTAGAAATTCTTCTGCTGCCAGTTTCATGCTACACTAGTTTCCTGCAAATTTAGGGATATTTTGGGGAATGTTGTTTTTTGTTCCGTGTTCTGTGTTCCGTTTTCTGTGTTCTGTGTTCTGTGTTCCTTGTTCTTAGTAGTAATAAGCGCTGAAAATAGTTTATGGTAATTTATTGGTTGATGGGTTGATGTGCTGATTGGTTGGTTGAATGGTTGTATGATTGTATGATTGTATGGTTGACCTTCCAGCTTTTTGTGAAGGCCTTGCGGGGAGGGGAAGATGGAAGGTCTTGGCCGATAGTTGGTTGATGTGGTGATGTTTTGATGTGGTGATTGAATGGATGTATGATTGCATGGTTGCATGTATGTATGGTTGGATGGTTGGCAAAGCTCGCGCAAATTTGTATTTCGGGCGTATTATTCTTTGCGTTTTTAACGCAAATCATTCACCGTCAAAATTTTTACTTCGGTGGTTATCATCAGCTTTCTTTGCATTCCGTGAATCCAGTGGTTTTGTATCACATCTTGTTCATTTTGTAGCCACCGTGAATATGCAGCCGGAGGCTGCAAGAATTCCGGGTCAAAGCGAAGACGCTTTGACCAACGGAGGAGGGTTAAATGGTTGCATGATTGAATGCTAGGCAAAGCTCACGCGAATTTGTAATTCGGGCGGACATTTCTTTGTGTTTTTAACGCAAATCTCCGGGCGCCAAAAGTCGCTGCAAAGCTCTGAATAACCAACTTCCTTCTTTTATTATAAGCCATAGGAGCCATTCAAAATCGAAAAAAAACCTTGGGATTACTCTCTCATTTTTGCAGTATGAACCACGTTATGAATGACAATCCGGGAGGTGTGGACTTTATAAATGATAATGTAATGCTTTTCGAAAACCGCGCATCTATACGCTCTTTTGGAATAAGATTCTCCCCGGCATTTGGCATATTTATAAGGATAATCGCCGATAGTGTAAATGAAATCTTTTAATCTGGAAATGAATTGAACAGCAATGGCAGGATAACCTCTATCCGATATATATTGCGCGATATTATCGATGGCCCGTTCTGCTTTTTGTGTTACCGTAATCTCCATAGATTTACCGGGAGTATTTGGCAAATAGTCTGTCAAATACGGTTTCTATATCCTCCCCTTTCTCATACCTGGCCTCTTTTTCCATAGCCTGTACTTGTTCTTCGTGCTCCTCTTTGGTGGCGGGTCGACCGGGTAATATCCAGTCCTCATCCTTTAGCTTGTCGTTGTTACTGATTTGAATCTCATACCCGTGCTTTTTCAGGAAGTAAACCAGGGCCTCTGCCTTATCCTTGTCTTGTATGTCGATCGTAATTTTCATGACGTTCCGTGATTTATCACAAAAATACCCTGTTTTGATTGAAAAAGCAATAATCGGTTTAGCCGCTTAAACCATACCGTTGGTTGATGTTTGATTGGATGTATGGTTGAATGGGTGGATGATTGAATGGTTGTATGATTGAATGGTTAATTGAATAGCGGGGCTCGCGCGAATTTATAATTTGGACATATTGTTCTTTGACTTTTTTAACGCAGATTCTTTGCCGTGGTTGGATAAAGGGAAAGATCTCAAAAAAATGGTGAGAATAAGTTCATATTAACCATTTATAAGCAACCTTAAATAAGAAATCATTAATCAAAAAGAGAGTACAATGAAAAAGTTAGGAGTATTATTTATGATATTCAGCTTGGTTTGGGTTGCCCAACCAGGCCAGGCACAAGAGTCTGTGCAAGAAGCTTATGAATTTGGTGAGCGGTGTCTGGAAAAGATTCGCAACCGTCGCTTCAGGAAGTTTGATGAGAGCTATTCGCAAGCGCTGAAAGATATGCAACGCATACAAAAAGAAGCCGCTTCTAAACAATTTGGTTACGAAAACCTGATTGAAGTTATCCCGGATTGGATAAAGCTCAATGATCTGCTGCGGAAGTTTGATGCAAAGAGCATTTCGAATAAAGACGAGACCATTACTTTCCAGCTTAAAGATTACCGCAAGGTACTGGAGGAAGCCAAAGTGAAAGCCGCCAAAGCTCGCTATGAGGCTGGAAAGAAAATTATAGCCAACAACTCGGAATATCAAAAGATGAATAAGGCTACGGCCCATTTCAAAAAGGCGAGTTCCTACACCAGTGAATTCAAGGATGAGATTGATAAGCAAGCCGGGATTATGTTTTATAAGGCGGGTATTCAGTACGGCCAGTCAGACGAACTAAAAGATCTGGAACAGGCCCGCGAATTTTTTAAGCTGACCAAAAAGTTTACTCCCGATTACAAAGATTTGGACGACCAAATCAAAAAACTTAAACCCCGCGGAGCAAGCATGTTGTATGATATGGCCCAGGCTAAAGAAAAGGAAAAGTCTTTTGAAACGCAGAAAGAAGCGGCGAAGCTGTATGAAAAAATTGGAGAAAACTGGGTGAAAGATTATAAAGATGCGTCCGAAAAGGCGAAAGCAGCCAGGGACCACAGCACGGTGGATATGTATTTTGTTGACAAAGACGGAAGAGCTATATCCGATCCGAAGGCGTGTGGCAACCTTGACTTTATTAACACCCCGGAGCCTTCGGCAGAATTGAAAAACCTTGATCTGCGAAAAGCAGAAAATTATGCCAAAGCGGTTGATATAGCTGGCGAAGGTTTTATCCTTGCCAAACCCACTTCGAATTTCGGAGAATTGGAATACATTCCACCGGAAACAACCACAAAAGAAGAAACGCATGTGGCTTATGTAAAAATAATGTACACCGGCGAGGTGGAGACTGAGCGGGACGAAATCACCGAAAAAGAATATACCCAGGCGAAAAACCGGTTAGGCAACGAGATAAGTGATAAAAAAGGATATGACTGGAGAAAAGTAACCGGCGTTTCTACCCGCAAAGAAATAAGCAACAGGATGCTGCTGAAGTGTCCCCTTGAAATCTGGGATTTAAGGGATCCGCAATCGCCTGAAAAACTTGGGGAGATAGATGTGGGTTATTCAGAAGGTGACCGATTGGTGCGCACCACATACAGAGGAGCCAAAGAAGCAAAGCCGAATTACCTGAAAAATTCCAACAGAGAAAATTTACAGTCTAAAGAAATTATGGCGGAGATATTAAAAAAGCGGGATTCATCAGTTGCAGAATGTATAGACAGGAGGAGCACCAAATTGCATTATGATTTGCCTAAAATAATTAAATACAGGGATGTACGTCAATAGTATTATCTGAGTGTTGCAATCATAGCATCATTTAACGCCTGAATACAAAAGAATTCCCTGATTACTTCCGGGTGATGTGGTGATTGGATGTATAATTGTAGGGTTGTATGGATGACCTTCCAGCTTTTTGCGATGGCTTTGCGGGGAGGATAAGGTGGAAGGTCGGGACGATTTCGAGTTTCGGGTCTCGGGTCTCGGGTTGGATGTAAAGTAATTCCATAGTAATTGATTGTAATTCATAGTAATTCGTAGTAATTGGTTGTATGTCGCTGAGGGCTTAGGGGCGGCTGACCTTCCAGCTTTTTGGTATGACTTTGCGGGGCGGGGAAGATGGAAGGTCTTGGCAGATGGATGTATGATTGAATGGTTGTATGGATGTATGGTTGAATGGTTGGCATAGCTCGTGCGAATTTGTCATTCGGACGTATTTTTTTTGCGTTTTTGACGCAAAACCCTCACCGTTAAAATTTTTAATTCGTTAGTTATCATCAGCTTTCTTTGCATTGAATAAACCCAATGGGCCTGTATCACGTCTTGTTCATATTGAAGCTATAATGAGGATAAAAAAATATCAAGATTTGTTTGGGAATTTTGCAAAATAATTTTTATTTTGGAGAGCTGAAAAGCATAGTTCCCGGTGCTGGCCCCCCACAACAAAACATTATGTTACCTTATGGGAGTCGGGGGGGCGAAGCTGTTGTGTGGGGTGAGGTTATGTTTTAAGTTAACATTTTCAAAACATTACAACAATAATCTGATGAGTTCAACATGACGACTATACCTTGCTGCTCGACATGTTGATAGCTTATGGAAAATTATTTACATTTATATTGTTAAATAGCGGCGTAGCGGGCTGATATTATGGGCAGAAAGCCCCACATAGATTTTTGTTTGACGCAAGTGAAGTAAGGCAATAATTTTTAGAATATTACGGTATGGTTGGTGATGAAACATATAAATCAGAGAAGGAGTGTGTGGATATATTGAGATTTATATTCAAGGACGCCTTACAATTTTACAATAAAATAGCTCCAAATGGGTTGAGAAATACAGATTATATTTTATTGCTACATCCTATTCCCGAACAACAATATAAAGAACATATCAGAATGCGAGAGAACATAAATCTACTCTCGAAAAATTCGAGAAAAGATGATAAGGAAATAAAAGTTAGCGATTTTAAACAGGATGATTTGACTGATATACAAGAGTTTAATGAAGTTTTGTATATACTTTGGACTTGCGGTTTATGATATGTTTTCAAACAATCATGAAGTAATTGGGGAGGATGGTAAGATTTATGATTTTGGCTCTATGAGAGGAAGTGGTACGTTTATAGCTGATTTCTTTAATGATAATTTTTCAGATAATGCGGGGAAATATGACTCTATGGATTTCTTTATGGGAACTATATGGATTAATGGGAGAGGTGACCTGACTCCCTTTTATGAATACATCTTTACAAATTGAGAGTAATGAAATGTGATTGGAATTATTCATTTCCAAGAATGTATTTAGTTGATCCAAAAAAAGTGTTTGAATAAAACAGCGTGAAAAGTTCTATAATTTATAAAACTATTTTTATACATTTTTTATAGCACAATCAATAAAACACTATAACCTCCAATCTTGTTAATAGGAGACAACTATAAAAACAGAGAATATGGAAAAATCAAATGAAAACAAATGCCCTCATCCCCATGGGCAATCGATGCATGCATCAGGCGGGGGAACACCGGACAAACGATGGTGGCCCCATAAGCTGAACGTGGATATACTTCGTCAGCACTCCTCAGAGACTAACCCAATGGATGAGGGTTTTAACTATGCCGAAGAATTCCAAAAACTGGATCTGAAAGCGGTGAAGAAAGATCTCCACGATCTGATGACCGACTCCAAAGATTGGTGGCCGGCAGACTGGGGACATTACGGTGGACTTTTTATCCGGATGACCTGGCACGCCGCGGGTACGTACCGGATAGCCGACGGTCGCGGCGGTGGAGGTACCGGCAATCAGCGCTTTGCCCCGGTAAACAGTTGGCCGGATAACGTGAGCCTCGACAAAGCAAGACGCTTGCTCTGGCCGATTAAGCAAAAATATGGCCGGAAACTCTCCTGGGCCGACCTGCTCATTCTGGCCGGTAATGTGGCCCTGGAATCTATGGGATTCAAAACATTTGGCTTCGGAGGCGGCCGCAAAGATATTTATGAACCGGAAAAGGATATTAACTGGGGCCCCGAAGGGGAGTGGCTGGCCGATGAGCGCCACGACGATGAGGGGAACCTCGAAGGTCGCCTCGCCGCCGACCATATGGGCCTGATTTATGTGAACCCGGAAGGCCCCAACGGCGAACCGAGCCCGGAAAAATCGGCGCATTTTATCCGCCAGTCGTTTAAGCGCATGGCCATGAATGATTATGAAACGGTGGCCCTGATAGCCGGCGGACACACATTCGGTAAAGTGCACGGGGCATCTACCGAAGACCATAACGGCCCCGACCCGGAAGCAGCTCCTATCGAGCAGCAGGGCCTGGGCTGGAAAAACAGCTATGGCACCGGAAAAGGTCCCGACACCATTACCAGTGGCCTGGAAGGCGCCTGGACCAACAACCCCACACAATGGGATATGGGCTTTTTTGAAAACCTCTTCGGCTATGAATGGGAGTTGATTACAGGTCCGGGCGGTAAATACCAGTGGACGCCAAAGGAGGAATCAGCGAAGGATGCGGTACCGGATGCCCACATCAAGGGGAAGAAAAATCCCCCGATGATGCTGACAACGGACCTTGCGCTGAAAGTAGACCCGGAATACGAAAAAATAACGCGCCATTTCTGGGAAAATCCCAAAGAATTTGAGGATGCCTTTGCGCGGGCATGGTTTAAGCTCCTGCACCGCGATATGGGTCCGAAATCGCGCTATCTCGGACCGGAAGTGCCCGAAGAAGATTTGATCTGGCAGGACCCGGTTCCGGAGGTCGACCATAAACTCATCGACGAAAAAGATGAAAAAGAGCTGAAAGGAAAAATCCTGGATTCAGGATTGTCGGTAGCTGAGCTGGTGACTACCGCATGGGCCTCCGCATCCACGTTCCGCGGATCGGATAAACGCGGTGGGGGCAACGGCGCCCGTATACGACTGGCCCCGCAAAAGGACTGGGAAGTTAACAACCCGCAGCGGCTGG
Organism: Bacteroidales bacterium; assembly: GCA_021738485.1. Lineage (GTDB taxonomy): Bacteria > Bacteroidota > Bacteroidia > Bacteroidales > JAIPAH01 > JAIPAH01. Next base: position 467 of record JAIPBX010000073.1, on the reverse strand, counting down.
CTAAAGTGCTGAAAACGCTTGAGGGGATTCAGAAAGAATTCAACAACGCGCAGTCGGGCAACAAGAAAGTTTCGCTGGCCGACCTGATCGTGCTGGGCGGAAACGCCGGTGTTGAAAAAGCAGCTAAGGAAGCCGGCCACAACATCACAGTGCCGTTTACACCCGGACGTACCGATGCCACCGAAGAGCAGACGGATGTCGAGTCGTTTGAGGTGCTCAGGCCCAGGGCCGACGCCTTCAGGAATTATAAGGACGAGAACGCCAAATATATTACGGAGGATATGTTAATCGATAAAGCCCAGCTTTTGACCTTAACACCTCCTGAAATGACAGTTCTCATCGGGGGTATGCGTGCATTAAATGCCAACTATGACGGTTCAAAGCATGGCGTGTTCACGCAAAAGCCGGAAGTTTTGACCAACGACTTCTTTGTGAACCTGTTGGATATGGAAACGGACTGGAAACCC
>JAIPBX010000072.1 GCA_021738485.1 Bacteroidales bacterium | reverse complement strand
CCACGCTGCTATTATCAGGAGTCAAAGTAATTATTTCCGAAAATTCGGGTTCCACACCAAATCGCTGAACAATAACCCGATAATTTCCATAAGGAAGATTCTCAAAATAGAACTCACCGTAATTATCGGGCAACACCCAATCAAGCATGTTCCCGGAAGTATCCGCCAAATAAATAATATTTTTAATATTTTCCGGGGCATTTCCTTGATCCAGGATACCATTGATGCTGCCCACTCCGGCAGGAAGCTTATGCTGATATTCAACCGGCTGGATATCCAAATCATATGTATTGGCCTTTACCTCAACATTATGAGCATTCATCCAGAAGGTACGATCTACATAATAGGTTGGGAAATATTCTCCGGGCTCTTTAGGTAAATACAAAAGATAGTAATTCCCCTCGGTAACCAGATTAAACGAAAACAAATTATCTTCCTCCAGATAATAGGTAGCATTCCGCGGAGATTGTTCGCTGTTTGCTTTATAAAGCTCTAACCGACCATTTGGAAGATTCCCGGAGGCCACTCTTCCGGCTATTGTATAAGTAGGCTCAATCCTCAGGTTGATGGTATCCCTGAAGGCGCCGCAACGAGAGGTTGCCTCAATCACCAGGGTTACAGATTCATTATTCATGTCCTCTTCGCCGGGATGATAAACAGCATTGATATTATGCACATCCTCATAAACACCATCCCCGGTAGTATGCCATATAATGGAGTCGGCATATTGAACGGTAGCTTCGTCCAAAACAAGGGAAGAATCTACTAAAATAGTTGTATCCTGTCCGGCATATACTTCTGCTGAAGGATAAAAATGAGCAGAAAGCGTGTCTTTTTTAATTCCTGTGGAATCATACTGGTTTAACCAAAAAGTCACATCCGAATCGAGATCTGTAACGTCGTGAAGATATTCCGGGTTAATGCTGTATGGATCAATTAATTGCCCATTTCCGTCGGTAACCCATCGAATAGAATCATAATTAAATGCAGTAGCATGAGGAAAAGTCATCATTTCCCCTTCGCAAATTTGCTGATCGCGACCAGCGTAGGGATACAGCCTTGCTTTAGCAAACCAGCTTTCATGGTTTTCCTGCTGATCGGTCTGTCCGTCGGCCTTGGCGTCATAAGAGGTCGCTGCCACCTCAGCGGTCACCTCTAGCCCGGGGTATTTTGCTTTGTTGGCATCACCCACATCAAATATCTGCTTATAGGCATAGCCGTTTTCATTTTGATAATAAATTTTAAATCCGACGATGCGTTCGTCATTGGGTTTTTGCCATGAAACCACAAGCGTATCCCCTACTCGTTGTTTTATCAAATTTTCAGGCGGAGGTAAATAGTTCATTGGCGGGCTAACTAAAAAAGGGATGTAGTTTACCTTACCGAGCTGCTCTTCATCTTTTTGATCATAAATTCGCTGGTCTATTTCCTGAGCGATATAGGTCCCCCACCAGTTGTTGGGGGCGGCCTGGTCTTGCCCGTTCAAAAGATAAAACATTGAGGAATCACCCTCAAAAAAGCTATTATGGGATATCCTGTTCTGAGGGGAATCTTCAAGAGTAACTGCAAACTCCTCATTATCTCTGAAAGTGTTATAGCGGATGTAGTTGGCTTTTTCACTATTAGCTGTTTTATCTCCCAATCTAAGCGCGCTGGTGTTTCCTATAAACCGATTGGTGTCAATATTATTGCCTAAGCATTGCTGGACAAAGGCTAAGCCATTCTCATTTTCCAAAAAGATATTGGCATAAAACTCATTATTATCGCCTCCGTTGTTGTTGTCCGAGCCTTCTATAAGGACAGCCCGTATATTATGGTGCAACACATTTTTAGTAACCTGGTTTTTATGATTGCTTAACTTGATGCCCGTCTGATTATCATAGATCTGGTTCCCCAGAATCTTGTTATTTCTGCTATTGATATTTCCATCAAATTTGATTCCCACGTTGCTTCCGAAAATAGAATTATAACTCATTTTATTCTCTGTAGTTGTGGCATCCTGGTCGTGCAAAAAGATGCCCATATCAGTAACATGTATTTTATTCCCGGTCACCAGGTTTTGACTTGTTCTATTTTTTGAGCTAAAATAAATACCATATTTGCTATCAGTAATTGTATTGTTTTCTATCAGGCCATTATTACAATCATAAATATTAAGCGACCAATAGTTATTATTATATATTCTGCAATGCCTGATCGTAATATCTTCTCTTTCGCGGATAGAAAGAGCCGGAGCATCGGACGATCCAGTTATTATACAATATTCAAAAGAAACCACACTCGTGTTATCTTTGGCTGGGGCAAGAAAAGTAATTCCTTCCCATGTTTGCTCTCCATTCGGATTGGACGGCCCAAAATAAATTGAGTCTGTTTCCGTCCCCTGGGCAATGAGACTTCCTCCTATTTTTAATGAAAGTTTGGGTTCAAAAAACACATTTACGCCTGCTTCAACAGTAAGGGTTACAGATTCTGCCACATATAATGACTCAATAACTACGTAAGGCTCATCTTCCTTTTTAAGAGTCGTATCCTGATAGATTTCACCGCCGATATACGTTTGTGCATTCGCTGCATAAGCAAAAAGTATAAGACTTAAGACAGCAACCACCCTATGTAGTATTTTAATCGCCATACTGTTTAACTTGTCAAACAATTGATATGATAATACAAAAATACGCTATTAAGAAATTGATTAGCCATTGATAACACAATTTTTTCAAACTTAAAAACATTCGATCGTCAAAACAAATATCGAATCCCCAAACTCCCCGTTGTGTATGTGTAATTTCTTGAAACGGGAATCTTTTCTTTAAAAAGTGGGGCAAAAGTTTTCCTGAAATGAATATTTCCCGAAACAGCGATAAAATCATTCAGATAATACACCACTCCGGCTGAGACAGAACCGCTCATCACATAAGAATTCATTTCCGCATTCCGGTACTTCCCCACCGGGTTAAATTCACCCCGATCAATATAATATCCTCCCTCATCCACCAAAAAGCTATTAACAATACCAACTTTCAGGTGTGCCGCCAAATTCCCTACATTAAACCTATAGCCTACCGAAACAGGTACATCCAAAAAGGTGAAATGATTAATATTCTGATATTGTTCACTTCTGCCGGGAATAGAATGCAGGGTAGAATCGGTGATATAATACCACGTAGTATCTTGATTTTGTATGGTGTAGTAACTATCAAGCGTATCAACTTCGTAGTAGCTCTCGGAGGGCCGGGAATATGTATAAACAAAATCTTCGGTGATATACCTCAACCCCAGCCCCACCTCTACCAAAAACGGATTGAAGTGGCGTCCTGCCATTAAACCGGCCTCATAAGAAGGGCGGCTGGCATAGGCTTTTTCGGTCAGACTAATTAAACGAGAGTTGGCATCCGTAAATTCAAAATTATTAAAAACCGGTCCGGCGTAAACCTCCAGGTAATTATCCTTATTTCTCAAATCTTCTAATGTGGTATTTTTAAAGATCGAGGAATTTTTATACGGCTTTTTCACAGCTTTTTTAACATAAACAGTGTCTCTGATAATCACCGTATCCCTGACCATCATCGTATCTATGGTACTAATCGTGTCATATCTTGTGAGAAAAACCGTATCATAATGTACTTCGGGAGGTTCTCTTTCTTTAGTTATCTCTGTAGCGGCTGTGTCTTTGGTTGTTTTTTCATGGGTTACAGTCGGTTGTTCGGATGATTGCTGCGTTTCGGATTCCCGGTAGTATCTGTTTTTATAAATAACCACTTCTCTGCCTTTGACAACATACTTGTATTCAGGATTTAAAAGCTGATCAAGAATATACTCGATGCTTCTGTCCAGAAATTTTACTTGCACAAAGTCGCCTTCAAAAAAATCCGGGGAATAAGAAAAATAGACGGCCGAATTATTTTCAATTTTTTTAAGCAATTCTATTACGCCAATTTTTTCTTCTACAATGCTGAGTTTTTGATCGGTGGGATTAGTTTGCGCAAAAGCTGCAGTTGAGACAAAAAAAACGGTAGCTAAAAGAATCCAGCTTTTAGCTACCGCGTATCTATGTGTTTCTTTACTCATTATCCGGTGGCGAATTGGTCCTTAATACAATATGGTTATTCTTCTTCTTTTCCGCGTTTACATTAAATATCAACTCAATCACTTTCAACGCTTCCTCCACAGGTTTATCTTTAAAGCGGGTAGTAAGTCTTTCCTCTTTCAACGAGGCGTCTTCAATAGTGATATCCACCCCATAATATTCTTCCAAATCCGATACAACTTTTTTCAACGGTGTGTTGGCAAACACTAGCTCTTTAGTTTTCCAGCTAAGGTAATTCCTTCCCACGGTCTTTAGTTGTTGGGAAAAACCGGACTCAAGGCTTACTAAATCGCCGGGTAAAAGTTTTTTCCCCTCGCTTCGATTGCCCTGTTCATAAACCAGAACACTTCCTTCTTTCACATATACCTCATAAGAGGATTGGCCCGTTTGTTTCACATTAAAAGAAGTACCAAGAACTTCCACCCTAAATTGTCCTGCTTTTACAATAAAAGGGTGCTTTTCATCTGTTTCCACTTCAAAGAAACCTTCGCCAAAAATAGTAATTTCGCGGGTATCGCCCAAAAAATTATCCGGGTACTTTACTTTTCCGTCTTTATTGAGTGTTACCTCTGAACCGTCGGGGAGTTCAATTTCCTCAATGCCCGAAGCGCTATAAGCTTTATACTCCTGATGATCGGGCTTAAGCAAACTGAAAACACCAAAAAGTACTACAGCTGCGGCTGCAGCTATCCCGGAAACATAGGTCAACCTCCTACGGATAATATGTCGTTTTTTATGTGCTTTGACACGGCTCAGAAACTCCTCCCATCCCTTGGTCGTATTAAAAAAGGAATACTTATAATCATTTGCCATCATAGCCTTAACCCACGCATCCCTTAACTGATGATAATACCGGGTATTCTCATCACTCGCAGTGATCCAACCTTCCACCCGGGCTTGTTCATCTTTTCCCAGTTCGTTAAGTATGTATGCTATGATTAATTCGTCTTTCATTTTCCTATTGACTCTCTTTCATTACCTATGACATTTTACTCATCCAATACCCCTATTAATTCTTCTAAAAAAAAGAATATTATTTTCTATAGTCTTTCAATTTATCGCGTAAAGATTTGATTGCCTGCGTCATTTGGGCCTCCACTGTTTTAACGGATATGTCCATTTTCGAGGCTATTTCACTATATTTCAAACCATCATACCGACTTAATTTAAAAATCCTTTTCCGCTTTTCGGGTAAACTTTCGACAGATTGATTCACGGCATTTCTCAAATCCACTTCATTATAGGCAACGTCATCATTGTAAAGTTTCCGCTTAAAACCATCCAGTATTTTGTCTTTATAAGTTTTCTTTATTTTCTCGTGATTCAGATAGTTGATAGCCTGATTATGAACCGAACGGAATAAATAAGATTCCAGAGAAGTGGTGATAAAAAAAGTGGCTCTCTTCTCCCAAATTTTAAAAAACATTTCCTGCACAAGGTCTTTGGCAGCATCCTCATCAGGCAGGTAATGCAATGCAAACACACAGAGAGTCTCATAATACTGCGTAAAGAGCTTCTCAAAAGCCTGCTCTTCACCTTTGCGAAGGCGCTCAATAAGCTGTTTGTCCTCTTCTTTCAGACCAATTCTATATCCCGATTCTTTTCTTTCCACTTTATCTCTACTTTGTATTAAGTATTTCTGACAAGAATTTTGGACTCCATCATCTCCTGGATGGCATACTTTATTCCTTCCCGGCCCATTCCCGAATCTTTAACACCGCCATAAGGCATATGGTCTACCCTGAATGTAGGCACGTCATTAATAATAATGCCCCCGACATGAATATGGTTCATTGCATAGTTGATCTCTTTTAAAGAATCTGAAAAAACACCGGCCTGAAGACCATATCTTGAATAATTCAGTTCATTAACCGCATGTTCAAAATTACTGTATTTCTCAAGAATCACAACCGGGCCGAATACTTCCATAGAGCACACGCTCATATCGTTCTTTGTATTGGTAAGCACGGTAGGGCTATAAAATGCACCCTCTTGTTTGCCTCCGGTCAGCACTTCAGCTCCATTCCGTACGGCTTCATCCACCCACTCCCCGACTCTTTTGGCGTTATCCTCATCGATCATGGAAGTAATATCGGTAGTTACTTCATCCGGAGGGCCGGGTTTCAGGGTTTTGACCTTATCAATAAATTTATCGCGAAATTTCTCAAAAATATTCTCATGCACATAGATTCGCTGGGTATGAATACACACCTGCCCCGCATAGGCAAACCCTCCTACTACCGATCGCTTAACGGCCTGGTCTATATCGGCGGATTCGGCAACTACTACGCCGGCATTCCCGCCGAGTTCAAGCAGCACCTTTTTTTTCCCGGCGTTTTGTTTCATTTTCCATCCCACGGCCGGCGACCCTGTAAAAGTTAGCAATTTCAATCTCTCATCCGTCACCAACATATCTCCCGTTTCCCGGTTCATCGGCAAAATTGAAACAGCCCCTGCCGGCAAATCCGTTTGTGCGATAATCCGGGCTAATTCCAGCGTAGCCAAAGGGGTTTTTGTAGCCGGTTTTAATATGATGGGACAGCCTGCTGCTATGGCCGGTGCTAATTTGTGAACGGCCAGGTTCAAAGGAAAGTTGAAAGGAGAAATAGCGGCCACAGGTCCTACGGGAAAATATTTAACAAGGCCCTCTTTGTTTTCCCCTGCAGGCGTCCAATCGAGGCTGATGTATTCTTTCGGCAACCTTTTAGCCTCTTCTGCGGCGACGGTGAATGTCTGAATAGCTCTTTTGGTTTCACTCAGAGCATATTGGTAAGGTTTCGCTGCTTCGCGGGCGATAAGCAAAGCGAAATCTTCCTTGTTTTCTTCCAGCTTATCAGCAATCTCTTTTAAAATGGAGTATCTTTTGTGGGATGGCAGTTGCTTTAAATCATCACTTACCCTGACGGCAGCATCAATGGCGGCTTCTAACTCCTTCTTCCCCGCCAGATAAGTGGTACTAACGACATCCTCGTTGTAAGGATTTTTTACATCGTAAGAATTATCTGTCTGCAGAAACTTTCCTCCACCAAATAAATAATGAGATTGCATCATAGGTTTAGGTTTCTTTTATTCGTCTAACAAATTTAACAAAAAAGAATACTTTTGCGCCATGAAAAATATAAAAAACTATAAATATTTACCCTATCTTATTCTTGCAATCTTAGCCCTGACGTGGGGGTCATCTTTTATTCTGATAAAAAAAGGATTGATATATTTTTCAGATACTGAGGTCGGGGCTTTACGTATAGTCATAGCTTTCAGCGTTTTTATTCCCCTGGCTTTTAAACGCCGCCATAAAATCGCACGCCGGCATTTTATCTACCTGGCCATTGTTGGCTTTATAGGGAGTGCAGCTCCGGCATTTCTTTTTGCCAAAGCCGAAACCGGCATAGACAGCAACCTGGCAGGAATACTGAACTCCCTGACACCGCTTTTTACCTTTATTATCAGTTTTGCGTTTTTCCGTTTTAAAGCCCGCTGGTTTAATCTTCTGGGGTTATTGCTTGCTCTTTCCGGGGCCATAGGATTAATCGTGGTGAGTGGTGAAGGAAACATTGCCTTTAATTTTACTTACGCCAGTTTTGTCATCATTGCCACCCTCTGCTATGCGATCAATGTAAATGTTATTCATTATAAACTCCGGGATTTGGACAACATTACGATTGTAACCTATGGCTTTACTTTTGCCGGAATTCCCACCCTGATTTATCTGCTGTTTTTCACTCCATTTATCAATACCATGAGCACAGGCGCCGGGGCTATCTATGGCCTGGGATATATAGCCATTTTGGGAATAATAGGAACCTCGCTGGCGCTGATGATTTTTTATTACCTCATCCAAACTTCCAATACGGTATTCGCTTCCAGCGTAACTTATCTCATACCCATTGTAGCTGTAATGTGGGGGGTTATTGACGGGGAAGTTTTTCGTCTTTCCTATTTTCTTTGGATTGCCCTCATCCTTTATGGTATTTATCTGGTTAACACAAAAAAACTCTTTATGCTTAATCGATTGAAATATAATTCAAAGCAACAAACTTCCTAAAGAATCTATTTTTTTACTCTGATCTATTTTCATTTCTGTTTTTTTACTATATTTGCAGCCCAATTTACAGACGAAAATAATTAAAAGATGTACGCAATACTTGATATAGACGGACAGCAGTTTAAAGTAGCAGAGAATCAAAACATCTTTGTTCATCGCCAAAAAGAGGAGGAAGGCTCATCTATCGAATTTGACGATGTCTTGCTTCTCGACAACGAAGGCGATATAAAGGTAGGCACCCCCACTGTTGAGGGGGCTAAAGTGACAGCAAAAGTTGTCGCCCACACACGTGGCAAAAAAGTCAAGGTGTTCAAAAAGAAACGAAGAAAAGGGTATCAGAAAGAAACCGGACACCGCGATCATTTAACACAATTGCAAATAGAAGCGATTACAACTTAATTTAGAAATTTCTAAACTTTTGACATATGGCTCACAAAAAAGGAATGGGTAGTACCCAAAACGGTCGTGACTCGGAAAGTAAACGGTTAGGAGTAAAAAAATACGGAGGCCAGTTTGCCAAAGCAGGAAATATTCTGGTGAGACAAAGAGGTACAAAGCATAATCCGGGACTCAATGTTGGCAAAGGAAAAGACGACACTCTGTTTGCTCTTCGCGACGGCACTGTGGAGTTTCGGAGAAGAAAAGGGAACAAATCCTACATAAGTATTGTCCCTAACGAGTCTGAAGCGTAATAAAAAAACAGGTAGTTTACGGTTTGAATCTCCTGGTAATAAATTTTGTCAGGAGATTTTTTTGTTTTTATAATTATCATAAAAATGTTGCTCAAAAATTATTAAAACATGCTTGATATTCACTATATCCGCGAAAATCATGAAGAGGTCATCGAACGGCTTAAAGTAAAAAACTTCGATGCCACTAACCTCGTTACTCGCATTCTTGAGATTGACAAAAAACGTCGGGAAACGCAAAGCAAACTCGACAGCACATTATCTGAATCGAAAAGGCTGTCTAAAGAGATTGGCACGCTCTTTAAAGATGCAAAACTCGATGAGGCTAACGAACTCAAAGAAAAAACCGCCCAGCTCAAAGAAAAATCCAAGGAACTATCGGCCGAGCTCGAAAACCTGAAAAAAGAGCAGCAAAACCTTTTGACGGAAATGCCCAACCTACCCCACCCCAGTGTCAAAAAAGGGCAGAGCGATGAGGATAATGAAATCATTGAGCAGGAGGCCAAAGAGTCCATTTTCAACGAAAAAGGGGAGCCCCACTGGGAATTGGCCGATAAATATGATGTCATTGATTTTAATACAGGCAGTAAAATTTCCGGAGCAGGATTTCCTATATACAAAAGAAAATTGGCTCGCCTGCAGCGGGCTTTGATCAATTATTTCCTGGATTTGGCCCGCTCCGAAGGTTATGAAGAAGTGCAGCCTCCAGTGCTGGTGAACGAAGATTCGGGTTATGGAACCGGGCAGCTCCCGGACAAAGAAGGACAAATGTATGAGCTGGAAAATGCTCCGCTATACCTCATCCCTACAGCCGAAGTGCCGGTCACCAATATGTATCGTGACATGATCCTCCAGGAAAAGCAATTCCCCATCAAGAATGTGGCCTATTCAAGCTGCTTCCGCAGGGAAGCCGGTTCATACGGTAAAGAAGTGAGAGGCCTTAACCGCCTTCACCAATTCGACAAGGTGGAAATCGTCCAGATACAGCACCCGGATAAATCCTATGATACGTTAACCGAGATGATAGAATATGTAAAAAGGATTTTGCGCAATCTTGAATTGCCTTTCCGCGTTTCGCGCCTATGCGGAGGCGACACCAGCTTTGCGGCAGCCGTTACCTACGACCTGGAAGTATATTCCAAGGGCCAGAAAAAATGGCTGGAAGTTTCGTCGGTTTCCAATTTCGAAACTTATCAATCCCTGCGCATGAAAACGCGTTTTAAAAACAAGGAGGGAAAGATGCAGGCTCCTCATACCCTCAATGGCAGCGCACTGGCTCTTCCGCGAGTGGTTGCGGCTCTGATGGAAAACAACCAAACTTCCGCTGGCATCAAGCTTCCGGAGGTCATTGTACCTTATACCGGCTTTGATTATATCAATTAAGTACTATCTTTGTTGATTATGATGAAGTATATCACGACCATATTGCTCATAATAATGACCGGTATTGCCCTGGGGCAAAGCGGCACACCTGATAAAGCCGCCAAAGATAAAAAACCCCTGAACGAAAAAGAACTACGTGCGAAACGCGACAGGGCCCGTCATCACTATCGCAACCAGGAATACAAAAAAGCCATCTCTATCCTGGATAACATTTACTGGAAGCGCCCCACGCATATCAATTATACTTATTTTCTCAATAGTCTGATATCTGTCTCAGATTTTGAAAAAGCCGAAAAGCTGGTTAAGCACCACATCAATAAAAACCCGAATAATCCCCGTTACAAGGTCGATTTGGGGTATGTGTACATGACCAACAACAAAACGCGGCAGGCAGAACGTATTTATGAGCGTCTGATTGATAATCTTCCAAAAAGCAAATCCATTATCCGTAGCGTTGCCAGTGCTTTCAAAGCAAAACGGCAGAATGAATATGCGCTCCAAACCTATAAGAAAGGCCGGGAGCTTTTTCAGGATCCTTACCTTTTTGGAATTTATATCGGTCGATTGTATGACCGCATGGGCAAATATGAAAAAATGTTTAACGAATATCTGCAGCTTCTTAATGCTGATAACCAAAAGGTACAGCAAGTAAAATACCAGTTGCAAAATTCGCTGGAGGATGACCCGAACAACGAAAAGGCGGAATATTTTCGTAAAGCACTGCTCAAAAAAGTACAGGAACAACCTGACAAACGCATATACTCCGAGATACTGCAATGGCTTTCTATTCAGCAGAAAGACTTTGGCATGGCCCTCAGGCACACCAAAGCCCTTGACCGCCGCTTTAACCTGGGCGGCAAAAAAGTTCACGAATTGGGCCGAATTACTATGAACAATGAAAAGTATTCGATAGCTAAGGAAGCTTTCGCATATGCCATGAAAAAAGCTCCCTCGGAGTCGGGATTATACTATCGGGCCAGAAATAATTACCTGAATGCCCGTTTTAAGGAACTTGAAAGTAAAATTGATCCATCGGAGGAAAAGCTGAAAGCGCTCGAAAAAGATTACGAAGAAGCCCTAAAAGAGCTGGGCCGCAGTCGAAATACTTTCGATATTATCCGGAATCTGGCGCACCTGCAGGCTTTTTACCTGCATAAACTCGATGAAGCTGTCGAATTACTGAGAAGCAGTATTGAACTGAGCGGGATTCCGGAAAAAAATATCGCCCGGGCAAAAACAGAATTGGCTGATATTTTACTCTTTAAAGGCAATCAATGGGACGCTACCCTACTGCTTTCACAAGTGGAAAAAGCCTTTAAGAATGAACCTATTGGCCATAAGGCTAAATATAAAAACGCTATGCTTTCCTACTACATAGGGGAGTTTGATTGGGCAAAAGGGAAATTTGATGTATTGAAATCCGCTACTTCAAAGGTTATCGCCAATGATGCCATGGAAATGTCATTGTTTTTACAAAATAACCTGAGCGAAGATTCTACCCATAAGGCAATGTCCATGTTTGCAAAAGCCGACTTACTTATCTATCAAAACGAATTTGAAAAAGCCCTGACAAAATTCGACAGTATTAATGCCCAGTATCCTACCCATTCCCTCTCGGATGATATGCTTTTTAAAAAGGCGGAAATAAAAGAAAAGAAAAACCAGTATCAGTTAGCGGATTCCCTGTACCAAAAGATTTATGAAAATTATTCGGACGACCTTCTGGCCGATAATGCCATCATGCGTTCGGCTGAAATCAATGAGAATATCCTGGACAAGAAGGAGAAAGCTGCCGGCTTGTACGAAAAAATACTCAAAGAATATCCGGGTAGTTTGTATACAAAGGAGGCGCGTAAACGCTTCCGCAAATTAAGAGGGGATAACCAAAATGGTGAGAGCAAAGAAACATCTGGGACAGCATTTCTTAACTGATAAAAATATTGCCCGTAAAATTGCTGACAGCATCCCTGTTGATAAACGATACAATATTGCCGAGGTAGGCCCCGGAACCGGGGTTCTTACCGAACAATTGCTTCTCTCACAACCCCTTAATTACTATGGCTTTGAAGTGGATGAAGAGTCGGTAGAATACCTGGCAGCCCATTTCCCCAAACTTAAAGGTAGAATCCGGCAAGAGGATTTTTTGAATACGCGTTTGGCAGATTATTTTGAAGAAGATATCGCCGTCATCGGGAATTTTCCTTACAATATTTCTTCACAAATTCTCTTTCATGTCATCCATAACAGGGATATCATCGCCGTCATGATTGGAATGTTTCAGAAAGAAGTAGCGGAGAGGATAACCTCCGCACCGGGCAACAAACGCTACGGGATTTTAAGTGTGCTAACACAGGCTTTTTTCGATTGCGAATACCTTTTTACCGTTCATGAAAATGTGTTTAAACCCAACCCCCAGGTGAAATCGGCCGTTATAAGATTAACGCGCAATCCGGCCCGCGATCCGAAGTGCGATCACTCGCTCTTTTTTAAAGTGGTTAAAACCGGGTTTAATCAACGGCGCAAAACCCTCAAAAATTCGTTAAAATCTCTTTTTAAGGCTCCTGTCTCTGAACATGAACTTCTGAATAAAAGACCCGAACAACTGGGAGTTGATGAGTTCACTCAGATTACAAACCTGATAAAAACTCAATAAACCCATTTGCTTTTCGTAAATTTGTCTTAACCAAAAAAACACAAATTTATGAAACGAATCATACAAACCGACAACGCGCCACAAGCCATAGGACCTTACAGCCAGGCCGTAGAAATCGACGGAACGCTATACGTTTCAGGCCAGGTACCCATCAACCCGAAAGAAGGGAAAGTGGTGGAAGGCGGCATTGAAGAACAAACCGAGCAGGTGATGAAAAACGTCGGAGCTATCCTGGAAGCCGCAGGATACGAGTACAAAGATGTCATCAAATCCACTTGTCTGCTGAAGGACATGGACAACTTCAAAGCCATGAACGAAGTGTACGGCAAGTATTACCCGGAAAATCCTCCGGCCCGCGCCGCCTACCAGGTAGGCAAACTTCCGCTGGATGTGATGGTGGAAGTGGAATGCATCGCGCAGAAAGGATAGTACGAGCCGAACTTTTATTTACGGCACCTAAAAAAAAGGCGGTCGTTCTCTAAAAAACTAAGGTTTTGGAGGAGTTGGCAGTGGGCGGTTGGCAGTGGGCAAAGAAAGAAAAATTGCCAACTGTTCTTAATGTCTTTGATTAAATTATGTGCTGGAGTAGTTGGTAGTGGGCAAAGCGCAGTTGGCAAAATAATTATGAACAACTGCCAACTGCTTTCTATCTACTTTGTGAACTATTTTTTAAGCTTGATAATCTTCTAAAAATCACGGAATATCTTTTAAAAAGTCCCGGATTTCACTATCCGAAATATCGTCTTTTTCGCCTTTGCTGTAGATTGAAAAGAGATAAACCATCTCATCCACTATCTTGACTTTGGTTAACACCCTGGCCCCGCCACGCTTACCTTTCCCCTTTGACTTTATTTTCAAACGGATTTTGTATACGTTATTTCCTAAATGTTTACCCTGGGTGGGATTGTTTGAGAGTTCGTAACCTAATTCTGTTATTTCATCTTTAAGGGACGGGTATTTTTTAAGAAGTCTTTTATACTCCTTTTTAAAATTGACCGTTGTGAAAATTTTATACCTCATCCAAAAGGTCTTTTAATGGTATAGGCTTCATCTTCCCTTCCTCAATCATCTTCACTTCCCGTAGGCCTTGACGGATATTTTCTTTAATCTCTTCTTTAGTGGGGTCTCTATACTCATCCTCTTCTTCATCTTCTTCCATGTCCCCTTGTTCTACTTTTTCCACTTTGGCAAAGTCGAGATTCCGAACAAGTTCCTTGAAAAAACTCAGCTTGCTGTCCTTTATTTTTAATGTGATTATTGCCATGCCCTTGCTTACTTTGAGTTCATTAATCTACAACAAAAATATCATAAAAATGATTCAAATTCAATGCAATGATTGATCTTCCAAATGATTTTGGGGGACTATCACCCGATCATCCATATTCATACGCTTTTCTTATTTTTGTCAAAAAGAAACAGAAACAACCAAAACACATCACCTATGAGACGAGTAGTAAGCTTTTTAATCATCATCATTTTATTCGCATCTCAATCCATTGCCAAAGAAGGCATGTGGGTACCTTCGCTGTTAAACAAGTTTGTGACCAAAGACATGCGCCAGATGGGCATGCGGCTTACGGCAGATGAAATATACAGCATTAACCACTCCAGCCTGAAAGATGCTGTGGCTATTTTTGGTGGGGGCTGTACCGCCGAACTTGTATCCGACCAGGGATTGCTTCTTACCAATCACCATTGCGGATACAGCACCATTCAATCGCACAGCACCGTAGAAAATGATTATCTCACCAATGGTTTCTGGGCCGGAAACAAAGAGGAAGAGCTGGCCAATCCGGGTCTGGAAGTGACTTTTCTTGTACGGATTGAAGATGTTACCGACGAAGTGCTGAAAGGGGTCGAAAAAAACATGTCTGAAAAAGAGCGGAAAGCACTGGTCAAAAAACATATCGATACCCTGGAAAACGAAGCCGTAAAAGATACCCGCTATAAAGCTGTCACCAAACCTTTTTACTATGGCAATGAGTATTACATGTTCATTTACGAGGATTACAAGGATGTGCGATTGGTAGGCGCTCCGCCTTCAAGTATCGGCAAGTTTGGAAGAGATACCGACAACTGGATGTGGCCCAGGCATACCGGCGACTTTAGCGTTTTTAGAGTGTACGCGGATGAAAACAATGAGCCCGCCGAATACTCCGAGGACAATGTCCCCTATAAGCCCAAACAGCATATGAAAATCTCTTTGAGCGGCTATGAGAAAGGTGATTTTACTTTTGTTTTCGGTTACCCGGGAAGTACGCAACAATTTTTGCCCGCCTCGGCTATCAAAATGAAGACGGAGAAAATATTTCCGGCCCGAATTGATCTTCGTACCCAGGTTCTCGATATCATGAAAAAATACATGGAAAATGATGATAAGATTAAATTACAATATGCCGCCAAATATGCGGGCGTTTCCAACAGTTGGAAAAAATGGCAGGGCATCAATCTTGGCATAGACCGTATAAATGCTATTGAAAAGAAAAAGAAGCTGCAGCAAAATTTTAAAGATTGGGTGGCTCAAAAATCTTCCCGTCAACAAAAATACGGTTCCCTTCACAGTGAATTTAATGACATCTATGAGGCGATCACCCCTTACCGAAAAGCCAGGGCGTATTTTATCGAGACAATTTATAATATCGAACTGGTGAGATTTGCCCGCAATTTTCAAAAGCTCGTGGAATTGAGTAAAAAAGAGGATCCCGACCAGGAAAAAATCAATAAGGAAATAGAAAAGCTTCGGAAAAAAAGTAAGAATTTTTTCGAGGATTATCATATGCCTATCGACAGGGAAATAACGGCAGCCTTACTGAAAAACTTGTACCAACACCTGGAATTTGATCTGCAGCCCGATCTGATGCAGGAAATTATTAAGGACTATGATTCCGATTTTGAAGCATACGCTCATGAGCTGTTTGAAGACTCATTCCTAAGCTCCCGGCAGGAAGTAAAGGATTTTCTGGATGGATATAAAACTCGCAAACACCGGAAAATAGAAAAAGACCCGGTCGTTAAACTTAGCAATGGGTTGTTTGAGCATTACAGGGATAGCATCAGCCCGGTTTCGTCTCAATATGACAGGAAACTGGACAGCCTCCAGCGTATCTACGTTAGAGGATTAAAGGCTTATCAGCCCGATAAAAGATTCTATCCCGATGCTAATTTCACACTCAGGGTTACTTATGGGCAGGTAAAAGGTTACGAGCCGAAAGACGCAGTGGATTACGAATATCAAACCACGCTGGAAGGGGTAATGGAAAAAAACCGCAAAGGCAAACGCGATTATCGGATTAAAGATAAACTGAAAGAGCTTTACGAAGAAAAAGATTACGGAAAATACGCCAATGAGGAGGGGAGCATGCCCGTATGCTTTATCGCTTCCAATCACACGAGTGGTGGAAATTCAGGAAGCCCGGTACTCAATGCCAATGGACACCTCATCGGAATCAATTTCGACCGCAACTGGGAAGGAACCATGAGCGATTTGATGTACGATCCTTCGCTTTGTCGTAATATAACAGTGGATATTCGCTATGTTTTATTCATCATGGATAAATTTGCCGGTGCCGATCACCTGGTAGATGAGATGACGATTGTGGAGTAGGTTTGTTTGTAAGTTTTTATGTTTATGGGTTTATAATTTCAGCCGGAAGTTGGCATAAGCATTGGTAATCAATTAACCAATCAACGATCAACTTCCGGCTTCCAAAATTTCAAAGCCCAAGCACCAAATTTCAAAAAAATTTCAATTTTCAATACTCAAACTTCTTCTCTTTTCTTCTTTTGAAAATTGGAATTTGGTGCTTTTTTGAAATTTGCGATTTGCGATTTGGGATTTCCACCATTAACTGATCACCAATTAATTTATCCCGAGAAATTCACGAAGTGAATATTTCACTGGGACCACTTAACTAATAAACTATCCGGCTTCCAAAATTCCAAATCCCAAGCACCAAATTTCAAAAAAATTTCAATTTTCAATACTCAATCTTCTTCTCTTTTCTTCTTTTGAAAATTAGATTTTGGTGCTTTTTTGGAATTTGAAATTTGCGATTTGGGATTTCCACCATTAACCGATCACCAATTACCAATTAACCAATTACAAGACTAAGGTTCTTTAAAGCAGGCCTTTTACAGATATGTATTGTGCTTTAAATGAAACTCACTGGTGTAAATCAGGAGATTTCTCCCTCCAAGGCTGCGCGGCTATCGTTGGGACAAACAA
>JAIPBX010000071.1 GCA_021738485.1 Bacteroidales bacterium | reverse complement strand
GTGAAGCCTTGTTAAAAGAGGGATACAAGGTCGTGGGAATGGATAACTTCGCCACAGGCTTCCGAAAGAACATCGAACCGTTTATGGACAATCCGGGGTTTACCTTTATCGAGGGCGATATCCGTAATTATGAAGCTTGTGAAAAAGCCGTGGAGGGGGTGGATTACGTCCTTCACCAAGGTGCGCTGGGTTCTGTGCCGCGATCCATTGTCGACCCTATGGCCAGTAATAATACGAATGTCGGAGGCACGGTAAATATGCTCTTTGCCGCTAAGGAAGCCGGCGTGAAAAGGTTTGTCTACGCTTCCAGCTCTGCCGTCTACGGCGATAATCCCAAACTGCCCAAGGTGGAATACAGAACCGGTAAGGCACTGTCACCCTACGCGATCAGTAAAGCTACCGATGAGGTTTATGCACGGAATTTTTCGGAATTGTACGGCATTGAGACCATCGGACTTCGTTACTTCAACGTCTTTGGTCCCCGCCAGGACCCCAACGGTGCTTATGCGGCCGTTATTCCCAAATGGGTTATCCGGTTGCTGAAGCATGAACAGCCTGTAATTCACGGCGATCCGAATTACAGCCGCGATTTTACTTATATCGGGAATGTAATACAGGCTAATTTGTTGGCAGCCACTCAACCCTCCGAAAAGATCAGGGAAAAACAAAAAGAATACTATCCTTCACAAGGATTGCCTTTGGGGGATGATAACCATGCTATCGCCGAACAGCTAAACATCGCTTTTGGAGGTCGTACCGATTTGCAGACCTTATTCAGGGCCCTGCGCCAGGGGTTGTCGGAGTATGATGAAAAGATTGCCGACATAGAACCCCGCATAGGGGACTACAGGCCCGGAGACATTCCGCACTCCCACGCCGACATCACCAAAGCCCGAATGCTGCTGGGATACAACCCGGAATATGATGCCGAAACGGGTTTCCTAAACGCGTGTAAGTGGTATTGGGAGAACATGAGGTAATGTTATTCCTCTGTTTAAAGCTTTCTGGCATTGCTTTGCTATTAATCAATAACATCTAAACCTGGATTAATGGGTAAGTTAGAAAAATAATCTTTATCCTGGTAGCTATCAAGACATGAGAAATAATTACGTTAAAGTTGTTACCTTTGTGTAAACAAAGGAACCTATGAATAAGGACAGTGAACCACATCAAAATAAGTTATTGCAGCAATTGAGTTGGGACTATGCCCTTTCTGCTGAAGAGATACGTGATCTGCTTGAAGGAAAGAAAGAAAAAGCAGGACATTATACAAGGCCTATGCTTTTCAGGAAGATGCTGGAGACCTACCCCTGGTTTACCATTTTAAAGCTGCTTCCGGCAGAGCAGGTGAAGAAACTTTTGACAGATGAGGTTATCGGAAGTTTGCGTTCTGCTTCCTTAAAGAAAAAGTATGAGTACATCAGGCACAGATTACAAAAGGTTGTATAATCTCCAGGATCAATTTCTAAATTGGTTCACCACCTTGAAGCTCCCTTTTTACCTGACAGGAGGAACTGCGCTGGGGAGATTCTACCTTGCTCATCGCTATAGTAATGATCTGGATTTTTTTGTGAATGATGACCCGGGCTTTCTTAGATACATTGACCAGATTAGTCAAAACCTCGACAAAAGGTTTAAGGTAGATATGCAGCATAGCCTTTTTGCTGAAGAATTTTTCCGCGTGTTTATTGAAGAAAACGGACTGTATTTGAAGATAGAGTTTGTGAATGACGTAAAATACCATCCGGGAGGCCCTTTGGAATTTAAATACGGATGGATTGATACGCCGGAAAATATTTTAGCTAATAAGCTTTCCGCTATTGCAGCAAGGGATGAACCCAAAGATGTTTTTGATATTATCTATTTGGCTATAAATTATTCATTCAATTGGGAAACTTTGTTTTACCACACCAAGAAAAAAACCATTATTAATGAAGTGGATGTAGAAAGAAGGCTTTCTGAATTTCCAGTTAAATGGATTGAGAAGGTACGCTGGGTAAAAAAGTACCCGGATATGGATTGGCTAAGAAAAAGGCTTTATACCATTGCTGATGATTTCCTTCTGGGAAGAGACAACTCACTGGGTAAGAAAAAACAACCCTTGCATGAGGCCCAACCTTTGAAATAAATTGTTGCTGAAGTAATTTGATACGCTGCAAAACAAAAATCGCTGATATTCAGCAATTTTTATTCGGAGTCTGTCCCTGTTTTTCTACTGGCAGGATTTTAGGGTAAAAGCTTTTGAATATCATCTAATAAATCATTTTGATTGGGAGATTTTTTTTAATTTCGTGAACTGTTTGTACTCAAAGCAATAGAAATCACAAAACACTACAAAACACATTAAAAAAAAGCAGCCTAGGTGTTAACATTCGATGGCATATTAGTTCTCGCTGTAATTGCCTTTATTATAATTTCCTTGTATGTGGAGATTGTAGGCCCCGCATTCACCTTTTTGATTGGCGTGATTGTTCTTGGGTTTTTTGGTGTGCTGACACCGTCCGAAATCCTGCAGGGATTCTCCAACGAGCAGATCCTGGTTATTATCATGCTTTTGTTGCTGGGGGATATTTTTCGCAGGACAGCGGTCATCGATGCGCTGTTTGACAGGGTTTTTCGGAAGACAAAATCTTACAAAGGATTTATGGCCCGTATGATGGCTCTTGTAGCTCCTTTTTCCGCTTTTCTCAATAACACGCCCCTGGTGGCTATTATGATGCCCTATGTCCACCGCTGGTCCAAGAATAATGGCATCAAACCCTCCAAGCTGCTGATTCCTTTATCATATGCCGCTATTCTTGGCGGATGCACAACACTTATCGGCACTTCCACCAACCTCATCGTGAACGGGTTGGTCGTTGATCAGCAAATCCTTCCTGAGATGGAGCCGCTGGGGTTGTTTGAGTTTGCATGGGTCGGCGTTCCGATGATGATTATCGGGTTTGTCTACTTAATGCTTTTTTCCAATAAGTTATTACCTGAAAAGGAGGATGTGGTCTCCGATTTTGCTGAGAAAACCCGGGAATATCTTGTGGAGGTGAAAGTTAATGAAGGCTCCCCACTGTGCAACAAAACAATTGAGGATGCCCGCCTGCGTAATCTTGAGGGCCTTTTCCTGGTAGAGATCCAGCGCAGGGAAGAGCAAATAACGGCCGTTTCGCCTAATGAAGTTATAAAAAATGGCGATATTCTCGTTTTTGCCGGAAACACAGAGACCGTTGCTGATATGGTTAATTCGAATAATGGTATGGTGCCCACCCAGGTAGGGATGTTTACCCGGAAAAACCATACCGAAGTTCGCGAAGCTGTGATATCCCACAACTCTTCGCTGATCAACAAAACCGTCAGGGAAGCTTATTTCCGCGGCAGGTATGATGCCGCTATCATTGCCATTCATCGTAATGGCGAGCGCATTTCGGGCAAGATAGGTAACGTTAAGCTTAAAGCCGGAGATGTGTTACTGCTTTTAACGGGAGATGATTTTAATGACCGCGCCGCCGAAACAAAGGATTTTTACCTGATATCTAAAGTCAGGGATTTCCGTAAGCCCAAGCTGTATGAGTCTTTGCTGCTCATTGGCGGAACTATATCGGCAATCACTCTTTCGGGGTTGGGCTTTACTTCGCTGTTCCTGGCCCTGGCAGTCTTGCTGATGGTTATTTTGCTGTTCAAAATAGCCTCTCCCAAAGATTTGCCCAAGAGTATCGATTATAACCTGGCATTGATTATAGCTATGGCGCTGGCCCTGGGGACCGCCATGACCAAGACCGGCGTGGCAGAATATATTGCCCGGTTTGTTATAAGCGTTTTTAAACCTTTCGGGGATATCGGCTTACTGGCCGGTATTTATTTGATTACTGCGATATTGGGGGCTTATATCACCAACAAAGCTTCGGCAGCTTTGGTATTCCCCATATCTTTGACTATGGCTGTCGACCTGGGATACGATCCTGTACCCTTTGTGCTGGTGGTAGCCTTTGCTTCTGCAGCCAATTTTATAACACCTATCGGTTATCAGACCAACCTTATGGTTTATGGCCCCGGAGGTTATTCTTTTAAGGATTTTGCACGCATTGGTACGCCCTTAACAATCATCTATATGGTTGTGACCATTTTTATGCTCTGGGCGGTTTACCTGGTATAACTTATACATTGGAAAGAAAGTGAGCCCTTTATCGAAAAGGGTTACTTTTTAAGAATTAATTTTTTTGATGAATGACGAAAGATAACTAATACAGAAGAATATGAGTAACAATAACGAGCTACTGTATACGGCCATAAAAGCTGCTTTTTACGGCGGTCGGGAGATTTTGGAAGTATACCATCAATCCGACTTCTCCGTGGAATGGAAAAAAGATGATTCTCCCTTAACGCAAGCCGATAGGGCAGCCCATCAAACTATTAAAAAATACCTGGATGAAACGGGTATTCCTGTGCTTAGTGAAGAAGGAAAGGAAATAGAATATGAAGAACGCAGACAGTGGCAAAAATTTTGGCTGGTGGACCCTCTTGATGGTACCAAGGAGTTTATCAGACGTAATGGCGAGTTTACGGTCAATATTGCTTTAATTGAAAATAATATCCCGGTCTTAGGGGTTATCCTGGTACCCGAAACCAAAGAGCTCTATTTTGCCGAGAATGAATTGGGAGCGTATAAAAAAGACAATTTCGATAAGGCTCTGATTTTGGATCAGATTCTTTATGATGCTCATACACTTCCCATGTCATCGGGGCCGAATGTTTTTACCGTTGTGGCTAGCCGGTCGCATATGTCGGAGGAAACGCAGCAATACATTGAGGAGCTTAAAAAAACCCATGGCCGGATTGAGACCTTATCGCGCGGCAGCTCACTGAAGCTTTGCATGGTTGCCGAAGGAAAGGCTAACGTGTATCCCCGCTTTGCGCCGACTATGGAATGGGATACGGCAGCAGGACACGCTATAGTCCGAATAGCGGGAGCTGACGTGTTAAATCATGACACAGGCAATGAGTTAACCTATAACAAAGAGGACTTACGGAATCCCTGGTTTCTGGTGGAAAGATGATAAATATTTGTAAATTTGCAGATAATCAGGTTTGTAAGCACGAAAACGGGGCATTTAAGCTGGTGACCGGGATAATTCACTCCCCCGGCTTATTGCCCGCAAAAAATTTTAGCAACACAAAACATTTAGTAAAATAATCGAAGCAATATGAATAAAAAATCCACAGAAATTCATCCCGTATTCGATCAGATCCTGAAACGGGAAGATAAGGAGAAGCTCTTAAACCAGCACTCAAAAGTGATATGGTGTACCGGTCTCTCCGGGGCAGGCAAAACTACGCTGGCAAAAAACCTCGAGAAAGCCTTGCATGTCAAAGGGCACCTGGCCCAGGTGCTGGATGGCGATAATATTCGTACAGGGATTAACAATAACCTGGGATTTAGTGAGGAGGACCGTATCGAAAATATTCGACGTATTGCAGAAGTCTCAAAATTGCTGATCCAAAGCGGAGTGATTACCATCAACAGCTTTATATCCCCTACCTCCGGAATTCGGCACATGGCTATGGATATTATTGGTAAGGAAAACTTTATCGAGATCTATGTCAATGCGCCGCTCAAAACTTGTGAAGATCGCGATACAAAAGGCCTTTATAAAAAGGCACGGGAAGGGAAAATTAAAAACTTTACAGGGATAGATGCGCCTTTTGAAGCTCCTGAAAATCCCGATGTTGAAGTCAATACCGATCAGTTGGGTATTGAAGAATCACTGCGGAAAGCACTTGACCATATTCTTCCCAAAATAGAATATAAAGAATAGGCTTTGAAAGTATTGTAGTAAGCTAGCTGGAGAGGTGCCGGTGCTGTTTGGGTAAGAATTACTTTGATGGGGGGTGTATTTTTGATGGACTTAATAATAATTGGGTAAAGAAATAGATACGAAAAGCAAATTGTGTTTTTAATAAAAGTAAATAGCTATGGAAGAAACTGAAGTCAGTCAAAAAAATACGAAGAAGGAAATCCTGGAGGCCTATGAAAAGCTCAAGCAAGAGATGCAACAGGTCAAACAACAAGACCCTTCTGAGGAGCAACAGGCTAAAAAGAAACAAGCGACCAAAAAACAGGCGGGAGACCTTACCCCGGAAAATGTGATGAAAAGCATCTCTGAATTGAAGATTTCTTTGAGTCAGTCGCTCGACCAGGTGGAAGAGAAGTTGACCGCAGAATATAAGAAGCTGCAGCAAATCCAGCAAGCGATAAAGGATGAGCAACAAGAACTGGATGAGACCTACCAGATAAAAAAGGAAGCTGAATCTCTTTCGGCTCTCATTGAAGCACAAAAGCAGAAGAAAGAACAGTTTGAAAAAGAGATGCAGCAGAAACGTGAGGAATGGGAGCAGGAGAAAAAGAAAATGGACCGCGAACTGAAAGAAGAGAAGGAGCGAAAAGAAAGGGAGCGTAAACGGGAAGAGGAAGAATACCAATACAACCTGAAACAAAAGAGACAAAAAGAAGAAGACGCTTACCAACAAAAGAAAGAGCAGCAGGAAAAAGAGCTCAAGGAAAAACGCGAAGCTTTTGAAAAAGAAATAGCTGAAAGGGAAGAAGCTGTTAAGCAAGCGGAAGAAGAGCTGCAATCATTACGTAAGCAAGTGGAACAACATCCCACTGAGCTGGATAAAGCGGTTAAAGCCAAAGAAGAAGAGGTGACCAACAAGCTCCAGGAACAATTCAAGTTTGAGAAGGAACTGTTGGAAAAAGAGTATAACGGGGAATTAAAACTGAAAGACCAGACTATCAAGACGCTGGAAAACAAGATTAAAGACCAGGATAACCAGATGAAACAGCTCTACAGTAAGGTTGAGAATGCCGATAAGAATGTGAAAGATATAGTCCTTAAAGCTATTGAGAGTTCGGGTCGTTATCCATTCCGCGAAAAGCAGGATTACCCTTCAGAGTCAACTTCACAGGAAAGCCGCTCCGGGGAGAGAAGCTAATAATTTAGCAACAAATTATCATTGAAACTCATATATTTGCACAAATTTTTGAACAAAAACATTGTTTTAGAAAATAATACATAATATGGATAAATACACATTAACGCATCTACGTCAGCTCGAAGCGGAGTCGATACATATCATGCGGGAAGTAGCTGCTGAGTTTGAGAATCCCGTGATGCTTTATTCTATCGGGAAAGATTCGTCGGTTATGGCACGGCTGGCTGAGAAAGCTTTCAAACCGGGAAAAGTACCTTTCCCGTTGATGCATATCGATTCTACATGGAAGTTTAGTGAAATGATTAAATTTCGTGATAGTTATGCGAAAAAAATGGGTTGGGACCTTATCGTTCATTACAATAAAGAAGGGTATGAGAAAGGCGTAGGGCCCTTCACTCATGGGAGCAAGGTGCATACCGATATTATGAAAACACAGGCATTGCTGCAGGGCCTGACGAAGTATGGCTTTGATGCCGCCTTTGGGGGAGCGCGCCGTGATGAAGAAAAGTCACGCGCTAAAGAACGTATATTCTCCTTCCGCGATAGTTTCCATCAATGGGATCCTAAAAACCAGCGGCCCGAATTGTGGAATATCTATAATGCGAAGGTCCATAAAGGGGAGTCCATACGCGTTTTTCCCTTGTCCAACTGGACAGAACTGGACATATGGCAGTATATCCGCCTGGAAGATATTCCGATCGTACCGCTTTACTTTGCGAAAGAACGCCCTGTGGTCGAATACAGCGGCGCGTTGATACTGGTTGATGATGACCGTATGCCCAAAGAACTGGCCGACAAAGCCAAAATGAAAAAAGTGCGTTTCCGCACCCTGGGGTGCTATCCGCTAACAGGAGCCGTAGAATCCGATGCCGACACGGTGGAGAAGATCGTTGAAGAGATGATGACTGTCACCCAGTCCGAACGTACGACTCGTGTTATCGACTTCGACCAGGATGCTTCCATGGAGCAGAAGAAGCGGGAAGGATATTTTTAAGAAAATTCCAAACATCAAAATACAAATAACAAACAAATATCAAGGTCCAAATATCAAATGAAGAGTAAATGGTTAATTAGTTAATTGGTTAATTAGTTGATTGGTAAGGGAAAAAATTCCAAATAGCAAATAACAAATTGCAAACAAACAGTAAATGGTTGAATGGTAATTAGTTGATTAGTAAAATAATAAATGTATGAATCAGGAAAAAGGAATAGAGAGTCTTGAAGTTTACAAATTGGCACTGGATATCTCGGATAAAGCATGGGATGCATTTAATTCTTTGAATAAAAACTTCCAGTACCACATAGGAAATCAATTCCTTGATGCGGCTGATTCAGTCGGTGCTAATATTGCTGAAGGCTATGGGCGTTACCATTTTAAGGAATCGGTAAAATTCAATTTATATGCTCGTGGATCAGCATTTGAAAGCCGGTTTTGGCTAAATCGGCTTTCAAAAAGAAATCTGATTCCTTCATCTATATCAGAAGAAATGGATGATTTGCTGGACGTTTTCCTGAAAAAAGTCAATGCTTATAACAAATACCTACGCACTCAAATAAATAAATGAACGATAGCGAATTACTAATTACCAATTAACCAATTAACCAATTACCAATTAACCAATTAACGATTAATAAATGAATCAATAGAAAAAATCGCAAAACATGGATACAAACGAAACACTGGATATTAAAACATTTCTTGATCAGGATGAAAAAAAGGATTTGCTGAGGCTCCTGACGGCCGGCTCGGTGGATGACGGCAAATCTACGTTAATTGGCAGGTTACTGTTCGATAGCAAGCGCATTTATGAAGACCAGCTGTCGGCACTGGAACGCGATAGCAAGCGGGTAGGCCATGCTGGCGACGATATCGATTATGCTTTACTGCTTGATGGGCTGAAAGCCGAGCGCGAGCAAGGCATTACTATTGATGTGGCCTACCGATATTTTTCTACCAACAAACGGAAATTTATTATTGCCGATACGCCCGGGCACGAGCAGTACACCCGAAATATGATTACCGGTGGTTCTACCGCCAACCTGGCTATCCTCCTGGTGGACGCTCAGAATGGTGTGATTACCCAAACCAAAAGGCATACCTTCCTGGTCAACCTTCTTGGCATACAGCACGTGGTGGTGGCTATTAACAAAATGGACCTGGTGAATTACAGTAAGGAAGTATATGATAAGATTGTAACCGATTATAAAGAATTTATCACCGGCCTGGATATCCCCGACGTGAACTTTATTCCTATGTCTGCCCTGAAAGGGGATAATGTAGTGGATACTTCCAAAAATATGGATTGGTATCACGGCGAGTGTATGCTCGAATTTCTGGAAAATGTCCATGTGAGTAGCGACCGCAACTTCGATGATATGCGCTATCCTGTACAATTTGTCAACCGGCCTTTTGAGGGTTTCAGAGGCTTTGCCTCCACCGTTGCCTCCGGTGTTATCCGCCAGGGCGATGAAGTGCTGGCGCTGCCTTCCAGGAATAAATCCAAAGTAGAGCGCATTATAGGAACCCACGGTGATCAGGAATACGCTTTCCCGCCGCAGGCGATTACGGTTACCCTGGAGGACGAAATAGACGTTTCGCGCGGGGATATGCTGGTGCATCCTGATAATACCCCACGGGCCGACCGGCACTTTGAGGCCATATTGGTATGGATGGATGAAGAACCAATGGACCCCGAAACGCAGTTTTATATCAAGCATACCACCAATACGACCAAAGCCCGTATTGATGATATCCGTTACCGCATTGATGTGAACACGCTGGAGAAAACGAAGGTGGAATCGTTCGGCCTGAATGAAATCGGACGGGCTGTTATTACCACTATGAAGCCTATTTTCTTCGACCCTTATGAAAAAGTTGCCACTACAGGCTCTTTTATCCTTATCGATCCGGTAACCCACAACACGAGTGCTGTGGGTATGATTATCGATAAGCTCTCCGACAGTGAACTGCCCACGCGCATCACCGATATGGATCGCGAGAAGATAAAACGGGGCGAAGCCTTGGTATCGGAGCAGGAAAGACAGAAAAGATATAACCAGAAAGGGCATACCCTGTGGATTACAGGCCTGCACGGCTCCGGGAAAAATGAACTGGCTTATACGCTCGAAAAACAACTCTTTGATTTAGGAGCTACAGTGGTTTTGATGGACGGCAGTACAGTTCGTTCGGGTCTGTCGCGTGAACTTGATCACTCGCCTTCCGACAGGGCCGAGCATCTGCGCAGGGTGGCTCACGTGGCTCGCCTGCTTAATGACCAGGGAATCATTACTATCTGTTCGTTTATTTCGCCCGATGAAGATATTCGCCGGCAAGTGAAGGAAATTATCGGTCAGGACAGAATGCATACGATTTATATGAATGCCGATATTGATTTTTGCCGAAAGAATAAACCGGATTTATTCGAAAAAGCCGATAAGGGCGAGCTGAAATATATGCCCGGAGTGGACGAAGAATTCCAGGAGCCAAAGCAGGCGGAAATCACGATGCGACCTGAGGAAAACGGCAAGAATCCGGAAAAGATTATTGATTATCTCAACCGACAGGGAATATTCCCTGCCGAATAAAAGGTCTGATAAAGGAAAAAGTAAAAGCCCGGGATTCATTTGGATTTCGGGCTTTTTGGTGATTGGTAAATGGTTGATTGGTTTAATCTCTTTGTTATACAATGATAAGCTTCAAATCAGTGTATCAGTTATTATCGAATTGACTAACTCCTATTTTATTCTGTCTAAATGGATGGTCTACTCACTACTTAACCAACCACAAAGTAAAATACTTTCTGTTAAAAGTGTTATCTTTGTATAAATAGCCAAAACATGTCCAAAGAAAAGATAATAAAGGAAATACAAAAAGAAATAGAAGAAGTGCCTGAACCGGTTCTTGAAGATATTCTAAAATTGCTCAAAGAATATAAAAACTACTCTTCAGATAGCATACGACTTTCCCGTAACCTTCAAAAAATCCTTGAGGAAGATAATGCTTTGCTTCAAAAATTGGCTGAATGATAGGTCTAACAGAAGTAATAGTTATCCATGATACGCTAATCAAAAAATTTGGAGGGAAAGATGGGTTAAGAGATGTTGAGGCCCTGAAATCATCTTTGCTGAGGCCTTATCAAACTTTTGATAACAAAGAATTATATCCTTATACAGTAGATAAGGCATCAGCGCTAATAGAAAGCTTGATTAAGAATCATCCTTTTGTTGATGGGAATAAGCGTGTGGGATATGTCTGTATGCGACTCACTTTATTGAAAGAAAAACATGATATTCAAGCAGCGGAAGATGAAAAGTATAGTTTTGTAATGCAAATTGCTAACGGTACATTAAGTTTTGAGGCCATCAAGAAATGGATAAACGATAAGTTAGACTAATAACATTTCGACAAATCACCCTGTTTGCAGCTACTTCCTCCCCGTATATATACTCGCAATGCCGAAAGTTAGAGGCCAGGCAGAAGTATTTTTAAATTTTACCGAGTGCATATGCTCCAGGAAGTTATTCCCGTCGGGGAAAGCTCCTACCGATTCCGGCAGGTAATTATACGCCGATTCGTGTTTTGAGATAATCCGGCCGGCGAGGGGGAGAATGTTCTTAAAGTAAAAATCGTACAGTTGCTTGACCGGAAATTTTCGGGGATTTGAAAATTCCAGGATCACAGCAATGCCCCCCGGTTTTAAAATCCGGTACATCTCCCGGAGTCCTTGATCAAGGTTTTCAAAATTACGAACCCCAAAGGCTACTGTAACCGC
This sequence comes from Bacteroidales bacterium, assembly GCA_021738485.1. Classification (GTDB taxonomy): domain Bacteria; phylum Bacteroidota; class Bacteroidia; order Bacteroidales; family JAIPAH01; genus JAIPAH01. The sequence goes on along the minus strand of JAIPBX010000071.1, from coordinate 5,431 downwards.
ATCAAAGCTATTGCTCTCAAATCGCAGTGCTTCCGAGTCGCCGTTTTCCAGGATGATAATCTCATCAAGCTTTTTCTTTGAGATTTTCTTACGTCCGTGTTCAAGCATCTGGTCAGCGATATCCACACCCACTACTTCATCAGGCCCGATCTTAGCTGTTTCAATTGCCAGGTCAGCGGTTCCCGTAGCCACATCAAGAATTTTTTTCGGATTATGCAATTTTAAGATACGTATTACTTTTTTGCGCCACAAGTAATCAATACCCACCGAGAGGAAGTGATTGAGAAAATCATACCTCCCGGCGATGTTGTTAAACATACTCCTGACCTGCTCTTTTTTACTCATTGTTACGATTTAAGTTTTTCCGGACAGTCAGACAACAGCTCATGAAAGCTTATGTTTGCTTCGCACTCAGAGATTTTTCAATACTTCAACCGTGCTTTCCAGCATCGTATCGGTAAAATCAAGGTGCGTAACGAACCTTATGGTTTGCGGGCCGAAAGGTACGGCTTGAATATTATGGGCTGCCAGTTTTTCCAGGAATGTAGTTTCCGTATATTTTTCGCTGAGCCTGAATATGACGATGTTTGATTGTACGGGCAACACTTCTTCTACATAAGGCTGTTCTTCCAGGACAGCCCCAAGGTGCCGTGCTTTTTTATGATCGTTTTTAAGCTGCTCTGTGTGGTTGTCCAGGGCATAAATTCCGGCAGCCGCCAGGTAACCGGCCTGACGCATAGCTCCGCCCATAACCTTTCGGATTCTACGGGCTTTTGTGATAAATTCTTTGCTGCCGGTTAAAATTGAACCTACAGGCGCACCAAGACCTTTTGACAGGCAGATGGAAACAGAGTCAAACAAGTGTCCATAATCTTTGGCGCTTTCGTTGGTTTCGGCAAGCGCGTTAAGCAGCCGGGCGCCGTCAAGGTGATAAGCAAGCCCGTATTCCTTACATAGGGCTCCGATACGTTTTAATTCCTCAAAATCCCAAAGGCTGCCACCGCCTTTGTTGCAGGTGTTTTCGGCTGCCACCAAACGGGTAAGCGGAAAGTGAACGTTGGATGGGTCATTGATGTTTCGTTGTACCTGTTCGGCTGTAAAACGTCCGTTATCACCATCTATAAGGCGCACGGAAGCCCCGGAGTTAAATGCGATACCACCTCCTTCAAAGTTGTAGATGTGGGCTTGTTTGTCGCAGATCACTTCATCTCCGGGCCGGGTATGAGCTTTGATAGCGATTTGATTAGCCATAACCCCACTGGCCGTAAACAGCGCATCATCTTTTCCAAACAATTCGGCCACCTTTTGCTCCAGGGCATTCACCGTGGGGTCTTCCTTAAAGACATCATCTCCGACTTCTGCATTAAACATGGCTTGCCTCATGGCTTGCGTGGGCTTTGTTACCGTATCGCTTCGTAAGTCTGTCATAGGTTTATCTATTCTTGATTTTGAGAATTTTATTTTTTTTCTGGGTTGTGATAAATATTTTTCGCTTCCTGCAACAATTTGGTTTTGTCAACAGGCACCACTCCGGCTACTTCACATACGAGCCCGCCGGCAAGGTTTGAAATCGTGGCCATATCTCCCGCTGTAATATCTTGTGCCAGGCACAGTGCTGCAATACTAATAACCGTATCGCCGGCACCGCTCACATCTGCTATTTCCCGCTTATGAGCAGGCTCCCGGTAGGATTTCTGCTCGCCATCAAACCTGTACTTCAGGTATATTCCTCTTTCCGAAAGGGTAACCATAAGCATGTCACAGGATAGCTTTTCCTGGAGTAGGTCCACGGCCTCTTCCAGCGCTTTGGTATCACTGATATCAAATTCCGTTTTTGTGCCTTCTTTTAGTTCTTTGAGATTGGGTTTGAACAGGGTCGCATTGCTGTAATGCATGAAGTTCATCTTTTTGGGATCGACCGCGACCGGGATGCCTTTACTTTTTGCCCAGGTAATAACGGTTTCGATGATCTCCTTATCGATCGCTCCTTTGTCATAATCCTGAAATACTACCGCATCAATGTCTCCCTTTTCCGTGATTCTTCCCAATTGTTCCAGGAACTTTTCTTTTTCAGAAGCCGAAACGGGGCTTGTTTTCTCCTCATCCACCCGCAGCATTTGCGTTTTATTCCCCAGGATGCGGAATTTGGTGGTGGTCATTCTTTGTTGCGAGCGAACAATTCCTTCCCGGCTCATTTCTTCCTCTTTCAACAAATCGAGAAACTCATCTCCTTTCCGATCTTCGCCTATCACTGAGCATAGTATCGGTTGTGCCCCCATAGCTTTGATATTTCTCGCCACGTTAGCCGCTCCACCCAGTCGGTTTTCCCGTTTTTGGACGTTCACCACCGGTACGGGCGCTTCGGGTGATATTCGGCTGACATTACCCCAGATATAAGCATCCACCATAATGTCGCCAATGATGAGGATTTTGTTATTCGTAAACCTGCTGAAAAGTTTTTCAATTTCCCCGGGTGTAAGCATTGCTTTATTGTTTCCGTTTTCGCAAAGGTAGAAAAAAATGGAGGCATTTTGCTCAATGAGCTTTTGTTCTTAGATACGTAGAGATGGCAGGTTTTGAAAAGTAGCTATTTCAACACCACAATGACTTAGCTCCGCTTAAATCTCACAAGAAATCCTCCACTTAATTTTGAAATGAAGTATTTTCCTTTCCCTATCTTTGCCCAAAATTCGTAACCATGAAGATAATCTCTGTGGTAGGGGCGCGACCTAATTTTATGAAAATCGCCCCCTTCATCCGCGCAATCAATGAATATAACCCGAAACGTGGCATACGGGATCCGGAACGGGTACACCACCTCCTCGTCCATACCGGACAGCATTACCATGTGAGGATGTCAAAAACTTTTTTCGAGGCACTGGGGATTCCTCAGGCCGACATTAACCTGGAAGTGGGATCCGGTACGCATGCCGAACAGGTAGGGCACACCATGATAGCCTTTGAGAAAGTCCTTGAACGCGAAAAGCCTGATTGGGTGGTGGTTGTAGGCGATGTAAATGCTACACTGGCGTGTAGTGTGACGGCCAAAAAACAGCACATCAAAGTGTGCCACATCGAAGCCGGACTGCGTAGCGGTGATATGACCATGCCCGAAGAGATCAACCGCATCGTCACCGACCGCCTGAGCGATTTGCTCCTCACCCCCGACCGGCTCTCCATCGAAAACCTACGTGCAGAAGGTGTCCCCGAGGAAAGAATCCGATTTGTGGGCAACATCATGATCGATACCCTCGAAGACAACAGAGAAAAGGCAGGGAAATTCGAAATTTCAGATATAATAAAAAACAACTTAATAGACAACCAAACCTTAAACCATACATTCATTCAATCATTCAACCATTCAACCCAAGACTCGAGACTCGAGACCGGAAACGCCCCATTCACCAACCGCCAACTGCCAACTGACACTGCTCAATCGCCAGTTCGCCCACACGCCAACCCGCGCTCTCTACCTTTCGCCCTCATGACCATGCATCGCCCCTCCAATGTTGATGAGGCGGAAGTACTGGGGTCGATCGTTGATTTTCTGATCAACGATGTGACGAATAAAATGCCATTGATTTGGCCTGTGCATCCCCGCACCGTCAGTCGCCTCAAAGAATTTGGCTTATGGGAAAAAGTCCTGGGAACGGAGCAGCTAATCCTTTTACAGCCGGTGGGATATCATGATATGCTACGTTTGAACATGGAAGCAAAGGTAATGCTTACTGATAGCGGCGGGCTGCAGGAAGAATGTGCTGTGTTGGGTACGCCATGCCTCACATTGCGCGAGAATACTGAGCGCCCCGTTACGCTGCGTAATCATGGCGGACCCGGAGTACTGGTAGGGAACGATGCCGGGCGCTTGCGCAAAGCCTTTTTAGAGACATTGTCCCTGGACAGGAAGCCTCAAAAACCGGAATTATGGGATGGCCAAACAGCCCAGCGATGTGTCAGGGAGATCGTCTCATTTAAACCATCAGGACAGCAATAAATGCCCCGAAACATATATAAAAAACATGGACGCGGAATAAATCTGGTAAATGGATTTCTTTTCATGGCAAGAATGAAAATAATTCAGCTTTACGGCCGTTTAATAATCACAAAAGCATGAGAATGTTGAAGAATAGATTTCTAATGATAATAGCCGGCTTTTTAATAGCCGCAGCAGCGAATGGGCAGGGTAATTTGATCAAACAGAAGGTGAAAAATCTTCCGAATTACGATTACGCTCCCTATCATTTTGGGTTTGTTTTGGCAATAAACCAAATGCATTTTACCATCGACCCGATAGACAATCTTCATGAAAAGACTTTTTTGAGTAGTGAAGCCGAGGATGTGCTGCCTGCTCCCGAGGAGATAAGGGTTTTAGGAATTGATTATAAGCCGGAGTACGGCTTTACGGTCGGTATTGTAGGGAATCTTAGGTTAGGAAAATATACTGACTTGCGCTTTATCCCTTCCCTGGCTTTCGGGGAAAGAGTGATAAACTATAATATAGCTGAGTATAGGGGAGGTGAAGTGGATACATCTCTTATGAAAAAGCGAATTCCTTCCACCTATATTGATTTTCCGCTGACGGTTAAATATAAATCTGAGCGTTACAACAATGTCCGGGCTTATGTAGTGGGTGGAGCGAAATATAGCCTGGACTTGGCCTCCCTATCCGACAAACAGGATGATAGTGGTAACAAAGAGATTGTTAAATTAAAGCGTCATGATTTTTCCTTCGAAATAGGAGTGGGGTTTGATTATTACCTGAACTTTTTTAAACTGGGCACCGAGATAACAATGTCATACAGCCCCTTTGCTATCGCCGAGAGAGAAGGGAATATGTATACCGGCGCTATCGAAAAGCTCCAGTCAAAATATTTTCAACTTTCTTTTACGTTTGAGTAAAAAAGGGATTTTTTAGGTGGCAGTGTTTTAAACACCTGGCTTTTGCAGTTTGTTACAAATATAAAATTCCAAAAGAAAGGAGTTTCCGAAGAAGCTTTATAGAATTGTTTTTAAATGAGGGGTTTATGTTAGTTCAAAAATTTTAATTTTTTTTATTTTACAAGTGTTGCAAAGTAAAAATTAATTTCTACATTTGCATTCGCAAAAATCGAAAGGCCTAAGGAATGCATTATTCCTGCGGTATTCGTTCTTAAGAAGGTCCGTTCGTCTAGTTGGTCAGGACGCCAGGTTTTCATCCTGGTAACAGGGGTTCAAATCCCCTACGGACTGCAAAGCGTTCTTAAAGAGAGGTTTAGAGTTTGAATTAAAAAAGGTCCGTTCGTCTAGTTGGTCAGGACGCCAGGTTTTCATCCTGGTAACAGGGGTTCAAATCCCCTACGGACTGCCTTGCAAGCCCTTTCAGGATTTTCCTGGGAGGGCTTTTTTTTGTTGTGGCAAGAGATACAGCCTGTATGATGCTAATTCCAGAGAA
>JAIPBX010000070.1 GCA_021738485.1 Bacteroidales bacterium | reverse complement strand
GTCCGTCCAAAAAGAAAAAACCTATCGTTGAAGTAATTTGATACGGACAAATCTAATTTAAAGCCTACTGATATTCATCAACTTCCCTTTAGGGAATTTAAGGGTAAAAGTTGATGAATATCCTACCTGATGGTTTTTGGACGGCCCCAAATTCCTTTGAACTTATCTTCCCGGAAAATCAACGTTATTTAGTCATGGGCACCTCTATCCGATGCTTGAAATCCGGGAGTCAACATCCGGTATCCGTAATCACTCATCACTCACCACTCATTACTCATCACTCACTACTCACTACTCACTACTCACTACTCACTACTCACCACTCACTACTTTTTCTCCCTACCGCACAATAATCTTCTTCGAAAACACCTTTCCGTTGTTTCTCAGGATTTCCACCAGGTAGAGGCCGGGGCGCCAGTCGCTGACGTTGATTTGTTCCCGGCCGGAACGGGCTTTCCGGTTGATGATAAGCCGGCCGGAGGTGCTAACCACGCGCAGCCGCATCTCCGGCCGGTGGATAAAGTCCGGGATATCAACCGTAAGGTATTGCGTGGCCGGGTTGGGGTATACCTCGATGTCATCGGTAAAGTACCGGTTGGGGATGCTCGTGGAAAGTGTTGTTTCGCCCAGGCTGTCGACCTTCACCACCCAGGTCATCTGGCCGTCGCCGTTAACCGGGTCCCAGTTGTACCACACCTCACCCACGGTTACAAAACCTTTATCCATGGTGGTATCAAAATCATAAATTCTGTCCCAGTTATCCTGCCACTCCGCCATATGATAAAGGCGCTGCCACAGGCTGTCGCCTTCAGGAGTGGCTTTAAACAAAAAGCCCTCTACATTCATGGGGCCGGTGGCTTTGGTGCCCACGGTGACAATACTGCCGTCATCCAGGCTGTGAATTTCGTGCTGGGTATAACGCCAATTGACTGAATCATATTTCTTTTCCCATATGATCTCCCCGGCGGTATCCGTTTTAATTATGACCTGTCGATTATCGACACTTCCCATGCCTGCCTGTTCTTCGCCGTAACATGTGCTCAGTAGGTAATTACCATCGTCAGCCAGGGTGACAAAAGCGCCATGATCAGCAAGTTCTTCTCCATATGTTTTTGACCAGAGCAAATTCCCTTCCGAGTCAGTTTTGATTAAAAGGGGGTCTTTAGAATAGGGGTCTGTACTTATTTCATGATATCCTGAGATTAAATAGCCACTACCTGTTGATGTTATATCAAAAGGCCATTGATGTCCATCCATTTCATATGTTTTATCATGTACAATTGTCCCATCATGTTCGGTAAGCAAAAGACGTATGTTTACGTTATACATTTCATCAGTGTCCACCTGCCCTGTTAATGCTAAAAGCGAGTTGCTACCAAAATTGGTGCTTTTTGTACAGGAACGACCTATAAAAAAATTATTGCCAGAACCTGAATATTCTTTTGTAAACAAAGTATCTCCATTTCTATTAAAAGTCATCAATAATGCTACTGTATCCGGTTGAGAGCGATTCCCGAAGAAAAAAAAGGTAGAATCATTCATTCGGGTTAAGTTTGCATACATTCCCGGATAGTCATCACCCGGATGGTTATAATCTTTTCTGAAAATGACATTACCGTATTTATCCAACTTCATAATAAATATTTCCTTATTTACCGGGTTATTATTATTTCCTTTAATGCCAGTTACTATATAATTCCCATTTAGTGCATAGATTGACATACCTGAATTCCATATACCATCCATTTCATAATCCTGAAGGATATAAGGAAGTTGAGCCTGAGCCTTTGAAGGAAGAAGTATTGAGGTGAACAGTAATGCAATGAGTAGTTGTTTCATGGCTGGTTGATTTTCGTTGTTTTGCGAGCGCTAATTCGCTACTGCTTAATTGGTTTTTAGGTTTAACTTCTCTGCCAAGGTAAAGATATAAAGATGTGTTGAGAAAGCAAAAATTTGAAATTGCTTTTTGAGGAATTTTTTGTGGAATGATTGGTTTCAGGGGGGAATAGTTCAACCCCATTCGGGGTTGACGCTACGCCAGCTTTGCTCTTACCCCGCACTTCGTAAGGGGTTAATACCGTTGAATCCCTTCGGGATTCTTGCACGGAGTAAAATGACTACACGGTGTTGTGATTTAGCCAATCGTTAAGTTTTAACCAGGAGTGAAAAATACTCCAGTCCCCGCAAGGGGACGAACGGCATTATCCCTGGGCGAAGCCCGGGGTCTACCGTATGAAGCATACTTCCAATCCCGAATAGACTGAACTTCAAAAAACGAATCAAAATTTTGGTATACCAAAATTATTTTTTTATTTTTGAGAATAAGAGATAGAAATAAATAAAATACCACTACAAAATCGAATACTATGAAACCGCTAATCTTACTACTCGTTGCTGCTTTCCTCCATACAGGAATTCAAGCCCAGGAAAATCGGGCTTTCGTTCCCGATGAGGTGTTTAATACAACAACTACCCGGACTTTTCATTTTGCCCCGTCACCTGAGGGCAATAATAGGTTGAGCAATTCCCTGAAAGATTCCAGTGCCCTATCCAAAGGAATCAATCAGGAAACCTCTAACATAGATCATAAGGACCTGGGGGAAACTTACATGGACCGGCAGACCTATGGGGTTTCCCGGCAACAGATATACCAGCATAATGATGATTATGTGGTTTCCGTATGGACCATTACCGAGGATTATGAAGGAGGATTCGAAGACATGGGAACAGCCTATTCCTATAAACCCTCTATTGGGGCAGACTGGGAGTCGCAACCGGACACGCCTACCCGCATCGAATCCATGAAGAGTCGATATCCCTCCTATGCCCCCTATGGGGAAAACGGGGAGGTGATTGTCTCCCAGCAAAGTGATGGCCTGAACGTCTATACCCGACCCGAAAAAGGTGAGGGCGAATGGGAACATCATTTGCTGGAGCCCTCCGGCGATGTTCCCGCCCTGAAGTATCCCCATATGATTACCTCCGGCGAAAATCACCAGGTGTTGCACATTGCCGCTGTCACCAATATACCCTATGAGGGCCAGGAAAGTGCCCTGCTTTATTTCCGCTCGCAGGACGGCGGGCAAACATGGGACCAGCAAAATGTTATACTGGAAGGCACCGGCAGCGAGCATTATACGGCCATCTACGGCGATGAATACGGCTGGGCCCAAAAAGACAGCAAAATTGCCCTGGTCGTAACCTCGCCCTGGCATGACCTGTTTTACCTGGAATCCGAAGACAACGGCGACAGCTGGCAGAAGCATATGGTGTGGGAGCATCCCTACCCCATGTTTGATTTTGAAACCACCGTTACCACCGATACCCTTTGGTGCCCCGGAGGTAGTATGGATGCCGTATATGACGAAACCGATAGCTTGCATATTGCTTTTGGCCTGACGCGGGTAATGCACCAGGAGACCGGCTATGATTTTACCCATTTCCCCTGGACCGACGGAATTGTTCACTGGAGCGAATCGTTTCAACCCTTTACAGCCTCCAACCAGCACAGCGCCCTGTCGCATGATAACCTGGAAATTGGTAAGCATTTGGTGGGCTGGTCTGTCGATAAAAACTCTAATAACCTATTTGACAATGCCGGGGAGTATGGCCTGGGACAGTATCCTAACCTGGGCATGTCTACTATGCCCTCCCTATCACGTCAAGATCATGATTATACAATTGCCCTCAGCTATCTTACACCCAATGAAGAGCGAAACAGCGGGGAAGCTTTTTACCGAAATGTGTATGCCAAGCCTTACTATTTCACGCCACTATCCGATACCTTACGGGAGTTGGGTAGTACCATTTTTATGCACGAAGGACCTATATACGATTATGAAGAGTTTTTCTATCCCCAGCTTCCGCCATGGAATAACAGCTATCTCTTTATCCATAATTTGTATCACAGCACCCCGGAAATCTATTTTCCTGGTCAAGGATATTTTACTCAAGTGATGATAACGGAATATGATAAATATTGGTGGGAGGGGAATCCCTTACCCTTTACCACTGGAATAAATCAAAGTACTTCTACAAACCGAATCAGGGTCTCCCCCAACCACCCCAATCCTTTTTCCGGACAAACCCTAATCAACGTGAAGCTACCCTCGGCCGTGACAATGCATCTTGAAGTGAGGGATATGCAGGGAAAAAAAGTATACACCCACCAAATCAAAGGCCACCGGGGAAATAACCACATAATCCTCCCGGCAACAAATCTTAAACCCGGTATCTATCTCTATACCGTCTCCGCCGGTGAAAAATCCATTACCCGAAAAATGGTGGTGAAGGAGTGAGGGGAAGATTGGATGGAAGGGTGATTAGTAATTGGTTGATTGATGATTGGTTAACTGGTAATTGGTTGATTGGTAATTAAATGAATGAATGGTTGTATGGTTGAATGGTTGAATGAAGCGGCTTAAACGATTATGACTTGGCTTATAGCAATGTCTTTCATCATCTGAATTTCTCTTGTTTTCTTTCGTCATAATCGGTTTAGCCGCATACCTGGAGCATTGGATGTTAAATATGACCAAATGGATAGCTGACCTTCCGGCGCATATCCCCCGCTGGCGCTCGTCTTTGCCTAAACCCCGCACGTCTGGCCACGAATGCCCGCCTAACCGGCAAGGGCAGGCCCGCCTAATCGGCAAGGGCAAGCCCGCCTGACCGGCAAGGGCGCGCATGAATACTTAACGAATTAACTTATGTTTTTTGAATCTTTTCAGGTGAAAACAATTCGTCTTAAATTCGTGAATTCGTGGCAATTTTTTAATGTGACCTGCGGATTTTAGGTGCAAGCGAGGGTGACCGGAAGTATGCTATCTATAGATATCTTTTCGGTGGCCAATGGCGATCACTTCAATCACAAGTAACTTATCATAAATTTCATAAATTATCCGGTAATCACCTTGCCTGATGCGGTATGCCTCCCGATCTTTGAGCTTTTTACTGCCTTGGGGACGAGGATGATGTGCTAAATATCCGATAGCGTTTAAGATTTTTCTTACATCTTCATAGGGGATTTTATCAAGCTGTTTCTCCGCTTTTCTCGTTAATCGAACCGTATAATCAGCCATTCGAGGATTCTCTTTTGTTTATATAATCATCCAGAGAAATCCTTTCGCCATTGTCCTCTTTTTTGGCTTCGTCATATAACTTGATATCTTCAACCTCCTCAAGCAACTCAATTATCTTCTGGTATTCATCCATAGGCAGAAATACTCCGATTTCATTTCCCTGGTTGTCTTTCAATATTTGTCTGTTCAATGTCATTTTAGCGCTATTTGATACTATTCATATTTCCTGTTTAAGGAACTCATTTTTCAGATTTTAAAGATAGTCATTCTTCTTTTCATATGCAATATCCGGTGCACCCGCTGGTGCTCGTCTGCGATGAGTGCCCAAACCTCTTGTCGTTTGTAACAACTTTCCAAAACGTTGGAATAACTCGCAAATGCCTGATTTCTCGTTACAAACGCGAAGATTCACCACACTCGCTGCAAGCGAGCGGGAGCGGGGGATGGTTAATTGGTTGATTGGTGATTGAATGTATGGTTGTATGGTTGTATGATTGTATGATTGTATGAAGCGGCTTAAACGATTATGAATTGGCTCATAGCAATGTCTTTCATCATCTGAATTTCTCTTGTTTTCTTTCGTCATAATCGGTTTAGCCGCGTACCTGGAGCATTGGATGTTAAATATAACCAAAGGGATAGCTGACCTTCCGGCACACATCTCCCGCTGGTGCTCGTCTGCAACGAGTGCCTTCCTCTCTTGTCGTTTGTAACAACTTTCCAAAACGTTGGAATAACTCGCAAACGTTTGATTTCGCGTTACAAACGCGAAGATTCTCCACACTCGCTGCAAGCGAGCGGGAGCGGGGGATGTTATAAAACAGAGGACTGAAAATAAAAAAGGCGAAGCAATAACGCTTCGCCTAACTAGTTCTTTAGTGGTTCCCTTCCTGTTAGTATTTTTCGCTGCCTTAAAACTTCAGCGTCAGACCCAGCAGGTAATTTCGTCCTGCCTGAGGGAAGTAGCCGGTCATTTTATAGTACTCCTCCTGGTAATAGTATCGATACACCCAGGCATTGGTTTCATACTTCTCATCGAAAAGATTGTTAGCTTTCAGGCTTATGTTGGCTTCTTCAAACCAGCCGATAGAAAACGAATAATCGATCAGCAAATGGTTGATAAAGTATGGGTCCAGTTTGCGTTTCTCACTGGAGGTGTTATCAATGTATTGTTTACCGACATATTTACTCATCAGGCTGATCTTGAAGTTACGCAGTGGTTCATAGCTGATTTGACTACCGCCGATAATCTCAGGTGAGAATGAAATATCGGTGGTTCCCAGTTCCTTTTTTATTTGACCACCTTCATCCCAGTTATCTACATAAGTGGTGAAGTCTTTGATTTTGTTCCGGCTGAAAGTCATGTTTACATCCCATGTCAGCTCCGGGAGAATCCTGGCTCCGGCCATGAGCTCGATGCCGGCGCGGTAACTGTCTTCCACATTGGTCATAATCTCTTCGCCCACATTATTGATTTCTCCGGTGATGATAAGCTGGTCCTGGTAATCCATGTAATAAACATTGGCAGCAAGTTTCCCGGCATGGGTTTTATAGGTATAACCCATCTCATAATCATACAACACTTCTTTTTTCGGTACTTCGCCCGCCTCGGCATCGCGGTAATTCCGCCGGCTGGGCTCCCGGTTGGCTACCGCAAAACTGGCATAAGCTTCATGATTTTCGCTGAAATCAGCATGAATACCGAATTTAGGGTTCAGAAAATTAAACGTATGCTGCTGAGAGATATCCCGCAAATCATCGTGGATGCCATCGATATCATAATCGATAAACCGGTATTGCATGTCCCCGTAAATATTATAAACGGAGTTAATTTGGTAGTTGAGCTTCCCATAAATATTGAAATCCCTTTTAAATCCATTGTTGAAATACCATTGGTAGTCTTTTTCGAAATGGCTGTTAAACTCCGACCAAATGATATTGCCGTAATGGTCGCCGTCGTATTCATTGTAAGCACCTCCAACCGTTAGTTGAACAGGCTTTTTATCATACATCATCGACCAGGTAACACCATAGAAATCATTATTCAACCACTTACGCCTGACAAGGTCGGTGGTATTAATGGTGTCACTGGATACCACCGCCGGATCGAGCCCATAATCACTGAAGCTTTCGTCGCGCTGCATTTGTTCAAAATAGCCTTCTCCATGGGTATAGTGCAGGGCGGCATTGAGGTTTAAATACTCGTTGATTTCATTGGAGTAAACCATCTGGTAATGATCCTGCTGATAATTATCTATTTCATTATCATAGGTATAGTAGTTAAACGTGCGGCTATCGGATTGCATCATATGATCAACCTTTTCCTGCGAAAACAGGAAATGGTCGGCATAGCGCTGCATCCCTTCCACATCATTTTCCAGTCGCACTTTCGGTACGCCGTACCACGATTGATAAGTCCTTTCTTTCCCCGAAAACACATTGATTTTCAGAATACTACTCTCACCAAAATAGGCGCCGGAGACGAAAAACGACTTAAGGTCCGATTCAGCGCGATCGATGTATCCATCAGAAGTAATTTTCGACAGGCGGGCATCAAAGGCCCACTTACCGTCAATCAAGCCGGTTCCGGCTCTGACATTATTTTTTAATGTATTGAAAGAGCCTGCACTGCTGTTTATTTCTGCATAAGGTTCTCCGCTGGAGGTTTGGGTTTGAATATTGACAGAAGCCCCAAAAGCGGCAGCGCCATTGGTGGAGGTTCCCACACCGCGCTGGATTTGAATGTTATCGACCGAGGAAGCAAAATCAGGGAGATTGACAAAAAACACGCCTTGCGACTCGGGGTCATTATAGGGGATGCCGTTGATTGTCACATTGATGCGTGACAAACTAGTTCCCCGGATACGCATACCGGTATAGCCAATACCTGTTCCGGCATCGGAAGAAGCCACTGCCGAAGGTGTCATCGACATCATATAAGGCAAATCCTGCCCAAGATTAATCTCCTCGATATCCTCCTTTTCAATATTTTCAAAAGTAGTCGGGACATTTTCTCCGGCTCGCGTGGCATTGATAATTACCTCCTCTTCCATTATGGCTTTATTCTTCAACGCAAAGTCGAGTGTGCGATTCTCACGAAGTGTGATTCTTTTTGTTTGCGTTTGAAATCCCAGGTAACTGATCGACAAAGTGTAGTCGCCTTTACTCAACCCTCTCAATTCGTATTCGCCGTTTTTATCAGTAACAGCGGTTTTATAGCCCTTATCCAGGCGAACGTGTGCACCCGGTAAAGGTTCGCCGGTTTTCTTATTGGTCACTTTGCCTGACAATGTATGCTGTGCAAGTGTTATTGCAGGCAAAAGGACCACTCCGATGAGTATGAAAAATAGTTTTTGCATTATTCTAAGTTTTTGCATTTAACTTAGAATGGGAAATAGAGGAAAAAACCATTCAGAAATTTAACCAGAAACCTCGTTCTCCCTACGCCGGCTTTACCCGGATCAGGTTCAATGGGTTTGATCTCAGCCCGTTTTATTAGGGCACCCCTATTTTTGAATCGGAGGCAAAGGTAAAAAGATTTTGGAATCAGAGATAATTTTACAACATTTGGTTCTAATCGTCGAGAGGCTGTCCAAAAACCGTCCGGAAAGATATTCAGCATCTTAAAAACATATTTTCATGGGGAGCTTCCATTATTGGAGTAGGGCTCCTCAAAGGTATGATGGTGGGTTTTCAATGGTTCAAGATGAATTGTCGTTTCGATATTCAGGTTTTTGGCAATCTTCTTTTCAATTTCAGTTACCAAGGCATGGCCGGTTTTGATATCCGTATCTTCTTCGAGTTTAATGTGAAAGGTTAATTCTTTATGCTGCCCATAGTTGTGAATATGGAAATGATGAGGATTAAGATCTTTATTGGTAACTTTCATCACCTCTTCCTCGATTTGTTTTTTTAATAAATCGGAAGGCTGTTCCCCGAGGAGCTTGCGAATAGCTCCGCTAACAATGTCATAAACAGCGTAGAACAACATTCCTGAAATAATGATTCCCAGCATACTGTCGATCCACCAAAAATAATCTTTCAGGAAAATACCTATCAGGATAATTACTGACGAGAGCGCATCACTGCGGTGATGCCACCCATCGGCTTTCAGGGTGTCAGAATCAACTTTTTTGCCGGCACGTAAAGCATACTGGGCCACTCCTTCCTTTACCAGGATAGAAACAATCGTTACAACCAATGCCACTGTTCCAAACCGGGCAGTTTCATGAGCGGAAAATTTATTTATAGATTCCCGCAAAAACTCATAGGCGACTATACCTAACAAAAACCCGATAAAAATGGCGGCTATCTGTTCTATTCGTCCATAACCAAAAGGGTGGCGGGGCGTAGGCTTTTTATTGGATAATTTTATTCCCAGAATCACTATCAACGAGCTGATTGTATCGGAAAGCGTATGCCAGGCATCCGCTATCAAAGCCACGGACCCCGACACAATTCCCGCCCAGTATTTCAGGACAAATAATCCCGTATTTGCCACTATGGAAAGGATTCCTTCTGTGTAACCTGTTTTTGTCCTGGTGTCCATGGTCTTTATTGCTTATGGGGCCTGGTTGATTTTTTTGCAAAGATAGTTCGTTATAGAATTATAGAAAAGCATGTTTTTCAGATTTTGAAGTGGGAATAATAATTAATGCCCCAGTCCGTGAAGCATATAAAAAGCATGCATCAGTGATTTTTCGGTGATGTGCAGATACTCTTTTACGGCCTTGGTGCTTCCCGGAAGCGATAAGACCATGGTTTTATTTATCACACCGGCAATGGAGGTACTTAATAAAGCGGCCGGGATTCTTTCAGCATGCTGATATTTTACATAATCGGTCAATTCTTTCAATTCCCGGCTTATTGTTTTTCGGATTACCGGTGTAGTAATATCGCGGCTGCCGATGCCTGTTCCGCCGGTAGTCACAATCAAATCATACGGTTTGTTTACAGCCTTCAAAAGGGTTTCTTTCAGGGTATAGGCATGATCGGGAATTACTTTATTTTCAATCCGGCAATAACGGTTGTGATAGTGAAAAAAGTCTTTTAGTTGTTTTGCCACAAACGGGCCGCTTTTATCTTTATATTCTCCTTTGCTTGCTCTATCGCTCAGAGTAATAACCAATACATTGAAGGTTTTGGGATGGTAGGTGAGTTTCATACCTTCCGCCAATTCTCCGCCACGTATCACGCGGGCAAATATTCCTTCCTTAGGCATTACGCAATTGCCTATTTCTTGAAAAATCGCACAATTGTCGCCATGACATTTTTTACCGATTTGTGTCACCTGCATTTCCACATACCCATTCTTTAAAAGATCCAGCGGCCTCATATCATACAGCGGAAAACCCGTAGTGGTAATATTTTCAGCAAACTCGCCATAGCTAATCGTACGGTTGTTTTGTTTTTCAAATTTTTGAATGCTTTCCGTGCCCAAAAGGCTTACCTGGCGGTGCCAGTCACCGGCTTGAGCGTCATCTCCTACGCCTGCATGAGTCAAGGCGATACGTTTTACGGGTTTCTTAACGGTACCCTTTTGCTCCGAAATATTAACCGAATTTATCTTAAGCGTCGTCATAATCCTGCTTTGTTTTACTAACCAGTTTTACCTCAGTAATCACCATATCTTTATCCACGGCTTTACACATATCATATACCGTAAGCAGCCCCACTTGTACAGCCGTAAGTGCTTCCATCTCAACACCCGTTTTACCGGCATATTTTACCTGCGCATCCATCTGCACACCATCCTTTAGCAAAGTGGGTTGTACCGCTATTTTCATCACAGGGAGCGGATGACAAAGGGGAATCAAATCCGAGGTTTTTTTGGCGGCCTGGATACCGGCAAACTCTGCCATTTTCAGTACATCCCCTTTTTTCATGTTATTTTCATCAATTAAGCGGATTGTTTCATCGTTCAGCATAATCTTTCCGGTAGCAGAAGCCGTCCTAATCTGACCGGGCTTTTCCGAAACATCCACCATTCTTGCGCTGCCTGTTTCGTCGGTGTGTGAAAACTTTTTTGCCATTTTAACCTCCCATATTATAAAAAGTGCTTGTTGTATTTGTCGTGCCCGATTTGGGTTTGTTGTCAACGGCTTTCTCCAAAGCTCTTTCCATCCCCAATTCCCGTATATCATACCCAAAATCGTGGAATAAACAGGGTTTTATCAATCCATTTGCCGTGAGGCGAATGCGGTTACATTTATGACATGCCCCCCCGTTTCCCCCTTCCACAACCGAGAAAAACCCGTTTTCCAGGTTCATCTCCCGGATAAAACGAACCTGCACTCCTTTCCGGGCAGCAAATTCCGCCACCTGTTGAGCATTAGTTTCGAAGCGGTTTTTCCGGATTACACAATTCAATTTTACCGGGTAGAGCCCTGCTTCCTGCGCTGCATCAATCCCTTGCAGCACGTCATCGATATTTCCGCCGCGTGTTATATGGCGGTACTCTTCCGGGTCAAGCGTATCAAGGCTTACATTCACCCTGTTAAGTCCTGCTTCCGCCAGTTTTTGTGCTTGTTGTTTTAACAAGATTCCATTTGTCGTCATGCTCAAATCTTCCACGCCGGGTATGGCCGCTATCATACCGGTAAGCTCTATTACGCCTTTCCTCACAAGAGGTTCTCCCCCGGTAAGTCTTACTTTGTTGATTCCATGTTCTACCGCCATCTTGGTGAAAGTGGTGATTTCCTCAAAAGACAATATTTCAAAATGGCTCATGCGTTTAATTCCTTCAGCCGGCATGCAGTATCGGCAGCGAAGGTTACACTTATCGGTAAGGGAAATACGAAGATAGTTGATTGCTCTGTCAAATGAGTCGTACATCAATCCGGTCATTTTTTTCTATTTTATCGGTACCTTCAGGAATCATCGCCATTCCCCGGGCATTAGCATATGCATGAATATGGGATGACCCATGGTAGTTTATTTTAAAAACCCTGCCCTGCTCTATTACAACAGGTATTACTGTGAAGCGTGTTGCAGGCTTCAGGCGGAAATCCTCTCCGGCTTGTAAAGTAAGCGTATTCGTCTGGACCTGTGTATTCATCAATTTATAGAGCAATGGTTTACTCATCAACTCAAACTGAACAAAAGAGGATACCGGCTTACCGGGAAGGCCGAGGACATACTTTCCGCTTTTTTCTGCAAAAATAGTTCGCTTTCCCGGCTTGACATTCACTCCGTGGAAATGAATGGTGTAGCCCATTTCGTGCAAAGCATCGGGAATAAAGTCGTAATCCCCCACACTCACCCCTCCCGATAACAGGGTTAGCTCTGCATCCATGGAATTCTTAAGAAATTTTTTCACCGCATCCATTTCATCCTTCAAAATTCCGCCATATTCAGCATCAATCCCTGTTGCTCTTAGCTGAGCCAACATCTGATAGCTATTGCTGTTAAAAATTTGACCATCGCTTTTGCTCTTACCTGGCTCCATAAGTTCCGAACCGGTGGCAGCTATTATTACCTTTGGTTTCTTAGCCACTTCTACTGTTTTTTTTCCTGCGGAAGCAATCATGGCCATATGCCAGGGTCTCAGTACAGTGCCTTTCGGCAAAAGCATCTCTCCTTTTTGCAGGTCTTCTCCTGCATACCTGATATGTCTCCGGGAGGAATTTTCCCTGATAACAATATGATTAGATCCAGCAGATTCCACATTTTCCTGCATGATTATTTTATCAGCTCCCGTAGGAATTTTGGCCCCGGTCATGATCCTTGAACAGGTTCCTTCGGTTATCTTTTTCTGTGGGTCTTTACCGGCGGGAATTTCTTCAATGACCTCTAACCTTTGATTGCTATCCGATGCCCGGCAAGCATATCCATCCATGGCCGAATGATCGAATTCCGGAACATTTGTTGGCGTGGTAATATTTTCGGCCAATATCCGAAGAAGGGATTCTTCAATAGGAACCTTTTCGGTATGGGGTAATGCCGAAATTCCATTTATAATGCTCAATGCTTTTTGAAAAGGAATCAGTTCATCCATAAGCTCTACTTTTTAATATATAAACAATTTAAAACTCGCCAGAAGCAATACACCTGCCAGAATATAGCGCAACCCGGCCGGTGTATATTTAAAGCTGCCGCTGTAGCCTCCCAGCAATCCGCCGGCAACTACTGCGATAATCCAAAAGGGAAGGGAATCGGGATAGGCCACGATACCTTTCACTGCCAGTCCTGTAAGCCCTGATAGTGAGTTTGCGAGAATAAACAAGGCGGATATGCCGGCAGCTTCTTTGACATTGGCCCAATGAAAAAGCAAAAGCAGGGGCGAGAGGATTATCCCGCCGCCAATACCAATCATCCCCGAGAAAAAGCCAAGAAAAGCACCGATTAAGAGAGCCGGTACCAGGGACAGGTTTCGGGACTGATCAAACTCAAACTGGGGTCGGATAACCATACGTATTACCGCAATAAGAAGGAAAACTCCGAGCACAATTTTGTACAGCGTGGGATTTACCGGGACCTGGGCTCCGATAAAGGCCATAGGCACAGAAGCAATGGCAAAAGGCAGGAATATATTCCATTTAAAGTGCCCGCCGCGTAAAAAGGAAAAAAAAGCAATTCCGGCTACAAACAGATTCATAGTCAGGGCCGACGAACGCATCACAGCCGGTTCAATTGCAAACAGCGCCATAAGTGCCAGGTAACCGCTTGCTCCGCCGTGACCGACAGAGCTATAAAGAAAAGCAGTAACAACTAAAGCTAAAGTAAAATATAATTCCATAAGCTATCAAAAATTAAGCCCGCTATTTTGAAGAAAGCAGGCTTTGCTTGATGAGATAAGGCTTATCAATAATTGATAGCTCAGAAATTTCCTACATCGAAACAAGACCTCCTTTCCAATTCAAAGAGTAAATCAAAATGACGTTGATTTTTCTGCCGTTTTGAATTACCCTTTTCGGGAGGCAAAAGCGTTTCCGCCTTTACCCTTCGACGCTACCTCCGTGGACTTTGTCTTTAGCAAGTAGCATTCGGAGCTTTAATTTACGTATTTACATTTTTAGATACATGCAAATGTAAGAGAATAGCCGGGAATTATGGTTTAGAATGATTTTAAATTATCGAATATAGCGGCGTTGAAGCAAAGGCTGTTGTTTAAGTATGGGAGGATACTTTATACAAAATGACGTAAATCAATAAAATCCGGTGAATAATAATCCTCAAGCAGCTCGCGGGGAAGATCGATTACCGGACAAGGCGATTTAGCAAGCAATTGGGTGTCGGAAGTGGCCAGGGCACCCTCCTCCACTTTTTTCAGAATGTGATCCGCTGATTCAGTGGCATATACCTGGATATGGTCTTTATTTTTATTTTCCAGGAATTGCAGCGCTTCTTTTCCTGCTTCCGCTTTCTGGTCGATATACCAAACGCTTTTCACCTCAGTTTTGTCTAAGGCAAAATTCAGCAATAAATCAATACCCTTTTCCAAAAGATGCGGCGCTATGATTCCGGCATGCATTTCCGCGGCATCTCTCAGCCACCCGTCGCTGCATATAAAAACGGGTTTGCCGGCCAGATAGGACACCACCGTAATGAGAACGTTAAGCATATCCACATGAAGCGTTTCCGCAGGCTTCTCTTTTAATTTTCTGAGCTTTTTTTGATGCTTTGCCGCCTCTGTGGTAGGAGAAATACCCCGATAGAGAATGCTGCGTTCGGTTTTCAGCAAGCGATAACGGTCACCCACCAGCGTTAAAACTTTTTTCTGTGGGTAATTTTTATTTAAAAGCCACAGATAATCCTGCACTGCTTCCTTGAAATTGTCGGAGAATTTCATGATCTTGCATTCATTAAAGAATAAATGTAAATAAAATTACTTAAATGAAAATCGTAATTATCAACGGGCCCAACTTAAATCTTACCGGAATCCGCGAAAAAGACCATTATGGCGAAATTTCCTTTGAAGAGTACGTCGAAGAGCTGCGGAAAAAATTCCCGGAGCCTAAAATCGAATACTTTCAGAGCAACGTAGAAGGAGAAATCATCAATAAACTTCACGAGGAAGGCTTCAATGCTGACGGAATTATACTTAACGCCGGGGGTTACACCCATACCTCGGTAGCAATAGGCGATGCAGTGAAGGCTATTCAAGCACCGGTTATTGAAGTGCATATGAGCAACGTACACAGCCGGGAGACGTTTCGTCAGAATTCCTACATCGCACCGTCCGCAGCGGGGACAATCACAGGGATGAAGCTAAAAGGCTACGAGCTGGCAATTTGGTATTTTATTACGGAATGAGAAGAGTGCTTAAGTTTGTAGGTTTGTAGGTTTGCATGGTTGAATGGTTGAATGGTTGATTAGTTGAGTGATTGCCAAGTGAATTGACCTGAAATAAGTTTACAGAAAAAGTAAACAAATGATAGGTTTATGAAAAACAAGTAAAATGATGACAGGAGATTTGAAATTTAAATTTTAAAATTCACATTGATTTTTAACACATACTTTATCATGCCATGTAGTTATGAATTGTGACTTGATTTCATTTTCTGCTATTCCTGGGTAAGCATTTTTTTCTAATTCCAAAAGTGTATTGTAGATAAGATGGTTCAATTCCTGTACCAAATTTATTTTATTGAAATGTTTGTGATTATTTTCTTCTCCTTCCAATTCTTTTGAGCTAATATTACAATATATCAAAGTATAGCTCGACTCAAATTTAAAATTCAAGTTAAATTCTATATTAGGATGATCATTTTTTGTTTTATAAGTACCTTCAAAAGACTTTCCATTTGCTCCAAATTTACTACTTTCAGACTCAGTGATTAAATTATCACCTAATAAGGGAATGAAATAAGAATAATCTATAATTAAATTCCTATCAGTAACTAAACTAACAGAAAATGACAATTGATAAAATGCATTTTTTATTCTTTCCCAATCAAAATCTAGTAGTATATACATTGTTTCAATTACAAGCAGTCCAGGCACTTTTCTACTATATAGTTTTCCCCACTTACTAGGAACAGAGTAAGGACGTCTTTGATAACTTTTTATCCGATAGTCAAATACTTGAAGTTCTCTTAAATTTATCAAACCGTTAAAATACAAATCACTTAAAATGTTTTGCAAAGAGGAAATCTCTATTTCATAATCTTTTTGATCTGATGAAGCGCTTGATGAAATATACTTACTATCAACAATCTTCTTTATAAACTTCTTTATCTCTCCATTATTTGTAAAATAAAAAACCTGTTTATCAATGAATTTATCAAAATATCCTCTGATATCAGTTCTGTCGCCATAAACATGTTTGAAAAAGTTTTTCACATTATCAAAATCACATACAAGTATTATCTTGTTGAAGCCAATATTATTATACGTATTTCCCACTTCTTGATTATTATCCGTAATAGTATAGATTGAAAATGCATTAAATATTCTCATAACATTAGAAGGATCAAGCCTATCAATATCGTCGACAATTAGAATGTTTTCTCCTTCCCCTTGTTTCTGTATCTTTTTCAGCCCTTCGTTTATTAAAATGTCAATTGGCGCTTTATAATCATATTGAGATTCAAAACTCTGTCTAAACTTATTAATTTTTTTTATATATTTCCAAGAAATTCCCTTATCTTTAATTTGATATTTATTAAAAATACTTTTTATATGTTTAAAGGTATCGAAGATTACTTTTCCGTCTTTCCCGGCTATATTCTCTAAAATGAATGGTTGTAAATTATCGGAGTAGATATAAGCAAACGCATGAAAGAATTCAGATAATTCAGTCTTACCTTTAAATGCATTTTTTGAAACTAAATGCAATAAAATATCGTATTTTATTTGTTGAAAAATGTCAGTATCACGAGTGAAAGTATAGTCAATCGGATTAATCCAATAAACATTTTCTTCGTTTTTGAAAAAGTGTTTTAAAAAAGTTGTTTTACCAACTCCAAACTTGCCGGAAAATAAAATCCTGTCATTGTCAAGTAAATGTTTTTCAAATTGTTTACTTGGAAAACTAATATCTATTTCTTCCATATCTTTTTAACTATATTCACTCTTGTTATTGTTTTATTTTGTTATCTATTTTAGAATTATAAATTTAATAATTTTATTTATGAGGCCGGTCTAAAAAGCCTTCAAACTGTTGATTTTTATCATTTTTACCCCTGATCCGCCTGAGATACTGTGTGAAATTCCAATAATAATTTAAAATTTTTAGATTTATTTCGTTTTTATTAATTTAGTTCCAGCCCAAAAGAAGGCATACGGCGATACAATAAACCGATGTCTATCTTGCGTAGTGGGAGT
>JAIPBX010000069.1 GCA_021738485.1 Bacteroidales bacterium | reverse complement strand
CCCATTGTTTATAATCACCATAATCGTGATTGCCAAGGATAGCATAGATACCATGAGGGGCTTTTAAATCGGCAAGGACATGCTGAAACGGAAAAGCTTCTGCTGTCCAGTAGTTCACCAAATCGCCGGTAAAGAAAATTACATCCGGTTTCAGTTCATTGACTTTTTTAACCGCATCCTTGAGGGCTGTTTCCGTGGCCATCGAGCCCAGATGCATATCGGAGAGCTGAACGATCCTAAGGCCTTCAAAGCTTTTGGGCAGATTGGGTAAGTGAACTCTATGCCGCCAGATTTTGTATTCGTAGGCCCACTTGAACATACCCATCAATAAAGAACTGAGAAAAATCCCTCCGGTAATCAGTCCGAATTGCCTCAGGAATTTGCTGCGGCTGTTACGGAATTCCTCCGTGTATTCTTTCTGTTTGGGCTTGAAAAGATTGATAAACCAACGGATTAACCGGATAATATCATTCAGGAAAAGGAAGAAGAGGGGTACGAGTTTGGCAGCGTAAAAAACGAAAATGGTCCCGAAAAGGTAAGCGCGGAATGTATCATCCCATTGGAAAAAATCAACAAAAAAGGTGGAAATGGCTGTTCCAATAAGTGCAACCGCCGGCAGCCAGTAAAGCACCATAATGGTATATTTCACCACTTTATGATAAAGGAAGATGAATTTTTTTATGCTTGACCAAAGGTAGAGATCCAAAACCAAAATACCCACAAAAAAAGGCAGTCGTTCAACGTCCTTGGGTAGTGCTTCCTTGAGAAACAGGTAAAGAATAATTGTAACTATAATCGCTATCGATGCGCCTAAACCGTACTTTTTCATTCTAAATAATAAATCCTAATCTTCGTAAAATGTTCAATGTCAATTTTACTGCAAAAAAAATACTTTTATTGGTACGATCAACAATGAAAATACAAAAGCGTTTCCCGGCGAGATTTTATTCGCGCGAAAACGCCCTGTTAATGATTTCTAAAAGTTTTTATTTAAACTAAAGTTTCACCTCTTGTTATTCATAATTATTATCCCGTATCAAAAGACTGTTTTTGCAAATAGTTATATTCCAAATTTTAATATTTTCCAATTATGCAATATACCTTTCTTCGTGAATCTTGGTGCCTTGGTGTCTTAGTGGCCTTCTGGAGTTATAGCCACAAAGAAACGAAGAAACACAAAGTTATAAATCATTTAATGATAACTTATGGAAAGGCGATAACTCTTTACGACACTTTTTAGTATGAAACCTTAGTCGTTAAGCTTTTATAAAATTTACAAGACCCTTGGCTTCAAAAATTTGCATCAGCTTGTCCGGTAACGGTTCGAAAGCAAACTCCTTCTCCCCTACCTTCACTTTACCGTTCTCCAAATCGACATCAACCGTATCGCCTTGCTGGTATGCTTCTATTGCTTCAGGCAGAATGATGATTGGCAATCCCTGGTTCACAGAGCTACGATAGAAAATGCGATTGACTGATTTGCAAATCACGGCTTTAACTCCGGCATAGCTTAAGCCAACAGCAGGATGTTCTCTTGAACTACCACATCCGAAATTGGAACCGGCCATGATGATATCGCCTTGGCTAACCCTGTCGGCAAACGATTCATCAAAGCCTTCAAACAAATGCGGCAGGATTTTCTCCGGCTCAGCACTCGGTACTTTGTAGGTGAGGTTTCCGGCAAACATCTGGTCGGTATTAAGGTTGTCGGCGTCGCTGTAATTCCACACGCCATTGGCGTAGCGGTCATCGCCTTTCTCAATGGTCACCGTCTGACTCTGTTCAATTTTGTAGGGGAAGGTATCTTTGGTTGGACTGGGCCGCGGATCGGTGATTTGTCCGCTCAATGCCGACATAGCTACCGCCGCTGGTGAAGCCAGGTAAATGCTTGATTCTTTGTTGCCCATGCGACCTTTGAAGTTGCGGTTGGCCGTAGAAATTACGTTATAACCATCTGCCGGGATGCCCTGACCTGTTCCGAGGCAGGGTCCACAAGATGTCGCCAGCACGTTGGCGCCGGCATCCATAAAAATTTCGGTCAGTCCTTCATGCATCATTTGCTTAGATACTTCCTTCGAGGCCGGAATGACCAGCATCTGCATATCCGGGGGTAGCTGTTTGTCTTTCAGCACCGATGCCGCTTCACGCATGTCTTCGATGCGACCGTTAGTGCAGGTTCCAACCAATGCCTGGTGGATTTTTGTTCCCTTCACATCCGACAGGGATTTTACGTTGTCGACGTTGTGAGGCACAGCCACAACCGGGAACAGCTCATCCAGGTTAATATGAATCTCGCGAATATATTCCGCGTCTTCGTCGGCCCACAAACCGTCAATTTTGCGACCATAATATTCTTCTAACTGTTCGTCAGCAGGAAAGACAGCATTCTTGGCACCCATTTCCGAGGCCAGGTTGGCAATCGTCATTCTATCGGCAATCGATAATGATTTCACCCCGTCGCCATGATATTCGATCGCCTTGTAGTCGGCTCCGCTGGAACCAATAATTCCTATTATCCACAGCGAAAGGTCTTTGGCATATACTCCTTCCGGCATCTCTCCGTGCAGTGAAATCTTGATGGTTTCGGGTACTCTGAACCAGGTTTCGCCCTGACGCCATATTCCCGCCGCTTCGGTGCGGTCTATTCCGGCGGCAAAAGCATTGAAAGCTCCGGCCGTACAGGTATGGCTGTCGCTACCTACAATAATGTTTTTAGGTTGAGCATAATCGGCCATGATTTGATGGCAAATCCCCTGCCCTACATCATGGAACTTTTCAATGCCCTGATCCTTCACAAAATCACGAATCTTCTGGTAATTATTGGCCAAGGCCGAAGTCGTCGGCGGGGCGTTATGGTCCAGGACAATCAGCAGCTGATCGGGGTCAGCCACGTTGTGTCCATTCATCTTCTCAAAAGTCTTGGAAATACTGGCCGTATTGTCGTGAGTCAGGACAATATCAGGCTTTTGAAAAACGATGCTGCCTTTGGGCGCATCAAAAATCTTTTCTACAAAGGTTTTTCCACTCATATTTATTGTTTTTTTGGATTAAAAACTAAAGCTTATATCCACACCAACTTTAGGTGCAAATCCGCTAAACCCGGGTTGCATAAACTCATCGTACCGATCTTTATCGTTAAAGGCCTCACGTATTCCACCTCCAACATATACGTCAAGATAAATTCTCTCAGAAAAAACATATTGCCAGCCAAACAAAATACCTGCTCCCGCCGTTGCGAACTTATCCTTTCTGTCAATTACGCTTGGCTCGTCTCCGTAGACTCCTCCATAATAATATATATCCTTTTCCTTAATATCGAAATATTTAAAAAATGCATATGGGGCAAAATACAGGTTTTTACCGTGATTTTCTTTTTCCCGCCTTACTACATAAAAACGGTACTGTGTTTCCAGTCCGAATCCAATTTCGTCCTGATAGTCTCTATTGGTATAATGCACTAATGGAGCCAGCCAGATTCCGTTTCGCGATGGAAGGAGGTATTCGTAATTTAATTGAAGCGTACCGGTTACAAAAGGTAGTGTACTAAAACCAAACCGATTTCTGTACATTTTTTCTACCTCACCCTGGCCCTGAACGGAGTTAACAAATGCAATTGCAATGAATGCTAAGATAATAGCAAATGGTTTTTTCATTATTTCTTTTTGCTCAAAGATAACAAGGAAAGAACACAAAATGAGGGCTAAAAGTAATTTAAACCCTGTTTTAATAATTTGCAGGCAATGAAAGCACAGACGTTTCCAGTTACTATGGTCTCACCAAAAAATGCCGGCAAATTCTCTTCTATTGTCTTCTGCAATGGGACACTTTTCCCTAAAATTTACTAATTCTGCCCAAACTAATCTATTGTTTTGAATCCTACCATAATAGTACTTTGGGAACACAAGCATCTAGTAAATTTTTAATCTTTTATTTGTTTCATCAATAGCTCCTTTATCATTTTTCATAGTATCCTTTTCTCAGGATAAGGTTGTTTTTAATCAACATTGACCCCAAGGCGCAAAGGTGTATAATATGAAAATCAGGGTCTATAACTACCAGATCAGCATCTTTGCCCACAGCAATGCTGCCTTTTGCGGGAAGCTTAAGAATATTGGCTACATTAGAAGTCACTGTCCGAAGAGCTTTTTCAAGGTTTAGGTTTTCTTTCAGCACTGCATCCCTTAGTTCATCAAACATAGATACCAGCGAACCGGTTTCCATTTTTACGATATTGTAGTTTTCGTCAAATTCAGGCAATGATCCACATCCATCGCTGCTCATGGTGATATTCGAAAGTGGAACTCCTGCCTGGAGAAGCTCCTGAACTGCTTTTGAAGGTTTTATTTCATCATCCGGGAAAAATGGATATGAACTTGTGGTAAGATCCACAAATCCATGTTTTCCATAAAGCTTCGTATCCTCAAAAATGTGATCATTGCGATTGCAATGGGTGGGTAAAAATTGCTTCAATGATAATTCACTCTTCTTTGTTGCATCATAAAGAGGCTGAAAAGCATTCTTAGCATCACCCATGTGTATGTTCACGATACCGGCCTTGCCGCCCAACATACCTCCTATTCTTGATTGAACAGCCAGGCGTATAAGCTCCGGTATGGTAGGTGTTGAAGAACGGTGATCAGAGAGAGCAATCTCCCCTGTTCCGATCACTTCTTCAATCAAGGCAATATCTTTACCAATATTCCCTAATATAGTTGGCGTAGGAACCTGATAAGCTCCGGTATATATATAGGCTGTTACTCCCTGTTGGTTTAGCCCTTTGGCTTTCATGAGTACGGAATCGACATTACGGGTAAACCCATCCGTGCCAAGGCAACCCACAACGGTAGTAATACCCGCCAGAATCATCTGACTAAGCTGCATCTCAGGCGTCCGGGATGCCGGGCCACCTTCCCCTCCTGCTCCAGCAATATGAACATGTGAATCAATCAACCCTGGAATCATTTTCAGACCGGTTGCATCTATTTCTTCAATATCCCAACCTCCAGGAGTTTTTAATCGATTTTCGATGGCGAGAATTTTTTGCCCTCCGATCAATAAATCTTTCCTGCCCAGATAATCGGGAGTATAAATTTCACAATTTTTGAATATATACATCTTTTTATTTACTTATTGGCGGTGCTAACGCAAACATGAATCTGTTCCAAAAAACCTGCAAACTGATGATTTTTACCATCTTTATACTTAATCCCAGTAGGAATACTAAAATCGGCCGTTTATCACAGGCTCCTACAGGGAATTCAGGAATCGTAAGGCATTTTAGACCAGGATCAATCATCACCATTATGGTTTAATCATCTCCTGATCACCACTCTGTTCGTAATATATTTCTTCCTTATTTGGCACTTCAATTGGAACAGTGGTTACTTGAATGACTACATCAGGCTCGGCCTCCGGTATTTTTTCAAGCGCTTTTTCTGATGATACAGAAGGAACAGTAAGATCCCTGAATTGAAATCTAAGCAATTCTCTACACTGTTTAAACTTTTCTAAAAGTTCTTTCTGATTTTGGGCTCCAATATAAATAAAAGCTGTAGCATAGCTATAACTGTCTTGCTCGGGTATCTCAGAAAGTTTCATTCCTGCTTTTCCCTGGATATCCACAAGTGTTTCCGGAATTTTATGAGCCAGAGTTTCAAGATCCTCTTTTTTGGGAATGCCGGTTATTAACTTATCCTGGTATTCTCGTAAGAAAAACTTTCCCGCCACCGGAAACTTGCCCTGACGTTTCGGGAACCAGGGATCCAAGCCTAAGGCAACATCAATCATTATTTGGTGATTGGAAACCCCGTCTACCTTTTGGAAAAGATCACTGTGAGATTGTGGAATCCTTGTATTGATCTCCAGAAACCAAATTTTATCCTTCTTTTCGTTCCAGAAAAATTCCAGGTTGAAAGGAGAATTATTAAAATCAACATGTTTCATTACCTTTTCAGCAATTCCGGACATTTTCTCCTGAACACCTTTTGGAAGCTTTGACGGATATTGATAACGTGCAAAGGTTGTGCGGTTTGGTTCGCGTATGGAATCAATGATACCATAAGTATACACCTGACCGTTAAATACATAACCCTCCAATGTACATTGCCTGCCTGAGATAATTTGTTCTGCAACACAGTGGGAACTGTTTACTTTAGCAACTTCTGGGGGTAGTTGGACCATATCCAGCAATTGATCAAAAGGCTTAAACAAACCTATCCGGTTTCTAAGGATTGTAATGGCTTTTTTGAAGTCTTTTTTGTTACTGATACGAAAGCCCAGTTGGGACCCGGTGGATTTGACCGGTTTAACCCAAAACGGATATTCAAAAGGAATTTGCTCCAGGGCTTTATCATCATACGGATCAAATTTTTTGAAGTCGGGAATATGTTCAGGAATAACCATTTTTTGTTCCAGGCGACTCCAATATTTATGTTCGCACTTTATCACACTTTCTAGTGTGGGACCCGGAACATTAAAATGTTCGCAAAGAATTGGAGCAATTGTACTTACAGGAAAATCCGTATAACCTACAATGGCATCAATAGACCCATCAAATTTTCCCAGTTCCTCCTTAGCAAGATCAAGCATATCGATCAACCGGTATTTACCACTATCAATGAGCTGATGGATATCCAAAAGTCCGTAAATGTTGTAATTTTCTGCGTTTTTGACTGACTGGATCATATGCAGGTTGAAGTCATCCAAACCGATGACAAAAATGTTTTTTTTCACTTATATTACCTCCTGTGTTTTAAAAATATATTGGTATTTTATGTTTTTGCCCTACTTAAATTTTGTTCTTCAAAGGGTATATACTTTCGATCGGATAAACGTAGCTTATCACCGGGCACCATAACATGCAAGCTTATGTTTTCTACAGAAATCATTTCCCCCTCACTAATGGCTGCCATATTTGTGTGTCTGATGGTAGAGCCATCAATAATGATTATCAGACCCGATCCAATGACTTCCTGAATATCTCCATTTTTAATAAATAAAGAGGTGTCTTCTCCCAGGCCAATTCCCAAGGCTGAAGGATTACTGGTAACGGCTTGAAACAAACGTCCGAAACGTCCTCTTTTAACGAAATGGGTGTCAATAATCACATTGTCCAGCAATCCAAAACCGCTACTGAACTTGATTTCACCCTTCCTCATAGCTTCATGGCTGCTTCCTTCATAGATCATAGTATCAGACATAGCCATGGCGCCGGCGCTGGTTCCGGCAATAACCACATGTCTCTGTTCATATCTTTCTATAAGTACTTTTAAAAATTCAGTGCCTCCCAAAATCGTGGTCAGTCGTAGTTGATCGCCGCCGGTAAACAAAAAACCATCAGCTTTCTTGATGCGCTCTACTGTATCCGGATTTGATGCTTCTTCCCGTGTTCTTACATCCAAATTTTCCACATTCTCAAAACCTAGTTTTTTAAAGGCACCTCTGTAATGCTGAAAAGATTTTTTAGGGATACTGGAGGCTGTGGAAATCACCTCAATTCTTGCCTCCGCACTGGGAAGTAATTCACAGAATTTGTTTAGGATTTCAGCGCCCGTCTCCGGCTTTTCACCGTTCATATCCCTGGTTTTCGAATCAGAATTGGCATTAGCATTTGATGGCAAAGCAACTTCACCACCAATAACGATAAGCATTCCTTTTGGATTTTTCATTTCAAAAAAAATTACATATAAAGTTTTAAAAAACGGTTAAATATACTAATTAATAACTTACTTTTAGGCAGATATTTAAAATAAACTTTTTCCTTTAAATTCAATGAAAATTTTAGAAATAAGAGCTCTGCGAGGCCCCAATTATTGGTCGAACCGGCGCCATTACCTTATAGCAATGAAAGTAGACCTGGAGGAAATGGAACATTATCCTTCTAATACAATAAATGGATTTACCGAAAGGCTGGTAAACCTTATTCCTTCTCTATTTGAACACAGGTGTTCCAGGGGGTATGAAGGAGGTTTTATTGAAAGATTGAATGAAGGCACCTGGATGGGACATATTATTGAGCATGTAGCATTGGAGCTGCAAGTATTGGCTGGGATGCAATGTGGTTTTGGCCGAACCCGGGGATATGGAAAAGAAGGTGTTTACAATGTGATCTTTTCCTACGAAGAGGAAAAAGCAGGTAGATATGCTGCTGATGCTGCTTTCACGATTGTTGAGGCAATGATTTCCAGTCAACCCTACGATATCGAAAAAGACATTCAAAAACTCAGACAAATCCGGGAAGAGGAAAGATTCGGTCCAAGTACGGCATCAATCGTGGAGGAAGCTAAGAAAAGAAACATTCCGATAATGCGGTTAAATGAATATTCACTCGTCCAATTGGGATGGGGAATTCATCAGCAACGAATCCAGGCTACGATGACCGGAAGAACCAGCAGCATCGGCCTGGAGATTGCTTCGGATAAAGAAGAAACAAAAAACATCCTGTATAATAATGGTTGTCCCGTACCTTATGGTCTGGTAGTTTATAATGCCGAAGAGGTAGAAGCAACTGTATTGAAGGTTGGTTTTCCCGTTGTAATCAAACCGGTAGATGGGCATCAGGGAAAAGGGGCCACCATCAATATTAACAATAAAGAAGATGCATTGCGTGCCTTTGAAGCTGCACAAAATTATTCCGATGGGGTTATCATAGAAAAATACATTCAGGGAAACGACTATAGATTACTTATAATAGATAACAAGTTTATTGCCGCTGCAAGGAGAATTCCCGCTCATGTTACGGGGGACGGGAAATCTACAATCAATGAATTGATACAAGAAGTCAACAAAGACCCCCGTAGGGGATTCGGTCACGAAAAGATGCTTACTGAAATTAAGGTTGATAAAATGACGCAGCGTCTTTTGGATCAGGAGAATTACACAGTTGAGTCCATACTGCCTGAGGGCGAAGCGTTTTTTCTTAAGACAACTGCAAACCTTAGCACTGGAGGAATCTCAGAAGATGTAACAGAAACGGTACATTCTACGAATATCTTTATTGCTGAGAGAGCCTCTAAATTCATTGATCTGGATATCTGCGGTATTGATGTTATTGCACCTAATCTGACAGAACCCATTGATGAAACCGGTGGCGCAATTATTGAAGTGAACGGAGCACCGGGATTTCGTATGCACCTTTCTCCCACAAAAGGGCAACCAAAAAATGTGGCTAAACCGGTACTCGACATGCTTTTCCCCACAGGAAATTCAGGTCGCATACCCATCATCAGTGTTACCGGCACCAATGGAAAAACCACAACAACCAGGCTTATCGCTCATATATTAAGGACGAATGGTCAAAAAGTTGGTACCACCACCACAGACGGTATCTACATACAAAATAATCTTTTGTATAGAGGCGATTGCTCAGGCCCTGAAAGTGCCCGCTTTGTTTTACGCGATCCTACTGTCGATTACGCCGTTTTGGAAACCGCCAGGGGGGGAATAGTTAGGGCAGGGCTGGGTTATGACCTGAGTGATGTAGGTGTTGTAACCAATGTGGCATCAGATCATCTTGGTCTTCATGGTATTCAAACGATGGAACAGATGACAAGGGTGAAATCGGTAGTAGCTGAAAACATTCATAAACATGGTTATGCAGTATTAAATGCGGATGATGATAACGTATTTGCCATGTTGGAAAATATCACTTGCCAGGCAGCATTATTTAGTATGGTTTCAACCAACCCCCGCATCCTTAAACACTGCCGGAAAGGTGGAGCAGCTGCAGTATATGAAGATGGGAAAATCATTCTGCGCAAAGGTGAGTGGTCCATTCCGGTTGATAAGGTAATTAATATACCACTGACTTATTCCGGTAAAGCTGCCTTTCAGATTCAAAACGTTCTGGCGGCCTGCCTTGCGGCTTTTGTAAAGGGCGTAGATGTGGAGGAGATTCGCATCAGTCTTCAAACTTTTGTCCCCACACCGGCTCAGCTACCAGGAAGAATGAATGTATTTACATTCGAAAAATATACAGTGATGATAGACTATGCTCATAATTCTGCTGGTATGGAGGCCATGGGTAAATTTATAGAATCACTGGCTTTTGAGCATAGCACAGCAATCATTGCAGGTACAGGCGATAGGCGTGATCAGGATTTGAAAGATTACAGCCGAATGGCTGCTGAATACTTTGATGAATTAATTATATGGGAAGATCGAGAGTATGCCCGCGGGCGCGACAGCACAGAGGTAATGAACCTGATTCTGGAAGGAGCCAAAAGCATACCGGAAAAAACAAATATTCAGATTATCCTGGATGAAGATGAGGCTGTAGACCATGCCATGAAAAAAGCGCTGCCTAATTCTGTCATATGTATTTTCACTGGAAGAATTGAAGCTATGACATCCAAAATCAGTATGCATAAAGAAAAAGAGCTGGATCTGAACATCTCAAAAGAAGATATTCCCAATATTGGATTATTAACCGATGAGAAATAATGACAAAAATTGCTTTCAGGTAATTTACATTATTCATAATTATTAAACGAAATATGAAAACAGTAACAACATTTGCTGAAAAGGTAAGGGTAACGGACCATATATGGATACCTCTATCTAACGGCACTCATCTTGCAGCTAAAACCTGGATTCCTGTATCCGCAGAACAAAATCCGGTTCCTGCTATTCTGGAATATATACCCTATCGAAAGCGTGATTTCGAAGCCATAAGCGATTCCATCAACCACGGATACTTTGCCGGACACGGTTATGCCTGTCTCCGGGTTGATTTAAGGGGCGCTGGAGATTCAGAAGGAGTTTTACATGATGAATACCTTCAACAGGAACTGGATGATGGTCTGGAGCTTTTGGCCTGGATTGCAAAACAGTCTTGGTGTAATGGTTCCATTGGAATGATGGGGATTTCATGGGGAGGATTCAATTCCCTTCAGATTGCAGCTCTGCAACCGCCGGCATTGAAAGCCATTATTACAGTCTGTTCAACAGATGATCGATATGCCGATGATGTGCATTACATGGGAGGATGCCTGTTGGGTGATAATCTTTCCTGGGCATCAACTATGTTTGCTTATAACTCATGCCCTCCCGACCCCGCCCTGGTAGGCGACAAATGGAAAGAAATGTGGTTTGATCGTTTGGAAGGCAGCGGGTTATGGTTAAAAACCTGGTTGGAGCATCAGCAAAGGGATGATTACTGGAAGCATGGCTCCGTATGCGAAGATTTTTCTAAGATACAATGCCCGGTGATGGCCGTAAGCGGATGGGCTGACGGTTATACCAATGCGGTTTTCCGGCTTTTAGATGGGCTTGATGTTCCGCGCAAAGGACTGATCGGACCCTGGAGTCATAAATATCCACACTTTGGAATTCCGGGGCCGGCCATAGGGTTCTTACAGGAATCTACACGCTGGTGGGATAAATGGCTGAAGGATAAAAATACCGGAATCATGGAAGAACCCATGCTTAGAGCATGGATGCAGGACAGCGTCCCTCCCAGCACGTTATACAAAAAAAGGCCGGGCCGGTGGGTAGCAGAACGGAACTGGCCTTCAGACAATGTGAAAGTCCAGAAGTTTCATCTGCATTCAGGCAGCGAGCTTTTAGAAGATGCTCCTCTCAAAAATGAAAGGCTCACCATTCAATCCCCTCTAAGTGTCGGACTATTTGCAGGGAAATGGTGCTCATATGCTGCACCTCCTGATTTGCCCCATGATCAGCGTGAAGAAGATGGAGGCGCTTTGGTCTTTGAAACCCCGCCGCTTAAGGAAAACCTTGAAATCCTGGGAGCACCCGTGCTCAATCTTGAATTCTCATCATCCGAACCTGTAGCTATGATTGCAGTTCGTCTTTCGGATGTTGCTCCCGATGACAAAGCTACCCGTGTTACTTATGGTCTGCTTAATCTATGCCACAGAAACAACCATGAATTTCCCGAACTACTGGAGCAGGGTAAAAAATATAGAGTACAGGTACAATTAAACCACATTGCCCAGAGTTTTTCTTCAGGGAATCGCATCAGGCTTTCCGTATCCACATCGTACTGGCCCCTGGCCTGGCCTCCTCCTAAGCCCGTCCGTCTTACAGTTCATACAGAAAATAGCAGCCTGGAATTACCTGGGAGAAAACCACAGAAGACCGATCAGAACTTACGGCCTTTTGAGGAACCGGAAGGTGCATCGGAAATTGGCACCAAACAATTGGAGTCGCAGAACCACAAATGGAGGGTTATCCGGGATTTGGCAGAAGAAGAATCAACCATGGAAGTAATCATAGATAACGGTACAACACGTTTTGAGGATATTGACTGGACCGTGACAAACCGGGCCAAAGAATGGTACTCTTTCAAAAGAGATGATTTTGCCTCCGTAAGGGGAGAAACGCTTTGGAACAGACAGTTTCAGCGTGGTGAATGGTCTGTAAGAATTATCACGAGAACAGTCCTTACTTCATCTGAAACCCATTTCAGGCTTCATGCTGAAATGGATGCCTGGGAAAAAAATGAAAGGGTGTTTTCAAAAAACTGGCAGTATGAAATACCAAGATATTATGTCTGATTCAGTAATAGTAAAAAATATCTATATTCTTTAAAAGCAAGACTTTTAGTAAGGTTACGGGTGGAGTGATTCGAACTTACAGCCTTCCCGTAGTCCTATCGGGACGCACAAACAGGGAATACTGATCCGCTCCAAACAAAAAAAGAGCTACATCTTTTGACGTAACTCTTTTCTGTCGGGGTGGCAAGATTCGAACTTGCGGCCTCTTGCTCCCAAAGCAAGCGCACTAACCGGGCTGTGCTACACCCCGAACTATTTTATCATCTTTTAAGAACAACTATGAAAGTGCCAAAAAAATGGCGGAGAGGGGGGGATTCGAACCCCCGGTCCGCCTTAGGCGGACGCCGGTTTAGCAAACCGGTGGATTAAGCCACTCTCCCACCTCTCCGGCTCTTTTTGTAAATGCGGCTGCAAAGATAATCACTCTTACTAAATTTGCAAGAAAAAAATCCACTCTTGAGCAGTTTTTATATGAATGGAAGCATATGAGTGTATTATGCCCGGCTATTTTTCCTTGTTAAATCCATCCAAACAATTATAAGGATTCAGAGTTATAATTTTGTATCTTTGAGAAACTATCATAAAAACCAAAAAACAAATCGACTATGGCAACTCCAATGAATTCGTTCGACACATTAAAGGGATATTTAGATAAAGAAGCAGACGATTTGCTTACTCATGAATGCAAAACCGTTGATAAGAGCCGTTTAAAACTTCCGGGGCCTAATCATGTGAATGAGGTTTTTGGAAACAGTGACCGAAATGCCCAGGTGCTGAGAAATCTCGCGCAAATCTATGATCATGGCAGGTTGGGAGGCACCGGCTACCTTTCGATTCTTCCGGTGGATCAGGGCATAGAGCACAGCGGTGGCAGTGCTTTTGGGCCAAACCCGGATTATTTTGACCCTGAAAATATCATAAAACTTGCTATTGAGGGCGGCTGCAATGCGGTAACAACCACTTTCGGCGGCCTTTCGCTGCATAGCAGGAAATATGCCCATAAAATCCCATTTCTGGTAAAAATGAATCATAATGAATTACTCACCTATCCCAACACCTATGATCAAATCCTGTTTGGGACGGTTGAGGAAGCCTGGAACCTGGGAGCCGCGGCGGTAGGTGCCACTATCTATTTCGGCTCGGAAGAATCGAACCGGCAGATTATAGAGATCGCCCAGGCTTTTGAGTATGCTCATGAGCTGGGTATGGCTACTGTGCTGTGGTGTTATACCCGAAACAACGCCTTCAAGCACGAAGGAACGGATTACCATACGGCGGCCGATCTTACCGGACAAGCCAACCATTTGGGTGTAACACTTAAAGCCGATATCATTAAGCAAAAGCTACCCACTACTAACGGAGGTTTTAAGGAAATCGGTTTTGGAAAAACGCATCCCGATATGTATGAAAAACTTAGCTCCGATCACCCCATTGATTTAACCCGTTACCAGGTCATCAACAACTATATGGGGAAAATCGGACTGATTAACTCCGGGGGAGCTTCCAAAGGTAAATCGGATTTTAGTGATGCTGTTAGAACCGCCGTTATTAACAAAAGAGCAGGCGGTACAGGTCTGATTTCCGGACGCAAAGCATTCCAGCGCCCGATGAAAGAAGGTGTCCAGTTGCTGAACCTTATTCAGGATGTTTATCTGACGGAAAAGATTACAGTGGCCTAAGGAATACACTTAAAACAAGGGATATTCAGGAACTTTTCCTCACAGAATTATAGGTAAAACTCCTGAATATCCTTTTAAAATTCAGAATATCACCAGGTCTTAATTACAAACCTATAACGAATAAATTTCTTGAAATGCTGAATAATTCTTACTTTTGAATGAGTGAAAAGCAACTTTTATGAAGGAAGAAGACAACAAACCGGAATCGCCGGAACCGTTTAAATCGGACAATCCCAAGGCAAACATGTCCAATCAGCAAAAAATATGGCTAATCATTTTTTCGGCTCTCGCTGCGGCACTTTACACCTATATCAACATCTCATAAATATTATTTTACGGGAACTTCCAAACGGATGTAGTCATCAATGGAGGGCTGCTGAGAATAAGATAATTGACCGTCAAGGGCCTCCAGCAACCTTTTGGCTAAAACCATGGTTAGTCCGTATTCATGCTTTGCCGGTTCCGTAGAGTGGGAAGTTTGCTTTTCAAAAAGCTCCAGCCATTCCTTTCTCACAGATATACCGGAACCTTTAATAGTGATTATTATGTTCTTTCCATTACTCGAAATCACGGTAGCCATTGCACTTTGTTCGGCCTTATACTTAATTGCATAATCTATAACTATACTCATAACTCTTTTCAGCACTTCCCGGTCGGTATATACGGTATCATTCGTAAAGTTATACTCCCATCGAATGTTGTGTTGTTTTAAACGCGAAGCAAACTCGGCATGTATTTCGTTAATCATCTCGTTGATAGAGAATTTTCTTTTCCGGATGACCGGCCCTTCTTTTTCCAATCTTGCATAGTCCAGGATATCTTCCACCAAATGAAACGAACTATAAGACTCCTCTAAAATTTTTCGCAGAAGGTATTGGCTTTCTTCCCTGCTGCTGTCGGGGCTCCTATATAAAACTTCTGAAAGGCCGATAATGGCATTAAAAGGCTCGCGGATATCGGTAGAAAGGTAATCTATCAATTTGTCTTTAAATTGTATGGTTTGCTGAAGCTGTTGCCGGGATTCACGCAACTGCATCTCAATAGATTTTATCCGGGTAATATCCGTAAACATACCGCTCATCCTGGCAGGATTATCGTATTGGTCGGTAGCCACTACCCGTCCCCGGTCGAGCAGCCAGATCCAATTCCCGGATTTCGTTTTCACCCTGTATTCCACGGCAAAAGAGCCCGATTGATTTTTGAGGTTTTCATTTAATTTCTCAAAGTATTTTCCGGCATCGTCGGGATGTAACATTTTCTGCCATTCTGTAAAATTAAGATTGGGCAATTCTTCCGGCGAATATCCCAGGAGTTTGTAGGTTTCGTCGCTGAAATATAAATCCCCTTTTTGAATATCCCAATCCCAGAAACCTTTATCGGATGCTTCATAAGCTTTTATCATCCGGTCTTCATGGTCTTTCTGCAGGGACTGCGGCACGGGCTTTTTGGCAATCGTCTCAAAGGAAAAGACTGTTCCCTGAAACTCCCCGGTGTCAGTATAAATCGTCTGACCGGAGATCATAATTTTGGTCAGATTATCAAAAGCATCCTTTAGATTTGTTTTAATGTGGTGAATACCATACTTGCTGTATCCGAGTAATTCATCCAGCGAGATATCCAATGTTGGAAGAAGCTTGTAAAGGCTTCGGCCTTTCAACTGAGAAGCACTCATTGCCGTAAGCTCCTTTAAAGCCTGATTGTAATAAAGGATTCTTGCATGCTGATCGATCAAAACTACCGGAATAGTAAGATTCTCAAGGATGTTTTCCGACAGAAGCGAAGAAGAAAATATGATGATTCCTCTTTTGATAAGCAAATAGAAAGTTAACGTGCTACCCAAAAGAATCAACAAGTTGGCAATGCTGGAAAAAACCTTTTCCTTATAGATAAGATACTGGCCCTGGTCCTGCAACAAAGCAACGAATATAATGGCAAATGCCACTGCAATGGTTTTCGAGTTGTTACGCGTGCGATGATCAATATTGCCTAGGCCAAACCGAATAACAAAAAATATACATAAAAGCCCCGTAAGAAAGACATATATGAACTGAAAAAGTTGTAGGAACATTTCTTGCCAGTGAGCATAATATCCCCCTTCCATTGAAAAGGAGACCACATAAAACGTTTTATCATTAGCCAACCACAATAAAACCAGGGCAACAGCCAATACACCGGCTAACAGCACTTTATTCTTGAAGCGATGAAGTGTCTTGGTAAAAGTTAAAACAAACCAAAACATCAGGGTAGGTATCACGGCGCCCACATTAAAATAGGTATAGGAAGCTTGTTTTGCCAGTTCTTTTTTGACCGCCGGATTATCCGAAAAGAAAAGCGCTATGCTCTGAATAGCCATAACCATCATAATCAGCCCAAAAATCTGATGAAGCCGGGCTTTGCGATTCCTCAACAAGACCACCACGGCAAATGCAATATAAGCCAGGCTGCTCAGTAAATGGATAATATAAATTTCATGCATAGCTAATTAATACAAACATTTTCAATCATTTTCCAAGTGTTAACACTTGTTTTTTATCAGAAATATATTGCAAGTACATGGATAATTTAAAATAAGTTCCTACCTTTGCACCCGCTTTAAAAACTGGTCCCGTAGCTCAGTTGGATAGAGCGACGGCCTTCTAAGCCGTAGGTCCCAGGTTCGAATCCTGGCGGGATCACAGTAAACGAGATTGTTCAAAACGTTTAATAAGAAGTTACGCTTTGTGGACAGTCTCGTTTTTTTTAATCCTTCTTGCCATACATTTCTTTCATCTTTCTTTAATTTTTATCGTAAGTGTTTAGGTGTTTAAGTGCGTATGTGTTTAAGTTATTTTGCTTTATTTTCCTGTAAGCTTATTTCAGGACAAAAACACCAATTTTCTTTCTTTAACCTAAGTACCTACACACTTAAACACTTACACTATTTCTACGAGATAAACTCAAAAAAGTTTTATAAATACCTATTTCATCCTCGTTTATTATCATATCAATCCGGTTTAAACTCTTCTTTCCAATCGATATCCCCTTCCAGGGGTTGCTGTTCCTTTTTATCAATGAAATAATTTCCCATAACCAGGTAATCCATCTCGGTGCGCATAAAGCATCTGAACCCATCTTCAGGGGTGCAGACAATCGGCTCGCCCCGCACATTAAAACTGGTATTCACAATAAT
>JAIPBX010000008.1 GCA_021738485.1 Bacteroidales bacterium | reverse complement strand
GTTCTTTAAAGCAGGCCTTTTACAGATATGTATTGTGCTTTAAATGAAACTCACTGGTGTAAATCAGGAGATTTCTCCCTCCAAGGCTGCGCGGCTATCGTTGGGACAAACAACCTAAGCGCCCGGTGGTGCAGCCTTTCCAGTCGAAACGACGCAATTTGCGGATGGTGAGGAGAAAAGGGCGCGGCGGACGCTGTTGTCCATTTTAGTTACGTCCGCCGCGCCCTTTTCTCCCCATTCTACACACATCAAGCGTCATCCCGACAAAAAACACTGAGCATAAGGACTTTAAAAGCTAATACTGACTGCAGTTACAAAGTGTTGTAGGGAGAAACCTCCGTACTTAAATTCCAAATCCCAAGCACCAAATTTCAAAAAAATTTCAATTTTCAATACTCAAACTTCTTCTCTTTTCTTCTTTTGAAAATTGGAATTTGTAGATTGATATTTGGGATTTGACACCTACAAACCTACTAACTTACAAACTTAGAAACTTACAAACCTACAAACTTCAAAACCTTCCCCTACTTCGACACAATATCCTTCAACGCTTTTTCAACCGTCGGATATTCAAATTTGAAAGAGTGACTTATCAATCGCCGGGGTCTCACATACTGCCCGGAGGTTAACATCTGAGCTCCTTCTCCGTAGATCATTTTCATAAAAGCCTCAGGAACGCTGAATATAGCCGGGCGTTTTAAAACTTTTGCCAGTTTTTCGGTAAACTCTTTGTTACTCACTGGCTGGGGAGCTGTAAGGTTAAAAATCCCCTCCGCTTCTTTGTTATTGATGACAAAATGATAGGCCTTTAAAAGGTCATCAATATGAATCCATGAAAATCCTTGTTTACCACTACCTATTTTACCGCCTAATCCGGCCTTAAAAAGAGGCAGCATTTGTTTAAGAGCACCTCCGTTTTTACCCAGCACAACCCCGAACCTGAAAATCACAAAACGTGTAAATGGCTTTATCAGGTAAGCTTCTGCTTCCCAATCTTTACACACTTTTGCCAAAAAAGTTTCTCCATATTCATAGGTCTCCTCTGTGTGTACCCGGTCAAAATCGCTTGAATAAATCCCGATAGCCGAGGTGGATATGAACAACCCGGGCTTCTCTTTAAGGCTTTTTATGGCTTTGGTTAACAACCGGGTAGTGTCGATGCGGCTATGATAGATTCTTTCCTTATGTTTTTCATTCCATCGTTTGATGATGGGGGCACCTGCCAGGTGAATAATCCCTTCAACACCGGAGATACGATTGGCAAGAGTACTTGCATCATGCATAAAATCTTCCCGTACCAATGCTGTGACCTCATGCCCTTCCTTTTCGAGAGATTTGACCAATTGTTGCCCTACAAAACCTGTGCTTCCGCTTACAGCTATTTTCATACGCTTTTATTTATAAAACAATTCGATAACAATTTATGTTTGTGTTTTTTATAAACCTCATTTTTTGTTGTGAATTTAATAACAATTTATATTCTTTAAAAAGATTATGTTATAAATTTTGTTGTAAGTTTGCATATTGATTAGAGGCTCTATGCACCAAAAGCCACTAAGGATGGAGGAATGGCAAAGTATAAAACAAGCTGCATACAGCCATATAATGGAAGCGTCAGAATACATCATCTTGTATGAGACTTTATATTGATTTAATTAAATGCACAACTAAGTTATTCATTCCGGTTATGAAGGTTAAAACCTTGTCGCCCGGAAAAATGTCCGATCTGATAAACGGAAGTGTAAACCAAAACAAGTAACCAAGTAACCATGAATCAAAAAAGTAACGATTCTAAACTATTTTCCGAATTTTCACCGGTGCCCACTGAGAAATGGGAAGAACAGATTCAGAAAGACCTGAAAGGGGCGGATTACCGGAAAAAACTCATCTGGAATACCCCTGAAGGGTTTGAGGTAAAGCCCTACTATCGTTCCGAAGACCTGGAAAATTTAAATTACCTGGACACGTATCCCGGCGATCATCCATTTACCAGGGGGAACGATACAAAAAGAAACAACTGGCGGATACGACAGGAAGTTCCGGTAAATAATAACGATATAAAACAAGCCAATAAAAAGGCGCTCGACATCCTCATGAAAGGGATTGACTCCCTGGGATTTGTTTTCAGACATGATTATCATCCCACTACCAAGGAAATTG
The DNA here is from genome assembly GCA_021738485.1 of Bacteroidales bacterium. Taxonomy (GTDB): domain Bacteria; phylum Bacteroidota; class Bacteroidia; order Bacteroidales; family JAIPAH01; genus JAIPAH01. The sequence continues at coordinate 53,888 of JAIPBX010000008.1, read as the reverse complement.
AACGCTTGATGGATAATATCTATGCCGAGGCTGTGGAAATTAACTTTATCAACGGCGATGGTCATAAGATTGTAGCAATAATTGAGGAGCTGGCCAAAAAATATAACCGGAACTTAAGCAATATTTACGGCTCGGTTGATTATGATCCGATAGGCCATCTCATTAAGCACGGAAAATTCTGCCTGGGCAAAGACAAATCCTTCGATCATGCCTGTAATATTATTAATGCTACCGAACATCTGCCTAATTTTGATGCCCTAACGGTTCATGCCGATCGTATTAAAAATGCAGGCTCAACCATCATCCAGGAGTTGGGTTACGGACTGGCAATGGGAGCCGACTACCTGACACGCCTGACTGATAAAGGGATGTCAATTGATGAGGTCGCTCCGAAGATCAGGTTTAATTTTGCTACAGGTCCCATTTATTTTATGGAGATCGCCAAGGTGCGTGCGGCCAGACTGCTATGGGCCAATATCGTTAATGCCTACGGTCCTAAAGACAAAGACATCACCCGCATGACGATCCATTCAACCAATGCATCCTGGAACAAAACCATTTACGATCCTTACGTCAATATGCTGCGAACGACAACCGAAACCATGTCGTCAACACTGGGGGGCGTCAACTCCTTTACCGTACTTCCATTCAATGCTGTCTACGAGGATGAAACCGGATTCTCTGAGCGCATTGCCCGAAATCAACAACTGCTGATAAAAGAGGAGGCCTACATGGATAAGGTAGCCGATCCGGCGGCAGGCTCCTATTATATTGAAAATCTGACCGATTCTATTGCCAGCCATGCATGGGATATATTCCTGCAGGTAATGGACCAGGGAGGTTTTGTGGAAGCTTTTCGTAAGGGATTTGTTCAGCAAAATGTGAATGAATCAGCCCGTAAGCGGGATATGAATATCGCTACCCGCAAAGAAACCCTTTTAGGAACGAATCAGTATCCGAATTTTACAGAATATTTTGAAAAAGATTTGGACCCGGAAATTTTTGAAGTGGAGGACGAAACGCTTGATGATGCGGAAGTAGATACTTTAAAAACATATAGAGGAGCGCAGGAATTTGAAAGATTACGTTATCATACCGACCAGCATGCGCGTTATAATCACAGGCCAAAGGTTTTCATGCTTACATATGGCAACCTGGCTATGAGAAGAGCCCGCTCCCAGTTTTCATCCAACTTCTTTGCCTGCGCCGGTTACGAAGTCATTGACAACAACGGTTTTGATTCTATTGAAGAGGGTGTGGAAGCAGCTATAAAGGCAAACAGCGATATCGTAGTGCTCTGCAGCTCCGATGATGAATATGCAGATATTGCAGCTAAAGCCCACGAATTGTTAAAGAACAAAGCGATTATGGTTGTGGCAGGCTATCCGAAAGACTCTGCGGAAAAATTGCAAAAACAGGGGGTTAAGAATTTCATCCATCTTAAAACCAATGTTTTGGAAACATTAAAAGGGTATCAACGTGAACTGGGGATTGAATCTTAAACCGCACACTTAAAAAGTTCGAAAACTATGAAACCAAATTTTAAAAATATAGACATTAAACGCTCCCCCAAATCCTCGCTGGAGCCTAAAGAATGGGAAAAACAAAACGGGATCACCGCCGACTGGGAAACCCCGGAAAAAATTAATGTCAAAAGCGCATATACGAAGGCGGACCTGGAAAACCTGGAGCATCTCGAATTTGCAGCAGGCATTCCGCCCTATTTGCGAGGGCCATATGCCACCATGTACACGATGCGTAAATGGACCATACGCCAATATGCCGGCTTCTCAACAGCCGAAGAATCAAACAAATTCTATCGCCGCAACCTGGCAGCCGGTCAGAAAGGACTCTCGATTGCCTTTGACCTGGCTACCCACCGGGGCTATGATTCCGATCATGACCGCGTAGTTGGGGATGTCGGAAAGGCCGGCGTCGCCGTAGACTCTATCCTGGATATGAAAGTGCTTTTCGACCAGATTCCGCTGGATAAGATGTCGGTATCGATGACCATGAACGGAGCCGTACTCCCGGTAATGGCTTTTTATATCGTTTCGGGACTGGAGCAAGGCGTATCCCTGGACAAACTTACAGGGACGATCCAAAACGATATCCTCAAGGAGTTCATGGTGCGAAACACCTACATCTATCCGCCCAAGCCTTCGATGAAAATTATTGCGGATATTTTTGAGTATACTTCGAAAAACATGCCGCGGTTTAACTCTATCTCTGTATCGGGATACCACATGCAGGAGGCCGGCGCTACCCCGGATATCGAACTGGCCTACACACTTTGCGACGGGCTGGAATATATCCGGGCCGGACTGGATGCAGGTATGGACATTGATACGTTTGCACCACGTATTTCGTTTTTCTGGGCTATAGGCATGAACCACTTTATGGAAATCGCCAAGATGAGAGCGGCCCGGATGCTATGGGCAAAGCTGGTGAAACAGTTCAATCCGAAGAATCCGAAATCGATGTCTTTGAGAACACACTCTCAAACCTCAGGCTGGAGCCTGCAGGAGCAAGACCCCTACAACAACGTAGGAAGAACGTCCATAGAAGCTATGGCCGCAGCTTTGGGGCACACTCAATCGCTCCACACAAATGCGCTGGATGAGGCTATTGCTTTACCTACGGAATTCTCAGCGAGGATTGCCCGCAATACTCAAATCCACTTGCAGGAAGAAACCGAGATTACGCGGGTGGTTGACCCCTGGGCCGGCTCCTATTATGTAGAAAAACTAACAAATGACATTGCGCATCGCGCCTGGCAACATATCCAGGAAATAGAAAAACTCGGGGGCATGACCAAAGCTATCGAAACCGGTGTGCCCAAGATGCGTATTGAAGAAGCCTCAGCCCGAAAGCAAGCTAAAATCGATGCGCACAAAGAAACAATCGTGGGAACGAATAAATATCGATTGGAAAAAGAAGACCCCATTGAAATCCTGGAGGTGGATAATACCGAGGTGCGCAAGAAACAGCTGGAGCGTCTGAAGAAACTTCGCGAGGAAAGAAACGAAGAGGGGGTGCAACAAGCGCTCAACAAACTGACCAAAACCGCCGAAACCGGTGAAGGAAACTTATTGGAATTTTCCGTCGAGGCTGCCCAAAAACGCGCCAGCCTGGGTGAAATATCCTATGCCCTGGAGAAAGTCTACGGACGCTATGAAGCAAAAATCAGAACAATATCAGGAGTGTATTCAGCAGAATCAAAAGGAACCGACAGTTTTGAAAAAGCCCGCAAACTGGCAGACGAGTTCGCCGAAATGGAAGGACGCCGTCCGCGAATTATGATAGCCAAGATGGGTCAGGATGGCCACGACCGGGGTGCCAAAGTAGTTGCTACCGGTTATGCCGACATCGGGTTTGATGTGGATATCGGTCCACTATTCCAGACACCTGCTGAAGCAGCCAAGCAGGCCGTTGAAAATGATGTTCACGTACTGGGTGTTTCCAGTCTGGCCGCAGGTCACAAAACGCTGGTGCCACAGGTAATCGAAGAACTCAGGAAGCTGGGGCGCGAGGACATTATGGTCATCGTCGGTGGCGTCATTCCTACTCAAGATTACCAGTACCTCTACGACGCCGGCGCTGCCGCAGTGTTCGGACCCGGAACGGTTATCTCAGAAGCAGCCATAAAGATGCTGAACATCCTGATTGAAGCTTATAAAGAAGATGAGTAGAGCATCAACTGAACATCATATTTTGAAAAGCCATCCCGGTTGGGATGGCTTTTTTTGTTATTCATAATTCTTGGGCACTGCATGCGCCCTTAACCGTAAACAGGCCGGAGGCCTGAAGAATGAAGACGGCGAAGCGAGGACGCTTCGCCGAACCCAGTGTAAAAAAGTTAGTAAAATTGCGCTGCTGCTGCCGGAAAAGCTGTTTTTATGTTAATCAGAGGTCCAAAGATTGAAGACGTCGAAGTAAGGACGCTTCGCCGAACTCAACCTAAATGACCTGATAACCGTTGGTCAAAGCGTCTTCGCTTTGACCAAAAATTCTTGCAGCCTCTGGCTGCATATTGGGTGGGTAACTTGTTTTATACTTAGATAACGAAAACATTTTTTAAGCGCATTTGTTATGTTTTTTAAGTTTACTTAAATTATTTTTAAAGACATGTCAATTGCTACAGAAAACTTCCTGAAGGAAATCTATCAGCTTTCGCAAACACCGGGCGGGGAAACCAAGCCGGGCGTGGTAGCGGAAAAACTTGGTATCTCAAATGCCGCGGCTACGGATATGGCGCGGAATCTGGCTGCGAAAGAATTGATTATCTATGAAAAATATAAGGAACTCCGCCTAACTTCCAAAGGACAGAACCTTGCTCTTGCTTTGCTTCGGAAACACCGCCTCTGGGAAACTTTTCTTTACCGGACGTTGGGCATCAACCTTTCACAGATTCACAACGAAGCGGAACTTCTGGAGCATTCCACCTCCGATTTTCTGGTGAGCAAAATCGACAGCTACCTGGGCGAGCCGGCTTTCGATCCGCACGGCGATCCGATTCCGCAACCGGACGGGAAAATACCGGATACTGATGAGCTAATCCGGCTCTCGACCGCTAAACAAGGCCAAAACTACCATGTACGCCGACTGTCGGGATCGGAAGATGAATTCTTCGAATTCTGCCGCGACAACTCCATTGATATCGGCCAAAGCATCGAAGTGGAAAAACATTATCCGTCGCAAAACTCCATTGCTGTAAAAATTTTAGGTCAAAGAATTTTATTAAATAATGAGTTGGCCGGTAAGATTTATGTAGAAATTAAAAAATATTAATATGAATAGAAGAATATTATTTACCATTGCTTTAGTGTCAATAACAGCCTTTGGAATTAAGGCACAAAATGATGCGCCCCCTCTGGTAACTGATCGCCCCGACCAAACCGAATCGGCTGCTATTGTAGCTAAAGGAAAATTACAACTCGAAAGCGGTTTCCTATACGAAAAGGACCACACCGAATGGCTGGAAATGGAAAACTACATCTACAACTCCACCTTACTTCGTTATGGATTGACTGAAAATACGGAATTGAGAGTGGGCATGGAATACCGGGACCAGCGATTTAGCCCGGAATCCAATTCTGAGCTTACCTTCACAGGATTGAGTCCGCTTTACACGGGATTAAAGGTAAAAGTAGCTGAAGAACAAGGCTTCCGTCCTGAAATGGCCTTGCTGGGAAGTCTAACCTGGCCGGCTACGGCAGATGAAGACCTCAAGCCCCGGTATGTAAGCCCGTCCCTGAGGATGACCTTTGCCCATACCCTCAGCGACAACCTCTCACTCGGATATAACCTGGGAGCCGAATGGGATGGCCACAATCCGGAGGCTTCCTATTACTACTCATTGGCTTTTGGGATTGGAGTCACTGAAAAACTGGGTGCATTCCTGGAATCTTATGGTTTGTTATATGAAGATGACAAACCCAGGCACAAAGCGGATGCCGGTTTTACATACCTGGTAAGTAACAATTTTCAGCTGGATGTTTCGGGCGGTATTGGATTATCTGACACAGCGACGGATTTTTACACAAGCGTAGGGTTAAGTTATCGTTTTCCTGAATAAAAATCTGACAAAAATGATGAAAAGAATAGCATTACTTGCAACTTTGGGTTTCATACTGGCTTTTACAGCCTGTAAAAACACCGGACAAAAAAGCGATGACGCAAAAATGCATGTTGTCGCGACAACAACAATGGTTCATGACCTTGTGAAAAACATCGGCGGCGACCGGATAAAAAGTGACGGATTGATGGGCCCCGGTGTCGATCCGCACCTCTACCGTGCCAGCGAGAGTGATGTTGGCAAACTAAGCAACTCGGATGTTATTTTCTACAACGGGCTCCACCTGGAAGGAAAGCTGGTGGATGTTTTCGATAAGATGAACCGGCTGGGTAAAAACATCTACCCTGTAGCTGATACTATCAACGAAAACAACCTGGTTCCTTCGGCGGATTATGCCTCCAGCTATGATCCACATATCTGGTTTGACATCAACCTGTGGAAAAAAGCTGCACATTTTATTGCGGATAAATTGTCGAGACACGATCCTGAAAACCAGGTGTATTATCAGTCTAACCTGAAAAAATATACCAGCGAGATGGACAGTGTTCAAAAGGAAATAAACTCGCTAATCGATCAGGTTCCAAAGGATAAACGAATTCTGATAACGGCCCACGATGCTTTCAACTATTTTGGTCAGGCATTCGGTTTTGAGGTGGTGGGATTGCAAGGCATCAGCACAGCTTCGGAGGCCGGTGTGAAAGATGTCCAAAACCTGGCCGATATGATTGTGAAAAATGAAATCGGGGCTATCTTTATAGAATCTTCTGTGCCCCGGCGAAACATCGAAGCCTTGCAGGAAGCAGTGAAATCAAGGGGTTTTGAGGTGAAAATCGGCGGTGAGCTGTATTCCGACGCGCTTGGGACACCAGGCACCGAAGAAGGAAAGTACACAGGTATGTTTTTCCACAATGTAAAAACGATTGTAAAAGCATTAAAATAAGCGCTTATGGCGAATCTCTATGCACTAGAAGTCAATGACCTGACGGTAGCTTACCGGTACAAACCCGTTTTGTGGGATATCGATATGAAAATTCCCCAAGGTATCCTGATGGGGATTGTGGGACCCAACGGAGCCGGAAAGACCACCCTGATAAAGGCTATTTTGGGACTGGTGCAGCCAGTGGCGGGTTCGGTGAGGATATTCGGAAAGCCTTACAAAAAAGCCCGTTCCAAAGTGGCCTATGTGCCACAGAAAGGTAGTGTGGATTGGGATTTTCCCACCAATGTGCTGGATGTAGTCTTGATGGGGACATACGGTAAACTGGGATGGATTAAGCGTCCGGGCAAAGAGGAAAAGAAACAGGCGTTGGAAGCTTTAGAAAAAGTGGGAATGCTGGAGTTTCGTCACCGCCAGATAAGTGAGCTCTCGGGCGGACAGCAACAGCGCGTTTTCCTGGCTCGCGCACTGCTCGAAAATGCTGAGATTTACTTCATGGATGAACCCTTCCAGGGTGTGGACGCTATCACTGAGAAAGCGATCATCAAATTATTAAAAGAACTCGGAAGCCAGGGGAAAACGGTCATCGCGGTGCACCACGACCTGCAGTCGGTCCCCGAGTACTTCGACTGGGTCACTTTTCTGAATGTCAAAAAAGTGGCTGCCGGTCCGGTGAAAGACATTTTCAACGATGACAATTTAACCAAAACGTACGGAATCAACTTCCAGCTTAGCGAAACGCCCTCTTGATTATGGGATGGATAGAATTCATACAGGAGCTCTTTACCGACTACACTTCCCGCACGGTGATTCTGGGGACTATCGTGCTGGGAGTAGTCAGCGGAACACTGGGAACCTTTGCCGTGCTCCGAAAACAAAGCCTGCTGGGCGATGCCATATCCCATGCCTCCCTTCCGGGGATTGCGATTGTTTTTCTTTTAATCGGTTACAAAGACCCGCTGCTTTTCCTTTTAGGAGCGATAGCCAGCGGAGTGATCGGTACCCTGTGGATTCGTGGGATCCAGCAAAATACGGCCATTAAAAGCGATACGGCCCTCGGTATCATCCTTACCGTCTTTTTTGGTCTGGGGATTGTTCTTTTGACCTACATCCAGCGGCTTCCCAACGCCAACCAGGCGGGGCTGGACAGCTACCTGTTCGGACAGGCCGCTACCCTGATGATGAAAGACGTCATCATCATGTCGGTGCTGGGTGGAATCTCTTTACTCATAGTTCTTCTTTTCTGGAAAGAACACAAGCTGCTGATTTTTGATGCCGAATATGCCCAAACGCTTGGTTTCAACACCCGCTTCCTGGATATCCTGATGACTTCACTGATTGTGGTGGCAATTGTTTTAGGCTTGCAAACCGTGGGGGTCGTACTGATGAGTGCAATGATTATTGCCCCGGCAGCGGCAGCCCGGCAATGGACCAACCGGTTGTCGGTGATGATTATCATTGCGGCTCTTTTCGGAGCTGTGTCGGGAATAGCGGGAACGGCTATCAGCACATCCACCAAAAATATGGCCACCGGTCCGGTCATCGTGCTGGCGGCAGTATTCATCGTGGCACTGTCATTTGTTTTCGCACCCAACCGCGGGCTGCTTTTCAGATACATCAATACCCTGAAAAAAAGAAAGAATCATGAGCATACCCCAAATTGAAATACAATTCATCGCGATTATTGTTGCCGTAGCCTGCGCCATACCCGGAGCTTTTTTGGTGCTGCGCCGCATGGCTATGATTAGCGACGCCATTAGTCACGCGATATTGCCGGGGATTGTCATTGGTTTTTTCATTACGCAGGACGTCTCCTCCCCTTTCCTGGTTTTGATGGCTGCCGCAACAGGTGTATTAACGGTAGTGCTTGTAGAGATCATTAACCGCACCCGGCTGGTGAAGGAGGACGCTGCCATCGGGCTAGTGTTTCCGGCGCTCTTTAGTATCGGGGTGATCCTTATTACCCGCTTTGCTGGAGATGTGCACATAGACACCCATGCGGTACTGGTGGGAGAACTGGCCTTTGCCCCTTTCAACCAACTCATCATCAACGGAAATCCCATGGGACCCAAATCGCTGTGGGTCATGGGTGGTATCCTGGTGTTGAGTCTTGTGCTGCTTGGTGTTTTTTACAAAGAATTGAAAATTTCCACCTTCGATCCGCAGTTAGCCGCTTCGCTGGGTTTTACCCCGGTGGTGATTCACTACGGACTCATGACCATGACCTCCATTACGGCTGTCGGCGCTTTTGATGCCGTAGGGGCTATCCTTGTAGTTGCCTTGATGATTGTCCCGCCGGCTGCTGCCTACCTGATGACCCAGTCGTTAAACCGGATGCTTGTCCTGTCGTCGGTTATTGGAATAGCTGCCGCCATAGCGGGTTACTGGATCGCTCATTTTCTGAACGTATCCATCGGAGGGTCCATGGCTGCAATCCTGGGATTCATTTTCCTGTTGATTTATTTTTTCGCTCCAAAGCGTGGGGTTATCTCTGTGTTGATGCGAAGGAAACAACAAAAGCTGGAGTTTTCGATGCTCACCTTTCTCCTGCACTTAAGAAACCACAGCATCGAAAATAGCAATCCAGAAGAGCGGGAAGTCTCCCATCTCACAGACCACTTCCAATGGACCTCAAAGCGCGCTAAAGAAGTTCTGGAGTTTGCTGAAAACAACAACATGATCCGAATCGACGATGGAATGGTTGAGCTGACCGACAAGGGCTACAGCTTCACCGACGAAGCCATGCAATACATCCTGACCGATAAAAAGAACGAGCTGGAATCGATGAAAGGACGGTTTTTACTTTTCAGGGCGGAGTGAGGTGGAGATAAAGTACTCTGGCATTATTCTGCCATTAAAAATGACTGATAATTTCATCTAGGTTGTTTCATTTTTTAAAACATCTTCTATTTGCTTCTTATTTGTTGGCAAGCTATTCACTGCAATGTCCCAGATGATTTCATAATCAATACCAAAATACTCATGACTGATTTTGTTTCTCAGAAGATACATTTCGTCCCAGGGGACCTCGGAATATTTAGATTTTAGCTTTTCGGGTAGGTTTTTTGAAGCTTCTCCAATAATTTCAAAGTTTCTGATAACAGCATCAACGGTTTTGTAATCTTTTTTAAAGCTGATAAATGAATATCCTTCTATATACTCCTCAATACGGGCCATGGCTTCATGCATGTCTTCCAGATACATTAAATAATTTCTATCACTTTTACTCACTTCAGACGTATTTAACTTTTTGAAGGATATTGTCTTTTATTTGCTTTTTTAAAGCCTTTTTCGTCACCAAATCAATTTTCCGTCCGAATGCTTGCTCAAGATATTTCTCCAACGAAAAAAACTTCCACCCAATAGGCCTTTCCAATTCAACAAGAATATCAATGTCGCTATCATCTGACTGCTTTTCATCAACGAAAGAGCCAAACACACCAATCTCCTTTACTGCAAAATCATTATGCAATATGGGTTTCAGTTCTTCCAGCTTTTTTAATATCTCTTCTTTACTCATCACCTTCAAATTTAATCAATTTATCAAAACAATTAATTATGAAATTTCTGATTTAAAAAAACCGGAATGAGAAAAATCCCATCCCGGTTACAGTCTGTTAGCTCATCCGGAGCAGCAACAGTTCTTATTTAAATAAACCGATATAGCTTTTCATATAGACATGCATATCAGCCGGTGTACGGCTTGATACCAGGTTCTTATCAATCACAACGGGTTCATCCACCCAGTTAGTACCCGCGTTGATCATATCGTCTTTAATCGCGCCTACTGAAGTGGCTTTACGTCCTTTTAGAATACCGGCCGAAATCATCACCCATCCGGCGTGGCAAATCATGGCCAGGGGCATTCCTTTATCGTCGGCCTGCTTGATTAAATCGGTCACCTCCGGGTATCGTCGTAACTTATCCGGGGCGTAACCTCCCGGAACGACAATCCCGTCCACACTATCTAGGTTTACTTCCGATACTTTCATGTTGCTTTTGGCCGGAACACCGTGTTTGCCTTTGTATTCCTTGTCTTTTTCAGGTCCTGCAATGAATACTTTCGCACCTTCCTCGCGCAGGCGGTGCACGGGATACCACAATTCCAAATCTTCAAAGAGTTCATGCACCAGTACGACAATGGTTTTATCTTTCAATTTCATGGGTATTACTTTTTCAATCCGAACGCGACAAGCCTACTTCTTGTTCATCATACCTTAATGAGGTATTACCTTAAAGTAGTAAATTCAAAAGCTCTGAAACTTGCAATATCAATAAAAGGGCCAAATTGAATTACGACGTCCCGGGCTATTTCTTCCTTCTTTTTTTGATATGGTGGTCGATGACATTAGCCCCTACATTAATAATAAGAATGAATACCGTAACCCCCACGGCGATAATATAGTGGTGAAGGGCCACACTCATCCCGATTCCGGCAGATAAAAGAATAGAGGCTGCTGTAGTTAAATACTGCACTTTCCTCTGATCCTCCATTTTCAATATAGTGCCCGCGCCAATAAAACTAATTCCCACAATCACAGCTTCAATAACCCTGACGGGATCAGCCCGCATCACTGCAGCCAATTCACTTTCACCGGCGAAATCGCGAATCAGAATCCGGGCGGTTGAGATAAGCAGGGCCGCTGCCCCCCCGATAATCATCTGGGTTCTAAAACCGGCCGGTTTTCCCGACATCTCACGCTCCAGCCCCACAAAACCTGTTAGCAGGGAAGCTATGATGATATCAATAATCACCCTTAGTTCAAAAATGACATTATCAAATAATCCGAATTCCATTGATTTATTTGTTAAAAAACAACCACGTTAAAAAAACAAATTTAACCCCAATGTCACTCATTTTCCAAATTAGGCTGCACAACTAGTTGTTTGGAAGAGATTTCAAAAGCCATCAAATTCCCATAACCCTGCCGGTTCAGCATATAAACCCCGTTATCGAGATCTATAAAATTGTACCGATCCGTTTCCACCATCTCAACAATAAATTCGTGATTTACCGGAGTATGGCCGTGAATAATTTTCCGGTTCCCTATCATTTCAGGAAAAATATCATACTCCTTAATCCAAAGCATCGAATGCTTGTCTTCAAAAGGGTTATCCTTATAAAAATTCAACCCGGCATGTACCACCACATAATCATCCAGTTCCACATAGTACTCGCAGTCCTCAATCCAGCTTATATATTCAGGGGGTATTTTTCGCAAATCTTTTACGCCGAAACTCTTGAGGGCTTGTTTACCCCCATGCTCCATCCAGGCTTTAAATTTGGGTGGTTTTCTGGAAAAAAAGCCCTGTTTATAATTCAAAGCCTCATAATATGCTTCCACAAAATATTGCTCATGATTTCCAATCAGTGGAGTTATTCGATAGCCTTCCTCCTGGAGGTTTCTAATAAAATCAATTGTGCCCTTTGAATCCGGACCACGATCAATATAATCGCCCAGAAAAATCAGGTGTTCCTCTTTGGAAGGCTTTATCTGGTCAAACAACGACTCCAGTGTTTTTCGATACCCGTGGATATCAGGAAAAATCCATGTTTTCTTCATAAACTCAATAAAAGTTAAGCAACAATCGTTTGCATAGATTGTTTAGAACTTGTTAAATATCTTTGTTGTTAGAAAGAACGAACCTTATTGCGCAAAGTAACTCTAAAAATAGGAAAATAACCATGAATAAAAATAAAAAAGCATTACTCATTATCCTTGATGGCTGGGGAAACGGGAACAAAGATAATACGGATGCTGTTCACGAGGCTCATACCCCTTATATGGACAGTTTGCTAAAGAACTATCCCAACTCTGAATTACGTACCGACGGCTCCAATGTTGGTTTGCCGGACGGCCAGATGGGCAATTCCGAAGTAGGTCATTTAAACATCGGGGCAGGACGTATTGTCTATCAAGATTTAGTGCGCATCAACAAAGCCATTGAAGATAACTCCATTGCTGAAAACGAAACCCTGAAAGAAGCCTTTACTTATGCAAAAAACAATAATAAGGCCGTTCACTTTATCGGTCTTGTCTCCGATGGTGGCGTTCATTCCATGCATACCCATCTTTACAAACTAACGGATTTAACCGGGGATTACGGGCTGGACAAAGTCTATGTACATGCCCTTACTGATGGAAGAGACACTGACCCCAGAAGCGGCTATGGATACATGAAAAATCTTCTCAATCACCTGGAAAAATCCAATGGCACCGTAGCCTCAATCACAGGCAGATATTACGGTATGGACCGTGATAAGCGCTGGGAGCGTATCAAGGTGGCCTATGATGCTATGGTGCACGGTAAAGGAGAGCAACAAACCAGTAATTTACTGGAGGCTGTGCAACACTCTTACGATAGCGGCATTACCGATGAGTTTATTAAACCTGTCATCAACACCGACAAAAACGGATATCCGGTAGGAACCATAAATGAAGGTGATGTGGTGATGTGTTTCAACTTCAGAACGGACCGTCTTCGGGAACTCACTACAGTCCTCACACAAAAAGATATGCCTGAGCATGACATGCACACGATGCCTTTACATTACCTGACCATGACCGAATATGACAAGACTTTCAAAGGTATAAAAGTCGTCTTTGACAAACAGCAAATCAGTAATGTCATGGGCGAAATTATCGCGAACGAGGGCAGGAATCAAATCCGTATAGCCGAAACTGAAAAATATGCGCACGTTACATTCTTTTTTAACGGAGGTCGCGAAGAAGAATTTGACCATGAAAAACGCATCATGATACCATCTCCGAAGGTGGCTACTTATGATCTTCAGCCTGAGATGAGTGCCTATGAAGTAAAAGATGCTATCGTGGAGGAAATTAAAAAGCAGGAAGTAGACCTGGTAGTTCTCAACTTTGCTAACGGAGACATGGTAGGGCATACCGGCGTTTTTGAATCAATCGTTAAAGCTCTTGAATCGGTGGATGAATGCCTCAAAGAAGTTGTTGAATCCGGAAAAGCCAATGGTTACGAATCTCTGATAATAGCCGACCACGGTAATGCCGATAATGCCGTAAATGCCGACGGATCGGCTAATACAGCACATTCTATGAATCCGGTGCCGTGTGTCTTGGTAAGTGACTATTACCAAAAAATAAATAACGGTATACTGGCTGATGTGTCCCCGACACTGCTGGATATTATGGAAATAGACAAACCTTCGGAAATGACCGGGGAATCCTTAATCGAAAAATAAAAACATTAAAAAAGTAGTCTCGTTATATACAATGAGGCTACTCTTTTTTCTATGAGAACATATTTTATTAAAACCGGGAAACTAATCAGCAAACTTATTTATCCTACTTTAATTTGGGAAATCCCCACTTCCCGCGATGAAATTTTTCTCACTTTCGATGACGGCCCTTCGCCAGGGATAACAGAAAAAGCACTGGATATTCTCGATCAATTTGATGCAAAAGCCACTTTTTTTTTGGTCGGGGACAAAGCCTCCCAATACCCTGAACTGGTTGACGAGATTATTAAAAGAGGTCATAAAACGGGAAATCACACTTATCATCACCTGAAAGGATGGGGCACCGATGATGAAGTCTATTTTGAAGATATTGCCAAAACGGATACTCTGCTACATACCAAACTCTTTCGTCCTCCGCATGGTAAAATCAGCCGGTCGCAAATCGCTTTTCTCGAAAATAAATACCACATTATTATGTGGACGGTTTTAAGTGCCGATTTCGATACATCTATAAAAGCGGAGCGGTGCGCCCATAACGTCATCCACAACACGGATAAAGGTTCTATCATCATATTTCACGACAGCCCGAAAGCCAGCGAAAGAATGCTTTATGCCCTGCCCAAAACTCTGGAGAACTTCCGCGCCAAAGGGTATGCCTTCAAAAGTATCGAGCTGTAATAAACAGTCGCTATGGCTTTTTGATAAACTTCCGCGAAAGGATGGCTTTTGATCCGGTCCATGTTTTCAGAACATATATACCTGATGGAAGGCTCTCCACAGACAAGGAAACCTGTTTCCTTTTTTTCACTTGATGATTCAGCACTTTTTTACCCTCTACCGTAAAAATCTCAAGTTTTTTGATTCTTTCACCGGCTTTTACAAACAGCGTATTCTCCACCGGATTAGGGCTTATTTCCAGCCTTGAAGTCAAACTGTCTATGGAATTCACGCCCAACAAAACGCTATTATCGGCCGATATTAATTTGTATTCCGGGTCGCAAAAGATCGAATCGGGAGTAAATCCCAGCCGGGCCTGAAAAACCTGTCCGTTCTCCGTATGGTCAAAAACGAGCATAGTATCATGACTGGCATCCTTAAACCGGACAGGTACAGGCATTTCAAAAAAATCCACGCTGGAGTGACTCTGCTCCTGGTCAATGTGAACTTCAATTACCCCGTCATCCATGGGTTCAGCCACCACATGATAAGAAGGGTAACCCTGTCCATAATACCAATCCTGGAAAAATTCATTCAAAGTAGTATCACCCTGTTGTTCAAGGTGGTATATCAAATCCTCGTTATCGGCATATCCATATTTAACGGCCGGATCGGCCAGGTAATTTCTCACTGCTTCAAAGAAAGCTTCATCACCTAATATCCACCGCAACATATGTAATAAATAGGCGCCTTTATGATAAGAAAGCCGGGCATCAAAAATCCTGTCACGATCGCTGATGTCGTCTACATAAACCGATCCTCCGGGTTGGCTGGTAATATGACCTACTACCTGAGGACGCCAAATATTCCACCATTTATCCGTTTCATAAGCTTTTTCGTAAGCCAGGCCGGTCAGATAGGTGGCAAACCCTTCATTCAGCCAGATATCATGCCAGTTATCCAGGGTAATATAGTTGCCAAACCATTGATGCGCCACTTCATGAGTGAGCAAATGAAAACTAAAATCGCCCACAAAAGTCATCGTCTGATGTTCCATACCCCCTCCCCTGTTCATCTGGGCATGTCCGTATTGCTCCTGTTCAAAAGGATAGGATCTAAACAACGTATCAAACAATTGAAAAGATTTATAGAAATCAGGAATTTTGTTCACTGCATGGGTGTAATCTTCCGGGTAGATATAATTCACCAACCTTAGAGAGTCATCCTGAAAAGGAATATAAGCAGTCTGTTTCTGATAGTTCGTAACCGCCACAGCTACCAGGTAGGTAGCAATCGGGTAGCGGTGTTTCCAGTGCAGGATTCTTTCCTGCTCTTGATGTATTACCGTATCATGAATCAACACACCATTTGAAACCGCTTGATATTGCGGAGGTTTTACATGAATAAAAACATCAAGGGAATCAATCTTATCCGAGAGGGCGTTTTTGGACGGCCACCAATGCTTTGCCCCATAAGGCTCGGATAAAGTCCATAAAACCGGGTTATCCTCTTCCCCGTGGAAGCCCTGGGCAAATGCCGAACTATCCGCAGGCCGCCCCTGATAGTATATGGTCAGTGAATCATAAACACCGGCATTTAAAACCGAGGGTAAATTAGCGGTAACAATGTCGTTGCTGTGGGAATATGAAACGGGGTTCTGCTTATAGCGCACACTATCCACCTGCATGGTATCGGCAAGCTGAAAAGAAAGGCTATCTGTAGCTTGTGTGATTTGAAAAAACGATGTCACACTGCCCCGGATATAACGGTTATTGGGATTTAAATGCCAGTGAGCACGATGATAGTTCAGATCGTAATTCACCCCGATAGTATCATGGGAACCGGCAAAGTACTGTTTTTTCAGGTTGCTACACTGCCCGGCAGCGTCTAACAATGATTGTCTTTCCTGTGCTCCGGCAAATAAAATGATGACCTGGAACAACAATAAGAGTTTTAAGCGCATCATAAAGCTTTCTTTCTTATAAAACTACAAATAATTATAGCAGGTTCAAATGTAAGGGCAACTAATAAGCGTTACTCTAACGGGATTTTTTATCTTTACCCCCTCAAAAGGTTGTCCAATGAAAATTTGTCGGAAAAAAAAACGATTAATAGGTTTTTTCATATGGGCAGGGTTAATCATTGCCCTGATAGCAGGCTCATGTGCAAAACCTGTTGCACCGACCGGTGGCCCCAAAGACACCACACCTCCTGTGGTGAAGGAAGCCATTCCACCCAATTATTCCACAAATTTTAACCGTAAAGAAATTGAAATTGAATTTAACGAATTCATTCAACTAGAAGGGGTCAATCAAAAACTTATTGTCTCCCCTCCTATGGAGGAAGACCCGGATATAAACAATCGCGGAAAATCAGTCATCATAGAATTAAAAGACACTTTAAAGGAAAATACTACCTACCGACTATATTTTGGAGATGCTATTGTAGATTTTCATGAATCTAATCCGCTCGAAAATTTCCAGTATGTGTTTTCCACAGGGGATGTGGTGGATTCCATGAAGGTGAGCGGAAAATTAATCCATGCGAAAAGTAAAAATCCTGCTAAGGATGTTTTTGTTATGCTATATACTGAAAAGCGCGATTCGGTGCCTATAAAAAAGCGCCCGCTTTATCTCACTAAAACCAATGAAAAGGGTTTTTTTGAACTCACCAACCTGAAAGATACTTCATATAAAATATTTGCTTTAGATGATGCAAACGCTAATTACAAATATGATTTGCCGAATGAAAAAATAGCCTTTACGGATTCCATTATTCAGCCCCGGGAAGTTACCATAATGAAGAGTTACAAAATGGCAGATACAGCAAAGGAGGATTCTCTGACATCTCCTCCGAAAGATTCACTGCGACCTCCTGACGGTGGTATTACTTTACAGGACACGATGAAAAAAACACCACGTAAAACTTCGAAAGATACGTTAACCCTCAGCTTATTCAGGGATCGTGATACAACCTTAAAAATCACAACCAGCACTTTAAAAAAAGATGAAAAAGTTATTTTAGGGTTCAACAAACCTATAGACAGTTTGAAGCTTAATGCCTTAAAACCTGAGATGAAACCCAAATGGTATATTCCGGAATGGAATCGCGTTAAAGACAGCGTATTGTTATGGCTTACCGATTTTGACAGCGACTCGTTGGTTTTTAGTTTCGATATGGATTCTACCCTTTCAGATACGCTTACATTTACTTATTTTGAAGAATCGAAAAAAAAGGAAAGTGAAGAACCCGTATTAAAGATTAACCCTTTGCTTCAAAAAAATGTACAAATTCCCATTCACCCCTTACGGCTTGAATTTTCCAAGCCCTTAAGCGATACTATTGAAATCGATTCCCTCTATCTATACTCATCGGAAGATACTACTAAGGTTCCCTATGAGAGGGAAGGCATACGGGAGGTGATTATCAACCACTCATGGCAGGAAGAAATGAATTACCGGCTATATATCCCCGGTTCAGCCTTTAGGGATATTTATGGAACACCTAACGATAGCACACTCATTAAGTTCTCCACCAAACCCAAAGACAAATTCGGCACCCTAATCATCAACGCCTCTGTTCCTTACGACTCCACTACCACAACAAACTACATTGTAAAATTAATGTCGTTTGATGAAAAGGAAACCTACCAGACAGTAACTTTTAACAGCGATTCCACGCTAAAATTTGATTTCTTAGATCCCGGAAAGTATAAATTGAAAGCTATCGTCGACCGAAACCGGAATAAGATATGGGATCCGGGGTTGTATACCAGGCATGAACAGCCTGAAGCTATTATCTATTTTGAGGAGGCCATAGAAGTAATGGCAAACTGGGAAGTAGAATATGACTGGAAAATAAAGCCTTAGCTTTTTGTTAAAAGCTAAGGCTTTTCTACCCATAAATAATTAATCCCTCACAACTGCTTTACGCAGCAGTAATGAATTTTTTTCTATTCTTCGTTACAACGATTAATGCATTCAATAATCTCCGTCAAAGTTTGGTTTTTCAGAGAATAATAAATCTTTTTCCCATCTCTTTTCGAGGTCAAGACCCCTTTGTTCTTTAAAATATTGAGGTGATGGGAAGCTGAAGCCTGCTCTATGTTTAGTTTCTTGTAAATTTCCGTAACGCTCTGCTTCTGATTTTCATGTAAAAGATCAATAATAGCAATCCGCATTGGGTGAGCAATAGCTCTTAACTTACTTGCTGCTGCCTCTAGTTTTATAACATCTAAATCTAACTTTTTCATAGCTTACTTAATTTTTGTGCAAAAATAATCAATTATAACATAAAGAAAAAATAAATATGTACATATTACTGGCTGAACAATGTGGTAAATTTAAAATTATCTCCGTCGAACAGCCCTTTATCACTTAATTTCAAATGAGGTATCACCAACAAAGCCATAAAAGACAAGGTCATAAATGGTGCCGACAACAACGTGCCTAGACTTTTCGCCTTTTGGTCAAGGGTTGAGTACTGGCGGGCCACCCAATAGCCATTGGCATTGGCCATAATCCCCCCAACCGGAAGTGGCAAGGCTTCAGTATTCTCCCCGTCAAAAAGACTTATACCGCCTGTATTTTCAACGATAGTATTCACGGCTTTCACGAGGGCATCATCATCGGTTCCCACGGCGATAATGTTATGCGAATCGTGGGCCACACTGGAGGCAATAGCTCCTTTTTTCAATCCAAAATTATGGACGAATCCTACCGCTGGTTTTGAAGGCTCATAGCGATTCATAACCACTATTTTCAATATATCCCTTTGCGTATCACTCTCCACAAATCCGTTATTGGTTTTCGCCTTTGCCTCAAAGGAGTCAGTAATCAGCTGTCCGTCTTCAGCCTTTATGACTTTAATATTCGCTGCTTCGGCTTTAATGCGAAGATCGTCGGGGGAAATTTTTTCCGCTCTGAATAAATTGGGAGGCTCTTCCTCTACGGATTCGATGCGTGTTTTGCCGTCAATAGCTGCCAGCTCCCCATCAATGTATGTCTCCAGGATATTAAAATCAACAAGATTATCCACCAGAACCATATCGGCGGGGTCCCCCTCATGCAGCAGACCCACATCCAAATTGTAATGCCTGACGGGAGTATAGGTAGCCGCCCGTAATACTTTCATCGGGTCGTAACCCAGGGCTATGGCGCGGGAAACTAATTTATTGATATGGGATTCTGCCAGATTATCGGGATGTTTGTCGTCGGAGCAGAACATCACTTTGTCAGGATACTCTTCAAGCAAAGGTATAAGCTCTTCAAAATTCTTAGCGGCACTGCCTTCGCGGATTTGAATCATCATCCCCGCCGCAAGCTTATCGCGGGCCTCTTCCATAGTAAAGCATTCATGATCGGTGGTTATTCCGGCCTTTCCATATTTTACAGCCTCCTGTCCTTTCACGCCGGGCGCATGCCCATCCACCGGTTTTCCATTATCAGCCGCTGCCTTCAATTTAGCCATCACTTCTTGATCTCCGTTCAAAACACCGGGAAAGTTCATCATTTCCGCCAGATATTTTATCTCCCCTCTTTTCAAAAGATTCTGAATATCGCCGGAATCAATATTAGCCCCGGAAGTTTCAAAGGGTGTAGCCGGAACGCAAGAAGGGGCGCCGAAATAAAATTTAAAAGGCACTTTCTTACCGTTTTCAATCATAAAATCCACACCTTTCATCCCCAAAACGTTGGCTATTTCGTGGGGATCGGATACCGAAGCCACAGTGCCATGCACTGCTGCCATACGACCAAATTCAGAAGGTATAAGCATAGAACTTTCAACATGCACATGAGCATCAATCAAGCCGGGAATAATATAGGTGTTGGAAGCCACTTCCGTTTCCTGTATCTTCGTAATTCTGCCCTCCTGAGCATGTACACGACCTTTAAAAATGCGTTGATTTACGACATCAACAATATTGCCTTCTAGAATAAAATGCCTTTTGTTCGCCATAGTAAGCTTATGTTATGTACAAATATATATGTTTTTGATTTAAACAACCAATAACACCCCAAATTTCTATAATTATTATCGCAAAAAAAAGCCTTTCTCACGGGGGAGAAAGGCTTCTTGTAAATTAGCGCATATTTTCTTACATCATTCCGGGCATTCCGCCGCCCATGCCACCGGCCGGCATTTGCGCCTGATTGTCATCATCTTCTTTGATTTCACACACCAGTGCTTCTGTAGTCAAAAGCATACCGGCAATTGAGGCTGCATTTTCGATAGCAATACGTGTTACTTTGGTCGGATCAATTACTCCGGATTCATAGAGCTGCTCAAATTTTTCGGTACGGGCATTATAGCCATAGTCTTCTTTGTGGTCGAGAACCTGGTTTATAATGACCGAACCTTCACCTCCGGCATTATATACTATCTGACGAATGGGTGCTTCCAAAGCTTTCTTAACGAGCTGAATACCCAGAGTTTCGTCATCATTTTCACCGGTCATATCATTTAAGGCAGCCATAGCCCGTACAAAAGCTACACCGCCACCGGGCACGATACCTTCTTCAACGGCAGCCCGCGTAGCACTTAAAGCATCTTCCACACGGTCTTTCTTCTCTTTCATCTCCACTTCACTGGCAGCACCTACGTAAAGAACGGCCACACCACCGACCAGTTTAGCCAGGCGTTCCTGAAGCTTCTCCTTATCATAATCGGAAGTGCTTTCATTCATCTCCGCCTTAATCTGGTTCACGCGTGACTCAATATTATCCTTGGCACCATTACCATTGACAATCGTTGTGTTTTCTTTATCAATGGTTACTTTTTCGGATTGTCCTAACATGTCATGAGAAACATTTTCAAGCTTCATGCCCTTCTCTTCTGAAACCACTGTACCTCCGGTAAGAACGGCGATATCTTCGAGCATGGCTTTTCGTCTGTCACCGAAACCAGGTGCTTTAACGGCAGCAACTTTAAATGAGGGGTTTCGCAATTTGTTAAGAACAAGCGTCGTAAGCGCTTCATCAGCCACATCCTCAGCAATGATCAACAAGGGATGACCCTGCTGTACAATGGGTTCAAGCACCGGAAGCAGATCTTTCATCACAGATATCTTCTTATCATAAAGCAGGATATAGGGATTTTCAAATACCGTTTGCATCTTCTCCGAGTCTGTAATGAAATAAGGGGAAATATAACCGCGGTCAAACTGCATTCCCTCGACGGTATCCACATATGTTTCAATACCTTTGGCTTCTTCTACGGTTATTACACCTTCACTGGTTACTTTTTCCATGGCTTCGGATATGAGCTTGCCAACGGTATCGTCATTATTGGCCGATATGGCAGCCACCTGCTCTATTTTCTGGCTGTCATCGCCCACTTTTTTGGATTGTTTATGGAGATTATCGACAACAACCCGCACGGCTTTATCTATACCGCGTTTCAGGTCCATAGGGTTCGCTCCGGCAGTAACATTTTTCAGGCCTACCTTAACAATATCCTGGGCGAGAACAGTGGCTGTGGTAGTACCGTCACCGGCGTCATCTCCTGTCTTGGAGGCTACTTCTTTGACCATTTGAGCTCCCATGTTTTCAATTTCATCTTTGAGCTCGATTTCTTTTGCCACGGTGACGCCATCTTTACTAATCTGCGGGGCCCCATATGATTTGCTCAATACGACATTCCGCCCCTTCGGTCCAAGGGTCACTTTCACTGCGTTTGCCAGTTTATCTACGCCCTTTTTTAACATGTCCCGGGCTTCTATGTCAAATTTAATTTCCTTTGCCATAATACTTCGAATTTAGGTTATTTTTACTGTTCATTAATTATTTTCTCAAATTCATATTTGCCCTGACATATTTTGTGCCAAAGCAAAAAAACCGACACGGGAAGAAATACCACGACACATACCTAACATTTTGTATTACTGGCTCTTTAAAAAAAACCACAGTGAATTAAAAAAAGATGAATTTCTTTTAACACTGACAAGGGGATATGAAACCGAAAATAAAGCTAAAAAAAATGTCAGAACGCAATGACATTCTGACATTTTTATATTTCCCAACAAATTATTGTTATTTTTCTTCCGGTGTTGGCAATTGCTCCGAAGAGGGACGGCCTGAATAATCTGCCGGCTGGGAATTTTCCATAAATTCTTTTAATTCGGTATCCTGCTTGGATACATTTTGGTTTCGCGGAATCACAAAAATGGTAGAAAGGCTGAGAAACAAAAGGACAATGGCCAGTGTCCAAGTCGCCTTTTCCAGAAAATCCGCCGTCTTTCTTACGCCCATATATTGATTTTGGCCGGCAAATGTAGAGGACAACCCTCCTCCTTTGGAATTCTGAACCAAAACTACTAAAGCCAATAGCACACAAACGATTAAAATCAATACTGAAACAACTATATATGCACCCATTTCAACTAATTATTTGTTTTCCTTTATTTTCTTAATTTGGTCTGCAAAGTAAGCACTTTTTTCAGGAAATTTCAAGCTAAGCTTCTCATAAATTTTTATGGCTTGCAGCACTTTACCTTGTCTGAGGTAAAGCTTTGCTAATGTTTCACTCACCAAATCATCCGATTCCATGACACTACGCCTTGCGGCCTCGGAAGGATCATAAAAAAGCGGATTGTTGGTATTGACTGAAGGCTCTTCTTCAATAAATTTATCAATCAACTCCTCTTTACTTTGCTGTTCTTTTTCCTGCTCTTCCTTACTCTCATCCTTTTCAGAAGCCTCCTCCGGGCCATGATCATCCTGTGGTTTATTCTTTTCTATTTCCCGACTTTTATCCGCAGGTGGCGTTTCTTCAGTTTTCTCAGACTCGCGGGTTTGCGGCTGCTTATCTTCCTCCGGCGGCTCCTTTTTGGAGGGAGCGTGGCTTTCTTGCATCTGTGCATTGGAATGTGCAGCCTTTTTATCCTTTGGAACTTCTTCACTAATAAGTTTTTCTATCTTCTCTTTTTCTTCCCGTAACTCTTCAAGTTCCTTCCTCAATTGTTCTATCTGTTCGCGGCGCTTGGTTCTGCGTTGCCCCGGTGCTTGCGAAGCATTTCTTTCTTCCGGGGTTTCTTCCCGATATGGGTAGCCCACATTTCCAGTAGGAGCAGCCTCGCCGGAGCTCTCTTTCATGGACTCTGACAACCTTGATCTTTGGGATGGCTCGGAGGTTGTCTCCTGCTTTTCTTGTGCTTCCTTCTTGTGCGACACATCCTGCGTTTCTGCCTGAGTTTTGTTAACAGGAGGTTCCGACTCAGAGGTTTTACTATCCTCCCCGGGTTCTAAGGTTGCTTTCTGATGCGTATCCTCAGGCTTTTCCTCAACACCGGTACTTTCATCTCCGGCATTTTCTTTACCGGCAGCGGACGGTTCTTTAGCTGCTTTTTTGGCTCTTTTTGCTTTTTCGCCGGGCACTTCAATTAATTTCCTTAATACAGCCCGGTCGCCGGCATAGGCCGCAGCAACACGCAATTGCTGCTTAAAATTGATATTATGGACAACTTTCAGGTTTTTCAGATACAACAGATGAGCAGTTTGACAATAGGGGAACTGTTCAAGCAGCTTTTCAAGCTGAGGTATCGTGGACAAATTCAATTTATCCGGGTCCCTGACCAAATTTTCAAAATTCTGTTTATCTATCATTTTACCAGTCCACCACCGATTGGTTAAAAATATCTTCTACCAGGTCTTTATTAATTTCACTAATAAGGCTTTCCTTGACTTCAGATAAAGATTTATTACTTGAATATTCCCTATATTGTGAAAAAGTAGTTTCAAAATTAGATTCCGGTTCAACTTTATTCGTAAACTTAACAAAAACAGTAATCGTAAGCCTGTTTAAAGCAGCCGTTTGATTACCCTGAATTGCTGTCGGCTCTGTTTTATAGTCTTTAATATAACCTTCAAAAACCAGATCGCCTTGCGATTCCACTACATCCAGGTTAGTCTGCGAAGCGAATTTTTCTTTCAATGAATTCGTAAAATCCTGACTAAGGGTGGCCTCCACCATATCAGTTTGATTCTTAAAATATTGAATCTCCACAGACTCGGCTTCAGGAGGTATCGAAGCACCTGTAAAGGAATACACCCCACAGGCCTGGGCTATCAAGCTCATCCATACAGCTAAACCTATTATTTTGATTTTTCTACTCATTATTTTATATCGTATTCCTTAATCTTTCTATATAAGGTACGTTCCGAAATACCAAGCTCTCTTGCTGCTGCTTTACGCTTACCGTCGTGTTTTTCGAGAGCCTTTTTTATCAAATCCACTTCCTTTTTCTGGAGAGAAAGTGATTCTTCAAGCACCTCCGAATGTTCAATGGGTTGATGATCCCGCTCATAGGGTTCGGAAATGGAAATATCGTTATCCGCTGATTCCGTCTGGCTGTAATCGTCCTCCTCTACATCTTTAAAATATTTTTTTACTACCTGAGAATCATGCTGATCAAGATTTGGCGGCACCCCGCCTCTTTCCCGCATGATCTCTACCACAACTTTTTTCAGATCGTTGATATCTTTCTTCATATCAAACAATACTTTGTAAAGCAAATCCCGGTCCGTCATGGTCTCCTTCTCTTTTCCCTTGTACAGAACAGGCAATTCGGAAAAAGAATCTTTCGGCAAATATTTGCGCAAAACCTCCGAAGTAATATGCCTATCCTTTTCGATGATAGAAATTTGCTCGGTGATATTTTTTAGCTGCCGCACATTCCCTGGCCACCTGTAATCAAGCAACAACTTCCTGGCATCTTCTGTAAGCCTCAGCGGAGGCATGCGGTATTTTTCCGCAAAATCGGCTGAAAATTTCCTGAAAAGCAAATATATATCATCTTTGCGGTCGCGAAGCGGGGGAATAAATATAGGCACCGTGCTCAGGCGGTAAAACAAATCCTCCCTGAACTTTCCTTGCTCGATAGCCTGATTCATATCTATATTGGAGGCGGCAACTATCCGCACATCGGTTTTCAAAACTTTGGAAGAGCCTACTTTAATAAATTCCCCGGACTCCAGCACCCTTAACAAACGCACCTGCGTCGACAAAGGAAGCTCGGAAATCTCATCCAGAAAAATCGTTCCACCGTTCACAACCTCAAAATAACCTTTCCGGGCTTCATGCGCTCCGGTGAACGATCCTTTCTCATGCCCGAATAGTTCCGAATCAATTGTTCCTTCAGGGATAGCCCCACAGTTTACCGCTATATATGGGCCATGCTTACGGGGGCTGAGCTGGTGAATAATCTGTGGAAACACTTCTTTCCCCACACCACTTTCACCGGTAATTAGCACACTAATATCCGTAGGGGCCACTTGTGCAGCCGTATCTATGGCCCGGTTCAATTCCGGAGAGTTGCCTATAACACCAAACCGTTGCTTAATTGCTTGTAGGTCCATTGATCACCTTTCCTTTTTTCCTTACGACTATGGTCTAAAATTTAACAAATTTTTGAGCCGTTTTCAACATCACTAAACATAAAACGTATTCTTTTTTCCCTAAAAAACACTTTATGTCAGCAATTATTTGCGGATTTCGGCTGCTACTTGTTTTTCAAAACCTTTTATTATCTTATTCATTATTTTGTCGATATCCTTATCCTTTAACGTTCTGTCTTCACGCTGCAAAATGAAGCTAAGGGCATAGGATTTCTTTCCTTCAGCGATATTTTCACCCCGGTAAATATCAAACAAATTCACTTCCCTGAGATAATCCCCGCCATATTGAAAAGCTGTCTGCTCCAGTTCATGAAATGTCACTCTTTCATCAAGCAACAAAGCTAAATCTCTGCGCACTTCAGGAAATTTCGACATGGGTTGGTAAGTAATGCGATGTTGTGACAACCTATCGAAAACAATATCCCATTCGATGACGCCATAAAAAACATCCTGGGAAATATCCATTTTCTTCAGTAAATTTTTGTTTACCCTGCCCATGGATGCGATTTTTTTCTTTTGATAACGAACATCCAGACCTTCCAGGTATATATCCGATTCGGAAGGTAGCAGCTTAAACTGGGTTATATCGAAACCTAATCGCAGAAAGATGTTAAAAATATCTCTTTTGAGATCGAAAAAGTCAACACTCACAGGGGCTCCCTGCCAGCTTTCAGGCGCCCTGGTCCCGGTAATAAACAAGGCTAATAGTTGTTTTTCATGATACCGATCCAGGGGGTCCTTTTTCGCCTGCGCCCTATCCCCTTCTTTTTGGTACACATAGCCAAACTCAAAGAGTTGCAGACTATTCTGG
This sequence comes from Bacteroidales bacterium, assembly GCA_021738485.1. Lineage (GTDB taxonomy): Bacteria > Bacteroidota > Bacteroidia > Bacteroidales > JAIPAH01 > JAIPAH01. The sequence continues at coordinate 27,296 of JAIPBX010000008.1, read as the reverse complement.
CGGCGATTAATGTTATAGTTAATTGATTCCAGACCACCAAATACCATTGTTTGACGCATGGCATTCAGCTCATTACTCAGTGGGTTCAGGATAATAACATTGTTCTTTTCTTCAAAATCCTGTGTATAATTTGTGTAATCGGCCTTTGTCAATGAGTTATTCATGATTTCAAAAAAGCCGTTACTTGACAGATAATCCGAAACCACATTCCGTACCTTATCCGGTTCCGGTTGGCTAATATAAGAAAGCGACGTAGCGAGCTGCTCTTCAAATTCAATGTTGTTATACCCATAAATCCTGAGAATTTCTTCGATAATATCGGCTTCGCGGGTAACATCTGCCCGATTAGTGGGGACTTCAAGACGTAAGCCCTGCTCAGTTTCCTGCAGCACTTTTATTTCAAGATCATTCAGGATATTCCGGATTTTCTTCCGATCGATTTTCTCCCCTATGATGCCATCCATATGCCGGTAATCTACTTCCACCTTTTTCGGAGAAATCTCGCGGGGATATTCATCGACGATAGGACTGGATATTCTTCCTCCGGCCAGCTTTTTGATTAACAAGGCGGCCCTTTTAAGGGCATAAATTGTTATGGAAGGATCGGCGCCCCTTTCAAAACGAAAAGAAGCATCCGTTTGCAACCCGTGTCTTTTGGATGTCTTGCGGATAGTCGGCGGATCAAAATATGCGCTTTCAATGAATACTCTTTCCGTTTTGCCGGTCACACCGGAACTTATTCCCCCAAAGACCCCGGCCATACACATAGGTTCTTGTTCATTGCAAATCATCAGATCCTCGGAAGAAAGCTCACGTTCCACCTCATCCAGGGTGGTGAATTTCGTTCCTGCTTCCTGCTTTTTAATAACGACCCGGTTTCCGTTAATAGCATCGGCATCAAAAAAATGAAGTGGCTGCCCGGTTTCAAAAAGCACATAATTGCTGATATCCACCAAAATATTGATAGGTCGAACGCCAATGGTATTCAGTTTATTTTTTAACCAATCCGGAGATTCCGAAACTTTTACATCCGACACCGTAATCCCTGAATAACGGGGGCAGGCCTTATCGTCTTCTATCTGCACCTCAATCGGGAGGCTTTGGTCATCAATAGCAAAACCACTTATATCGGGAATGTCGACTTTATACTTTTCCTCTTCTTTTCCAAAATTATTCAGCACGGCCGCCAGGTCTTTCGCCACCCCAATATGCGCCATAGCATCCGTTCGGTTAGGTGTTAAACCAATTTCAAAGACATAATCCTCTTCAATATTGAAATAGTCTTTTGCCGGTTTACCAATCGGAGCTTCGGGGTCTAACACCATAATTCCTTCATGAGATGATCCCAATCCCAGCTCATCTTCGGCGCAAATCATTCCTTCAGAAGCTTCTCCGCGTATTTTGGCTTTTTTGATTTCTATAGGTTTCTCATTCGGATAAAGGGTAGTGCCCACCAATGCGACAGGAACTTTTTGTCCCTTATCGACATTCGGAGCTCCGCAAACTATCTTTGCGGGCTCTTCTTTTCCCACGTCTACGGTGGTCACGCTTAACTTTTCCGCATTCGGGTGCTTTTCGCAGGTGAGCACCTCACCCACGACCACTCCTTCAAGACCTCCTTTAACACTCTCGACCTTATCAAGGCCTTCTACTTCCAAACCGCTATTCGTAAGCCAGTCGCCCACCTCTTCGGGTGATTTATTTGTTTTGATATAGTCCCTAAGCCAGTTGTAGGATATCTTCATCAGCTTTTTGTTTACCTTCTAATATTATTCAAACCGCAAAAGTAATTAATTTGAGGCGAAAAACAGAACAAATCATGCTATTTTGTCAGTCGATATCCTGACAGTTAAATTATATCACTCCAGTTAATTTTTTTAGACGATTGGGTGTTGAGAATAGGCCACAACACCTGATTCTGCGGTTTTGCCAGGGACGGGTCTTCATGGAGTATCTTCTCGGCTATTTTCCTTGCCAGGGCAATTAATTCCCCATCAGTTGATAGATCCGCAATCTTCAAATCAGCAATGCCGCTTTGGCGGGTGCCATCCATTTCTCCGGGCCCCCGGATTTCCAGATCAGCTTTGGCTATGCGAAAACCATCGGTAGTTTGTACCATCGTTTTTATCCGCCTGGAAGCTTCTGAGGAATGTTTTTCTTTGGTAACCAGGATGCAATAAGATTGCTCGGCTCCCCGCCCTACACGGCCCCTAAGCTGGTGGAGCTGGGAAAGACCAAATCTTTCTGCATTCTCAATCACCATAACAGAAGCATTAGGAACATCAACACCCACTTCGATGACTGTTGTCGACACCATAATTTGAGTCTTGCCATCGACAAAACGCTGCATCTCATAATCCTTATCGGATGGGTTCATTTTGCCATGGACAATACTTACCTGGTAATCGGGTAATGGAAACTCCCGAACTATGCTTTCATAACCTTCCATTAAATTGTTAAGATCAAGTGATCGAGACTCCTCTATGAGTGGATAGACCACATACACCTGCTGCCCCATCCTGATTTGCTGCCGCATAAAACCAAACAATTTCATACGGTTACGCTCGGTAAAATGGATAGTTTTCACGGGTTTACGACCGGGAGGTAGCTCATCAATCACGGAGTAGTCCATGTCACCATAAAGCGTCATTGCCAAGCTTCGGGGAATCGGGGTAGCTGTCATCACCAAAATATGAGGTGGTAACAAATTCTTTTTCCACATTCGGGCTCGTTGTGCTACTCCAAAGCGATGCTGTTCATCAATCACCACAAATCCCAGATTCTTGAACTGTACCCGCTCTTCCAATAATGCATGGGTTCCTATTAAAATATGGATATCGCCGTTTTCAAGGCCTTCCTCCATTTCTTTGCGTTCACTGTTTTTCGTCGACCCGGTAAGGAGTCGTATCCCAACGGGCATATCTTTGAGAAATTTTCTTATCGTATTGTAATGCTGTATTGCGAGGATTTCGGTGGGTGCCATAAAGGCGGACTGGTAACCATTATCCAAAGCTATCAGGGCTGTCATTAAAGCTACCATGGTTTTGCCGCTACCTACATCTCCCTGCAGTAAACGATTCATTTGTTTACCTGCATTCAGATCGGAGCGAATCTCCTTTATTACTCTTTTCTGGGCCCCTGTAAGCTCGAAAGGAAGATACTGTTTATAAAACTCATTAAAAAACCGTCCAATTTCGGGAAATAAGTATCCGTCATATTCCACGCTTCTGCGTTTCTTGAGCTTTACATTACGCAACTGAATATGAAAAAGTTCATCAAATTTCAGACGTCGTGAAGCATGCTTGAGTTTATCATGACTTGACGGGTGATGAATATTGATAAAAGCTTCTTCGAGGTTTATGAGTCCGGTTTCTTCCACCACATAAGAAGGGAGGGTTTCGGGAACTTTCCCTCTTGCTGATTCAACTAAATGGTGAGTAATTTTTGCTAAGACTTTAGGATTAATAAAATTCTTACGAAGTTTTTCGGTCACATTATAGACAGGCTGAATCCCTTTGACTGCATTTTCCTGAAAAGATTTGACATCTTCAATTTCAGGATGAGCCATGTTTATCTTGCCATTAAATTCGGAAGGTTTGCCAAAAGCCACATACTCTTTGTTAATTTTCAGTTTTTGCTGTATCCATTTCAAACCCTGAAACCATACCAGTTCAATAATTCCCGTCTCATCCTGCAGATATCCCACCATTCTTTTGCCCCTCCCCGTGCCGGCCTGCTGCAAAGCAATCAATTTTCCTTTAACCTGTACCAGGGGCATATCCGTATTAACCTTTCCAACAGGGTGAAACTCACTGCGGTCAACATATCGAAAGGGAAAATAAACTAATAAATGCGCAAACGTACTGATGCCCAGTTCGGCCGTAAGTAATTCGGCACGCTTTGGCCCCACCCCTTTTAAATATTCTATCGGAGTATTCAGAAAATCATTCGTCATGGTGGGTTGTTTTTCTAATCCTCTTCAAAAATAAGCAAAGGGAATAAAAGAAAAGCCATCCAAACCGAAAAACGTTAATTTTCGTGTTTGAATGGCTCATAAGTAATAAAACCCAAAAACCAAAAACCTAGTATTCCCAGAGATTTTGTTCGAATTCGAGAATTTCTTTTTCGAGACGCTTGGCTTCATAGAGGGTTTCCTGCTGATCTGTATAACTCTGAATATAGCGGTCATACACATTATCCACCTTTGTCACAAGACTGGAGAAACGACGTTTTTCAAGTATAGCCGTATAAGAAAAAGACTGAGCACGATTTCCGTCATGGACGAAATTTTCGGATCGGGCAAGTGCCCTTCGGGCATGGGGGTAATAAATCCAGAATTTGGTTTTTAAATCACCGGTTTCCGATTTCAAATCCTCCATAATAAAGCCTATTCCAATAATCCGCACCTCAAACATGGAACGTTCCTTATCAAAATACCAATCCTCCATAAGCCTAATCCTTTTAACATCGGAAGGCTTCTGCTTCATTGATATCACCGTATCTCTCTCTATTTGCTGCCCGTTAACCTGCTCGGTAACCGTAGTCTGTTTCTCCAGCGAAAGCATCTTTTCAAATTGAGGTGGTGTCATGGGCAGTTGAAACTTCATCGGTGTGTTGGGTTCATAGGCAACAATATTGCCTGCCTTCACCGAATCAAAAACATACGAGGCCAAACTGGCCCGCCCATGCTTAGGTTCAACAGGGAAGTATAAAGGATGGTTATTTTTCTGAATCAAATCAATTTCTCTCCACACTCTTTTCTGCCACATCACATCAGCTTCTCTCAGAGGAGGATACTGTACCGGAAAACGCTCTTCTTTATGTTTGCGTTCTGTAATATTTGCATTGGGCTCTTCAAAGTTCTGCTTTTGATTTTTCCTTGGGGTTTTCTCATACTGGGTATATCCTTGCATGAAAAATCCCATGAGCAAAACTATGGTTACTAATAATTTCTTTGAAATATTCATAGTATTAATTTATTTTAAATGAAATGGCATTTTCCAACTCACGGACCCCTTCCGGGGCTTTTACTTTTATCCGTTCAATAGTAATCCTTGAACCGGTTTGCAACCGGTCAAACTGGTCTTTCATTTCCTGGGTAAACTGATGACTATTGGATTCCATATCTACGGGATATCCATCCGGGCCGGTGTAAGACAACACAAAACCCTCAACGGTAAATGTATAGTCAAACTCAAAAAAGTCTGGTGTTTTGGCAATTACACTGGCTACATCCAGGAAATCAGCCCCGATCCTGTCACCAGAGGTGTAAGTTCCTCCAATAGTCGGGTATGGGTCAGGAATCTTTCTCAATCTGAATTTATACTCGTCAAAGAAAGTCCTTTCACCTTTTATATTGGCATAAACCTTTATTGAAGTATTTCGTTGCTCCACTTCTCCAGGAATATTCACTTCATAGTTCCCCTGGCCTTTATCTTGCAGGCTACCAACGCCAATTTCCGGGCTCAGTTTGTGAGTAGATACGCCCGGCACTGAAATCGATACCGGATTCGGCACCCCTTTATAAAACACATTCATTTTATTGGCCGACACGGTAGCCGATTTTCTACCGACATCGTATGAATCATTGAAATAATAATTTTCATACATCCCACTGGGTTGCTTAACTCTGAGGACACCGGCATATTTTTGTTTTCCCACTTGATCCGCGGTAAATTCAAGCTGATCCGTTTTGCCAAGATGCGTAGCCTCCTCAATATTTCTTACCGAATCTACTCCTTGCTGGATATATAAATCGGGACGCTGGGTGGTATCATAAGCTGCAACAATAACATCGGCCCGATATTCGCCACCCTGAAGGATATACCCTGATTTGGGGATAACCTTAGCTTCAATATCCGTAAACTTAAAGTCTTCCTTAGAAATATTGGAATACAAGCGATTAAGTACAGCAAACTCGGCATTCTGCACTTCGGAAATTAATTTGTTGAGAATAGTAACATCAGCGGCCATAATGGTGTGGTAAAAGTTATGATTTTCCCAGGTCTCCTTTTGTCCGCTGGCATCGGTATATTCTGCTTCAAAATCCGGACCTATTTTAAGACCTTGTCGCTGGTCGGGACTTAGCAATTTTTTCATTTTTTGCCGGTAATCAAGAAATGATTCGCGAATATGCTGGGCTTTACCCACTTCTTGTGATCTGGTGCCATCCCCTACAAAATACCGCGTTGTGGCATCATACTGATCTTTACCGGCCAACCTGTCGAGAGGTAGCTGGTCAATGTCTTCGGGCTTTTTCCCAAATTTACTGGCATATTCCCGTTTCACTTGTTCCATGCTACTGGCCCCTTCAGCTTTCATAATGGTTGTATCCCTGATGGCCGTAAGATAATCCCTCATATTCTGAGAATAGGTCTTAGCTTTCTGAGCTTTTTCCCAATAAGGACGCACTTTGTCCTTGTTCATCATGAACTGATTCTCAAAAGAGGTGTACATCTGGTTTATTTTCGCATTATATTGTTGATTAGTGTTCTCCAGGCTTTCATTGACAATTGCGAAAGCATTCAAAACGTCTTTGGAGACGTTCAGCGCTAACAGGGCCGTTAGGATGAGATACATCATCGCGATCATCTTTTGCCTTGGTGTTTCTTTATATGCAGCCATTAAAGTTGTTTTTTGTCAAAAACTGATTATGTATTCTTAGCGTTAACATTCATTGCCGAAAGCATATTTCCATATACATTATTTAAAGCCGTCACTTTTTCGGTCAGAATATTAACTTGTTTCTGATAATCCTCGGTTACTTTATTTGTTGCATCCAGGTTATTCAGGAATGACTCGACGTTCTGAGTCATTTTCTTAGCCGATTCCTTTTGCTTATCGGATTCCTGAAGCTGTAGTTCATATACCGAATTGAGGGCATTAAGATTATCCTTAAGCTTCGTTACTGCGGTATTGTATTCTTCCCCCTCTTTCTTCAGCGATTCGGAAGTTTTGGAATACATATCCGCTAAACCGGCAGCTGCTTCTGAGGCTTTTTTCACGTTCTGGGAATACTCCCCTGATTGCTGGAATTCATTAGAAACAGCCTGTGAGGCATTTTCAAGACTTTCGTTCATTTTTTCGGCTGCCCCCGAAGCTTTCTTAATATTCTGCACATACTGATCGGTAGCCACCGTGGCCTCAGATATCTCGCTTAGCTTTTCCGTTTGATGTGAAAATTTCTCAATCCCTTTCCCAAATTTTTCTATGGTTTTTTCATCAATATCGGCCTTTTCCATGAGATTATCGAGGGCGGCACTGCCGTTACCTCCTCCGCCTCCACCAAATTGGGTTTTGGCTCCTTTTTCCGGAAGTTTCCCTTCTTCTCTCATTACTTCGGCCTCCTCTTCGGTATGATACAGATCCACAAACTCCGGGTAGATCATACTCCAGTCCGGCTCTACGTGTGGCTTTTGCAAAGCCGAAAAGAAGAAGATAATGGCTTCCATTCCCAGACCTACGGGCAACATAATGTTGGCGCCTTCGTAGTGCTGAATTTTAAATAGAGCTCCTAAAATAACTATGGATGCTCCGATACCATAGAGCCGACCCATAAAATTCTTAAACCCTCTACTTTCGAGGACACTTTTTTTCTTTTTTTTATTAGCCATAGATTAAAACAATTTTTTCAATTAATACACATTTGATGCATCTGATGGATTACCGCCTTTTTGCCTACCCAGGTAATCCTGGACATTTCTGAAACCGATATAACTTTTCGCCGTATCCTGATATTCATATGTCCTGGTAGTGGTCCTCAGATAATAGGCCACGTCCTTCCAGGAACCTCCCCGGATCACCTTTCTTTTCAACGTTTCAGGATCCTCATCATCAGCTTCATAGCTAAAAAACGGATTAAAATCCCATTTATAATTATCGGAGATTTCATCATAAGTATCTGCGGTCCATTCCGCCACATTACCGGCCATATCATAAAGCCCAAAATCGTTGGGGGGATAGTGTCCGACAATCACCGTCAACCCCCCCCCATCATCGACATAATCACCTCGCATGGGTTTAAAGTTAGCCAGAAAACAGCCTTTCGAATTTCTGGTATAGGGGCCTCCCCAGGGATAGGGATTCCCTTCGTAACCACCGCGGGCAGCCCATTCCCATTCAGCTTCCGTGGGAAGTCTGAACTCATGGGAGATGGCTTTCCCCTGACTCCGAAGGTAAGAGGATTGCAGTTGCGTCCTCCAGATGCTAAAGGCTCTGGCTTGTTTCCAGTTCACTCCTACAACGGGATAATGGTCATAAGCCGGATGCCAGAAATACCGTTTTACAATGGGATCATTATGGGTATAGGTAAAATCATGTATCCAACACAGGGTGTCGGGATAGACGTTGATCTTATCCTCCTTTACCAGTTCTTCCCGTGAGGTAGTGCGGTTTCCGAACATACCCTGTTCGGGTTTGGCTTTTTCATCATAATTTTTCCTTGCCGCTTTCCTCAAATCAATCCAATAATATTCATAATTAAGCCGGCGTGCATCCACTTCCTTCTTTCTGAAAAATCTTTCTTCTTTTGGGATATAAAAATCTGTTTGGTTCTCCAGCACTTCAGCTACTTGTTCATCCTCCCATTCAATTTCTTCATCCCAATTTAGCGGGGCTTCCTCAGGGGGTTTAGGGACGGCCCCTTCCCCTTCGGGCTGATGAATAAAGCGGCTGAACTGATCGGGGTTATTAATCACCAGCAACCTTCTGGCTATGGAATCGCGGACCCAATGAACGAATTGTCTGTACTCATTGTTAGTGATCTCCGTTTCATCCATATAAAAGGCTGTTACAGTAACCGTTTTCGGGTCCCTTAAGTTGGCTTTAGGGACATCTTCACCTCCTACACCCATAGTGTAACTCCCCATGGGAACATACACCATACCGTACGGATCGGGTTGATGGAATTTAGGCCTGTCTTCTACTCCTACAAGTTCGCCATTACCACTGTTTCCACATCCATACAGGATGGCAGCTAATGTCGACAAAATTAGTAACTTTTTCATATTAAAGTCAGTGTTTTATATCGTGACAACGTCTTTCTCTCGTTATTATTATTGTCTACCAAATTTTCTTAAAATTATAAAAATCTGGTATTCCTATATTTATTATTATCTTTTTCCATCTCCAGCTTAAAGCAATAGCCTAACATAAGCTCATGCGCTCCCCCTGACCCTGCTCCTGCGAGTCTTGATGTGTTTAAGTCATACGAATATCCAAACTTAAAATCTTTCCATTGTAACCCTGCAATTAATGAGACAGCATCTTGAACACGATAGTTTATTCCTCCCCAATATTTATCTTTATACTGAACGACACTTCCCAGATCAAATTGTGTGGTTTGTCCATCAAATTTCATCATCACTGAAGGAATAAGCTCATATTCAGTCGTTAACTGATAATGATACCCCCCCATAAAATAATAATGTCTCCGGGGATAATAGCGTGTATTGGGTTCCTGGGCTTGTAATATGCGTGTTGTGGATATCCCGGCATAATAATCCCCTTCCACTTTATAATAGGCTCCCAGCGAAAAATTGATAATCATACCTTGCTCTTCTCCTTCTCTATTCTCAAGTAACGGATCACTGCCATCGATAGGGTTGAACTTACCAAAATCAATAGTCTCATTGAGAAACCCAATATTAAACCCTATCCCCAAATCGCCATATCGCAGTTTTGTGTGATAGGAATAATCCAGTTCAATCCCTACATTGCTGGTATAGCCTATCTCATCCTGATGAATAGTGAGTCCCAGGCCTCCATGGAGGAATTCCAGCGGTGTATCCACCGATAAAAAAAACGTTTCAGGATTCACATTATCTCCTTCCATATTCTGTAATCCCACGTATTGCTGACGGACAATGCCGTTTACACATATCCCGTCACGCATACCCGCATAGCCAGGATTTACAGACATATAGTTAAACATATTCTGTGTGACCTGAGCTTCTTGCTGTCCGTATGTCAATACTGCCGAGAAAACACCTAATACGGTAATTATCCAAAACCGAAAGCTCATAGACTCTATCTTAATGCTGCTAAAGTAAAATAATTTTCAAATTCAACAAAGTTGATATAACATTAACCGTAACATTACCCATATTATTATAAAAAATGATAATTGTTCAAAGGATTCTTTAAAACCTTTCATTTTCTAAAAATATCAATAATTTTGCCGCCATTTTTAAATCAATAAAATTCCTGAAAATGGCATTTATCAACAATGAAAAGTTTCTGTCAAAGGCATGGTTTTATAATTATGGTTTGATATTAGCGGGCTCTTTTATCCTGGGATTAGGCTTCGTTCTGTTTATTAATCCCTACAATATCGTCCCCGGTGGAGCTTATGGCGTGGGTATAGTCGTTCACCACCTCATCCCGGCCATACCGGTAGGTACCTTTGGGCTGGCCTTGAATATTCCTTTGATTATTGTAGCTATAAAGGTGTTGGGGCCGCGTTTTGGGATAAAAACGATTGTGGGAATGGTTCTTACCTCGGCATTTATGGATCTGCAAACCCTGGTGATTGGTGAGCAGGATCCGCTGGGCCTTGCAAATGAAATTCTGCTGTCGTGTGTCTTTGGCGGGGTAACAATCGGCCTGGGACTGGGGCTGATTTTTAAAGCTAAAGCCACTTCTGCGGGATCGGACATTCTTGCCATGATAATGGCCAAATACACTCGCTTGCCGGTAGGGCAGCTCTTAATTGTTGTAGATTCGGTAATTGTCTTATTGGGATTAATTGTCTTCCAGGATTGGAAAGTTCCCCTATATTCGTGGATAGTCATTTTTGTTACCGGAAGAGTGATTGATGGTGTGCTTGAGGGAGTCAATCATGACAAAACCCTGTTTATTGTTTCCGGGCAGCACCAAAAGATTCGCGAAAAAATTATAAACGATTTGAACCGGGGCGGGACGTATTTAGAAGGTAAAGGCATGTATGGCCAGGAAAAGCGCCCGGTTATTTTTACGGTGGTAAACCGTCGTGAATTAGCGATCCTGGAGGATTACATCCATGACATTGATCCGGAGGCCTTCTTAACCGTATCAAACTCGAGTGAAATCCTGGGGAACGGGTTTAAATCGCTGAAAGCAAAAGTAGCCGAAAACCAAGCTCTTTAAAAGGACTTTACCATGTTTTGTGAAAACCAATAAAGAGCTCAGTCTAAAAAGCCATATTACCCCTAAATCCCCTAAAGGGGACTTTTTCAAACTGCTGATTTTTAGCAGCGGATGAGGGGTGAAATGATAAAATCATCAGTTTGAAGGCTTTTTAGACCGGTCTCAATAAAACTAACTTCTAATAGCAGGAAAATGGCTGTGGTTTTTCCAGGGAGAAGTTTTGCCCTAAGCCATCACACCTATCCATTGCAGCAGAACGTAGAGATAATGAGCAAACGTACCGGCAAAAATCCCTCCTATGGTATGAGATATTAACGCTTTTGAGGTAAGCGACCGAAAGTTGAGGGTGTCCAGCATAGCCGTATGAGTGCTGAGAAAACCGCTCCAGCACATACCCATGGCTGTAAACACAGCGATTTCATTACCGGTAATATACCCTTCAGCAACAAAAGCTTTCACAAGGGATAACGCCGCTCCGACAGCCCCCAGGGAAGTAATCGGAAAGGCTATCAGTTCGGGTTTTTCAAAGCCAAACAACCCCTCGAATAACCACCAAACATAACCGGCGATTTCAGGGAGTACAGGAACGCCCTCATAAGCTTCCCCCTGGTATCCAACAGATGCATCAGCCGGACCAAACGTAACGATCATAATCATCGTGCTTATAATCAAAACCCCCGGAATAATAGCCAACCCGAGGCTGACCCCCTGCCTTCCGCCATCAAGTATAGCATTCAAAAAGCGAAGGAATGTGCCTCCCTCAGAACGAAAAGATAGGTTTGATTCATTATCTTCTGTTTTAACCTCATTTTCAAGGACCGATTCATTCTTAATCAATCTTTGCATCAGCCGCGTAGAGACAATGGCTCCTGCCAGTGCTCCTCCTAATCCCACCATAGCGGAAGAGAAATAACCAAAACCGGTCATGAACGTTATAACGATGAGCCCCATTCCAAAAGCCGTCCCGAAATTAGTCAGCGAAATAAGTTCATGCTTACGAAAATAGCTACTGAAATTCTTATCATTGGACAAACTGATAATAGCCGGGTTATCGGAGAAGAAAGTCATCAACCCGGCGAGGGAGGCTACACCGGGCAAATTAAACAAAGGCCGCATTAAAGGGGCAAGGATAAGCTCCAACAGGCGCACCACACCAAATTCTATCATAAGCCTGCCCAGGGCACCGGATAAAACGGTGATGCCCATAATATAAAATACGGTATTCATAAGGAGATCCCAGGCCGTATTCATAATGGTGTTCAATAAATTGGTTACCCCCATAACATGGCCGAGATACCCGAAAAACCCAAAAAAAACCAGGATAAAAACAAAGGCTTCGTAACGCCTTTTTGCCAGGAAATCAGACTGTTTGATTCGATTCATTGTGCCGCATTTCGATTGCGGCAAAGGTAGTACGGAATTGTTATTATACAAACAGAAGAATGATCAAAAATTCATCCTTCTGTTATTTTATAAACAATCTATTTTAATTAGCTCGCAGTCATCAATCTAATAAACGCATAATATCGTTTCCATTGGCTAAAACAAGTATGGAGAGCAAAATCAGCATTCCGGCGATTTGAGAATATTCCATAAATTTTTCACCCGGGGGGCGCCCTGAAACAATTTCATACAGCAAAAACATGACATGGCCTCCGTCGAGTGCAGGAATCGGTAAAATATTCAAAATGGCCAACATGATCGACAGGAATGCCGTAAGGCTCCAGAAGGCTTCCCAATTCCAGGAAGCCGGGAAAATATCTCCAATGGTAATAAATCCTCCAACCGATTTATAGGCTTTCACTTCAGGAGAAAATATAAGCTTTAGCTGTTTCAGGTAATTTCCGATACCTTCATAGGCCTTTTTAATTCCCGCAGGGATAGCTGCAAAAAGCCCATAATTCTTTTCCGCGAAATCAAAATACTTTTTCGGATTCTTATTATAGACACCGATTTTGCCGCTTTCAGGAACCTGAACATCATACGTAAGGGTATCGGTATCGCGCAACACAGTGAGGGTTATTTCCTCACCTTTATGTTTGGGGATCTTCTTTACATACTCATGAAAGTAGCGCATTTCTTTTCCATTCATGGCCACCAACTTATCTCCTTTTTGGAGCCCGGCTTTTTGAGCCGGGGAGTCCTTGACAAATTTTGCCACCTCATAAGGAAAGCGAATTGAAATAAACGATGGATTTTGTTGCTGCACCATTTTCTGCAAAAATCCATCCGGCACATTGATCTCCTTGCGTTTCCCATCCCGCAACACCTCAATTTTATCGGCTTTGTCCAGAATTATTCGGGATGGTATTTTATTAAAGTTTTTTACTTCTTTTCCATTAACGGTCAGAATCTTATCGCCATCCCGCAGGCCCATTTCCTGAGCGAGAGAATCGACGGTAATACCATATTTCACCTCCGAAGTTGGCAGGTACTCCTCCCCCCAAACCGACAGCATCATCACGTAGATCAGGGCAGCCAGTATAATATTGACGGTAACCCCTCCAAGCATAATAATCAGGCGCTTCCAGGCGGGTTTGGAACGGAATTCGTAAGGCTTGGGAGGTTGCTTCATTTGTTCTTTATCCATGGATTCATCAATCATTCCGGCGATTTTCACATAACCTCCCAGGGGCAGCCAACCCATACCATATTCGGTTTCCTTTCCTCTAATTTTAAAAATTGAAAAACCGGGATTAAAGAAAAGATAAAACTTCTCTACACGGGTTTTAAACATTTTAGCAGTTATAAAATGCCCAAACTCGTGAAATATCACGAGGATTGAAAGGCTGAGTATTAGCTGCAATACTTTTATAAGAATTTCCATAAATTTCCTTTATCATTAAATAGTTCCATCGCTTACCCGGAGATAAGCCTCTGCGCCAACTTTCTTGTTTCCTTATCTGTCTCTAAATAGCCCACAAAATTAGGACTTTTTATAAAATCAACCCTCACAAAACATTGTTCAATTATATCAGAAATTTCAAAAAACCCTATCTTCTTCTGCAGGAATGCATTTACTGCTATTTCATTGGCGGCATTAAGAACACACGGACGGTTGCCTCCTTTTTCAAGGGCATCATAAGCCAGTTGAATATTTCTGAATCTTTCTCGATCGGGCTTTTCAAATGTTAATGTAGGATAATCGGCAAAATCCAGCCGTTCAAAAGTGTTTTTTAATCGATGGGGAAATGCCAAAGCAAACTGTATAGGTACTTTCATATCCGGCGGTCCCATTTGGGCTTTGATACTGCCATCCTCAAACTGCACCATGGAGTGGATAACCGACTGGGGATGCACAATGATATCGATTTGGCCGGGGGCCAGATCAAAAAGCCAGTGCGCCTCGATGACCTCCAGGCCTTTATTCATCATGGTGGCCGAATCGATGGTAATCTTATCCCCCATATCCCAGTTTGGATGCCTGAGAGCTTCTTCTTTGGTAACCTGTTCCAGCTCCTCTAGGGTTTTATGCCTGAAAGGCCCTCCGGAAGCAGTCAGGTAAATTTTTTCCACCGACTTTCCTTCACCCATAAGGCACTGAAATATTGCCGAATGTTCCGAATCCACGGGTAAAATATCCACTCCATTTTGCCGGGCTTCTTTTCGGATCATTTCACCGGCCACTACCAAAGTTTCTTTATTGGCCAGGGCTATGGGTTTCTTATTGCGAATGGCCCGGAGGGTGGGTTCCAGACCTGCAAAACCTACAAGAGCTACCATCACCATATCGATTTGATCCATGGTAACAATCTGTGAAATACTTTTTTCTCCGGCAAAAACTTTAATATTCAATGCATCAAGCTCTTTACTCACCTGATGAAACAGCTCTTCCCGGCCAATAACCACAGCATTTGGGTGAAATTCCCGTGCTTGTTGTACCAGCAAATCAACATTCGATTGAGCGGTAAGCACTTCCACCTGAAAAAAGTCAGGATTCTGCCTGATAACCTCCAACGTCTGTGTTCCTATGGATCCTGTAGATCCTAAAATTGCAATACGTTTTCTCATTTTTATATCAAAATAGGATGTAATCTGCCGGATTGACGGGCCTTCCCATGTGCCATAATTCAAAATGAAGGTGCCGGCCGGTCGTCAACTCTCCTGATTCCCCAACAATGGCAATAGCCTCGCCGGCCTCTACCTGTTCTCCTTGCTCCTTCAGCAGGACGGCGTTATGTTTATATACCGAAATAAAGTTTTCATGATGCTGTAATGCCAGGACATACCCCGTTTCGGTCGTCCAATCGGAAAAAATCACAGTTCCTGCCAGGGTAGCCTTTATCGATTGTTCATCTTCGGCCACCAGGTCTATACCATAATGATCTTCGGATGGTTTGAAATGATTGGTGATTATCCCGTCAAGGGGAGTAAAAAAATTATTGAATAGCACAGAGCTGGCAGCGGATCCGGAAGCACTCCCAAGAGCTCCCAAATTGTAATTTTCACTGGTTTCAAATTTTTTCCTAAGTATTGAATCCTCTTTTGAATGTGTTAACTCAACTTCCTTGTAGTTGACGGAATCCTTTCTACGCACCTCCGTTCTTTGGGGATGCTCCCCTCCGTTTAATACCGTACGGATATTTTCCAAAAACATTTTTTTCTGCTGAAAAGCTCTTTCCAGCGAATCCGATTTTTTTTGGAGCTCATAAAGTTGGCGGCGTGTTTCCAGTTCGCTCTGTCCGGGAATATATTCTTTCAAAGGTGTATAAGCAATCAAAAGGGAAGTCAGAATAACCATAAGAATAGCAAAGGAGCCGGCGTAGATAATGACATTCATGCGCGTAAGCTGCAAAGACACACGCTCTTCATAGGTATCCTGCCTACGAAGAACCAGTTTATACTTAACTTTAAGTTTTTGATGCCATTTGAGTGTATTGCCGTTATTATCGTTGGAATTCGCCATGATTATAGTTCGTCGGTGCAAATATCGTAAAAATATCCGTTAACAAAATGAAGCCGGACAACAAACAGGGGGATATGCTTCTGCGACATATCCCCCTTTATCATCTTTAAGAGCTCTTCAAAAAAAATGATAAGGCCCAGGTCCTTTTAAAACTTTTCATCATATTCGGTCCATAGTTTCTCCGACAGTTCTAT
The DNA here is from genome assembly GCA_021738485.1 of Bacteroidales bacterium. Classification (GTDB taxonomy): domain Bacteria; phylum Bacteroidota; class Bacteroidia; order Bacteroidales; family JAIPAH01; genus JAIPAH01. The sequence continues at coordinate 11,072 of JAIPBX010000008.1, read as the reverse complement.
CGCTTCTTTAACGACCTTATTACCCCATTCAATAGTGTAATCAGTCAAAAACTTTTCCGCTTTCTCTTCCTGACCATTTTTAATCATCCGGGCCGCTTTTTTATCAATTTGGGGCTGTTTTTCAAACACCTTTTTTTGCATTGGGTCCCAGACTTCATCGACATCTTTATGCATATCCCCCCATCTTTGGGCGGTGAGTGTTCCCAGACGATTAAACACCCACCAAGCCGATTCCATCGTGTAGCCGGTTTTACGCCCGGGCGTTTTGTATGTTTCAGGAAGATCATTCACTCCGGCGAACACTGGTATATAAATTGATGTGGCCACATTATCCTGGGCCAGCCATACCACCCCACCCACTTCATCGGGCAGCCAGTCGCGGGACTGGGTAATGGTGGCGTACATAGTGTACCAACGAGCTATCGTTCGCTCCCCCAAAAAACGTATATCCCCTTCTTCTTCATTCACATGATACCATCCTCCGCTTACATTTTCAATTTTCAATTGATCGTAGGGCATAAAAGGATTAGCCAGCGACGAGATTTTCTTTTTGCCGTCTTCACCGGTAACGGTAGTAAGCCTTCTCATATCATAAGGCGTTCCCTGGTAATAATCGCTAAACACCTCCACTAATTTAGCTTTCGTCACCTTTTCGTCGGGTTTTACTGAAAAGGGGTAATTCTCTGAGGTGGGACTAAAATTCTTAGAGGGTGCCAGCATATCAAAAATCCGCCATTCTCTCCTTCGTGATGCCACGGATTTACGGCTTTGTGGCGCATACGCATAGCAAAATTCAAATTCCTTTTTGGAATCGGCCCAGTTACTATCCAGGGCCATATCATAAATATTTTCCGAGGCTTTAAAATAATCCGGATCGTCCAGGTCAATTTCTCTTATCCGGCTGGCATTGGCATTGCATGCCACATGGCCGTCAGGCACGCGCTGGGCCGCCCATATCGAACCGACTTTCCCTTTGCCCGGCCCGACAATTTCGAAGTGCCAAACCTCTTTTTTGTCGGCGATTGTTAAGCACTCCCCATAATCATTCCAGCCGTATTTTTCTGTCAACTCTCCGGCCATTTCAATCGCCTCACGAGCCGTTTCGGTACGCTCAAGCATCAGACGAACCAACCGCTGGCAGTCAATAAGGCCCTCATCCGATTGCAATGACTCTCTGCCTCCGAAAGTCGACTCGCCAATAGCCAACTGATGTTCATTCATACAGGGATAGGCCGTATTGATAAATTTATTGGTATGTTCCACCTGGGGAATCTCTCCGATTTTATTATGGGCATATGCAGGCATTGCCAATGAATCGGTAGAAACTCGTTTATACATTGGTGTAGTGGCTCCATCTTCATGCTCTTTTGCCGGCACAATATCCATCCAGCTCCGGGTGCGATGACTATCATCGGTGTGTGAAGTGATCACCGACCCATCCACGGTTGCATTTTTTCCAACGGTAATAGAAGTACATCCTTCGGGTACTCCCCCTTCCCAGTCGGCCTTGCTCTGAGCCATAAGAGGAAGGACTCCTATACTTAAAACAATTACTAACAGACTTCTCAATTGTATCATACTTCTGGTCATTTTGGTGTTTGTAATATTTACGTTATTTATTTCATCCATTCAAACAATTTATAATGCTCGCCATTCATCCCCAATTTTTCATAGACCTTTTGAGCCTTTTCATTAGTTTTATCAACATACAGGCGCAAACCTATGAGACTCTCATGCTGCATTACCAATCTTTTAATATGCTCATAGATAGTGGCAAAAACCCGTTTACCCCTATATTCAGGTAAAACGTAAACCGACTGAATCCAGTAGACATAGCCATTCCGCCAATCGCTCCATTCGGGAGTTAAGAGCGTAGTCCCTATTAGTTGCTGGTTTTCTAATGCAACCAGGTACTGTCCTTTAGAAAGGTCATCAAAAACAGCGCTAACGCCTTTAGTAGCGGTTTCTCTGTCCAGGTCTACCTCTTCTGTTTCTTGCGCCATGGCTATCTGAAAATCGACAATCCGCGCAATATGCCTTTTACGGGCTTGTTCAACAACTACTTTCATCATTTCCGGTTTTGAAAATGGGAAGATAAATATTTTTGCAGAACTATTATTGTAATTTTGCAAAAAAACAGGGATTAAGGAATGAGTGAATTGATAAAGCACGAATGCGGAATCGCCTTGGTGAGGCTGAGAAAGCCTCTTGAGTATTATCTCTCAAAATACGGAACGCCATTCTATGGGTTGAATAAGCTTCACTTGCTTATGGAAAAGCAACACAACCGCGGGCAGGATGGGGCAGGAATAGCTAGCCTGAAGCTGAATATGCGCCCCGGACAACGCTATTTCCACCGGCAGCGTTCCAATGATCCGTCGCCTATAAAAACCATATTCAACGATATTTATTCTAAGTTTGCTGATCTTCAAAAAAATTCCCCCCATCGCTTAAGGGATGTTAACTGGCTGAAAAAACATTACGGTTTCACGGGCGAACTTTTCCTGGGCCATCTGCGCTATGGCACTTTTGGCGGAAACGACCTGGAATTTCTTCATCCGGTTATGCGTGAAAACAACTGGAAAACCAGAAACCTGGTTTTAGCCGGGAATTTCAACTTTACGAATGTGGATGAGTTATTTGATCAACTGGTTGATTTGGGGCAGTTTCCGGTAGAGACTTCCGATACCATTACGGTTCTGGAAAGAATCGGTCATTTCCTCGATGAAGAAAATGAAAGGCTCTATTCACATTACCGTAATAAAGGCCTGGAAAAGATCGAAATTACCGACAGGATCGTGGAGAATATAGATGTCCATCGCATTTTAGAAGAATCGGCCCGGCGATGGGATGGCGGTTATGCCATAGGCGGCTTGCTAGGTCATGGCGATGCATTCGTTATGCGTGATCCGTCAGGAATCCGGCCTGCCTTTTACTATATGGATGAGGAGGTGGTAGTGGCTGCCTCCGAGCGCCCGGTCATTCAGACGGCCTTTAATGTACCCATGGAAAAAATTCATGAAGTTAAGCCGGGACATGCCTTACTAGTCAGACCTAATGGTGAGGTCAAAGAAAAGCCTTTCAAAGAGAGCACCGGCGTGCGGCCATGCTCCTTTGAGCGTATATATTTTTCAAGAGGCTCGGATAAAGATATTTATAACGAAAGGAAAAGCCTGGGGAAATACCTTGTGAATGATATTTTAAAAGAAGTGGATCATGATTTTAAACACACGGTATTCAGCTACATCCCCAATACTGCCTCAACGGCCTACTACGGTATGATTGACGAGCTTCATAGCTTTTGCGATAGAATCAAAAAAGATCAGCTTAAAGCATTACAGGGCGATTATTCCGAAGAAAAACTCGGAGAGATTTTATCGCTACGACCACGCATGGAGAACGTCGCCGTAAAAGATGCCAAGATGCGTACCTTTATCACTGAAGACCAGAAAAGGGATGAGCTAGTTGCGCATTTATATGATGTAACCTACGGCATTATCGATGATGGCCGGGATAACCTTGTGGTTTTGGATGATTCTATTGTTAGGGGCACCACGCTGAAGCAAAGTATTATTCGCATACTCGACCGCCTTAATCCCAAAAAAATTATTATTGGTTCTTCAGCTCCCCAAATACGCTATCCGGACTGCTATGGAATTGACATGGCCAAACTCAATGATTTTATTGCATTTAACGCGGCTATCCAGCTTTTAAAAGAAACCAACCAGCAACACGTCATTAACGAAGTCTATCGCAGATGCAAAGAAGATGCTATCAAACCCAAAGAGGAAATGGTAAATCATGTCAAAGCCATTTATGAACCTTTTACAGCCAAGCAAATCTCAGAAAAAATATCGGAGCTGGTGGCTCCTCCCGATATAACGGCGGAAGTGAAAATCGTCTACCAATCGATTGAAAATTTACACAAAGCCATTCCTCATCATAACGGGGACTGGTATTTTACTGGAAATTTCCCCACACCCGGAGGAAACAAAGTAGTAAACCAATCTTTCATAAATTACATTGAAGGAAAAAATGAAAGGGCTTATTAAGGCTGTTGTTAGTGATTATCATGAATCTACTTTCGATCGGATATTTTCCGCAATCTCCCTAAACTCTTCTTCCGATAGCTTAAGCTTAGGCTGCTTAAAATCCATATCATAAATAGAATTAATCGGTATGAGATGAATATGCGCATGGGCAATTTCCAGCCCTATGACAGTAATACCCACCCTTTGGCAGGGGATAGCTTTATCAATAGCCTTGCCTACCTTTTTGGCAAAAGCAAACAGTCCTTTGTAGAGATCATCGTCAATATCAAAAATATAATCCACCTCCTTTTTGGGAATTACCAGTGTATGGCCTTTGGCCAGGGGGTTAATGTCCAAAAACGCCAAAAAGTTCTCATCTTCAGCAATCTTGTAGGCTGGTAAATCGCCCTTTACAATTTTTGAAAAAATGGTGCTCATAATTCTATTGTTGGTAATTTATATCAATGATTTCAAAAGGAATTTTCCCGGCAGGAACTTGTATTTCCACTGTTTCGCCAACCTGATGTCCCAGCAGACCTCTCCCGATAGGGGAATCTACGGAGATTTTACCTTCCCGAAGGTTCGCCTCCGTCTCATTCACAAGAGTATACTTCATCTCATTACCATTGTGTTTGTTTTTAATGGTGACCGTGGCATAAATGTATGCTTTAGAAGTATCAATCTTTGATTCATCTATAATTCTCGCCTGTGCAATCTTATCCTGCAACTTGGCAATCTTCATTTCAAGCATTCCCTGCGCATCTTTCGCCGCATCATACTCCGCGTTCTCCGAGATATCTCCTTTATCCCGTGCCTCTGCAATCTGTTTGGATATTTTAGGGCGTTCCACTCTAATCAAATGTTGCAACTCCTTTTTCAGTTTATCCAACGCTTCTTTTGTAAAATATTTTACTTCTGCCATATACCGCCTTTTTTTTATTCATGAAAAGACAAAAACAGCAAGAAGACCCCCTAAAGAGTCCTCTTGCCACTAGTTCCCAATATTTTATAATTCTATCCTAGAAATTTACTTTTGCACCGATACTATGTGTATTGTCAAAATGTGCTGTTGACCTAAACGCATAATCCACGGCAAATGTTGTATTGCTATCTTTATCAAGAGGGATTTCAACCGTCATACCAGCGCTGATACCGTTATCGACTGTGTAGCGCTCACCGCTGGAAATATCATTCGTAATTCCTTCTTCCGTGGTATAGGAGCCTCGCAATTGCAGATAATCCATCAATTTGTACTGAGCACCAAAAGTTACCTGGTCATTAGTAAAAGAATTAGAACGGAAATTACCGGCCAGGGTAAAGGTGTGCTTATCAAAAACAAAATCGTAGGATGCACCGATATTCATTTGCGAAGGCAACTCATAAGATGCTGAACGCTGTTCCAGGGTAAATTCATCTTGCTGCGATGGCGGAGTTACCCGAAAGGCTATACCATCTCCCGTATAGCTCAATTTTGTTCCCCAATTCCTGAGCGTAATCCCAAAGCGGATATTATCCTCTGGTCCGGTAACATATTGTATACCGGCATCCAAAGCCAGCGCGGTGGCGCTCAGGTCGGATATATTTTCGGAAATCGCCTTCACCTGGAGTCCTCCGTAAATACTATTGGAAAATATTTTGGAATAAGAAACTCCTATATTCATCAGGTTAGGAGAAAAAGTTCCGATATCACTCTCCGGTGTATTTACCTCGGTTACGGATATGTCCCCGAAACTCATAGACATCATGTTGAGGCCTATTACCCCGGAAGCTCCGGCTTTTTGCGTTATCCCGAAAGCCATAATATCGGTCCCGCTGCCTTTCAGCCATTGGGTGGAACTAAAAATCGCTTCCGTACCTTCAGTAAAAGCTGCTCCGGCAATGTTGACAAACATGCTTTCCAGCCCTTGTACATTGGCAGTGTTGACACTACCCCATCCGGAGCTTCGAGCCCATGGATTTATCAGGAGTTCAGTGGCTCCGGCTTCCCCTGAACGGTCTTTATTTCCGGCTAATACTTCATTAGCCGAAAAAATAAACAAACCTGATAATAATACTGCTATTAAATAATGATATATCGTCTTCATATAATATAACTTTTTATCATTCTACAAATTAATTATCAAGGATTAAAATGCGTTCAGGTCAGTAGGACGCATTGCACCAAACCATTTTACTACCCGCTCACCTTTTCCTGGTGCATCAACATGTATATAATACACTCCTCCTGCAACAGGTATTCCGGCAAAGTTATTCAAATCCCAGTCTAACTGTGTACTTGGATTATCCTTTTTATACTGACGTATCATCGTACCACTCACATTATATATTGTGATGGTACAACGCTCAGGTAGATTAGTAAATTTAACACGGTTATCCAACTGGTTCTGCTCGTATTTACTATACCCATAGTAGGGATTAGGCACAACAGAAATCAGGTCAAGATCTTTCTGTACATCCTCCTCATCTTTTTCAACCGGAGCAACTCCGTCAGTCGCAAACTTATAGACTGGATAACCTGCATTAACGTCAACCTGGGGAATCTCATATTCGCCCAAATCTGCTATTGCGGTATTGAACTTACCAAAGGGCTTGTTCACTCTAAGCTCGATCTTTACATCATTGGCTAACCACTCTGATGTATCGGCAGCCAGAGGCATATTAACCCAAATGGCCGTGGAATAAACAAATTCCCTTGGTGAAGTTACACTCTCACCTATAAAAGGTGAAAACTGCGCACTATCCAGCATTTTCTTCATTGATTTACCGGCATCATAAACAGGCTGAACAAATTCAAAAGCATCAATCGTTGGTGTATCCTCATAGGCAAACGCATCTGGAGCCACAGTATCCTGGGCGAAAACATAGACAGTATGTTTACCGCCGAGAACAACATCTCCTGTTTTATTAAATATCTTGGAGGTCGGGTTCCATATCATATCCCTTCCATTTTCCTGGACCAGCCAGGAATCCTCTCCAAATGCCATATTCAATCGTTCGCCTGTTTCCACATTCACTGCATATCCGGGGAACCAACCCATGCCTGTACTGTCGACATAACTCGAATTTAACAAGGGGTCGTCACTTTCCACACCGGCTTCACCATGAATATTGACAGATGGTGCTCTTCTAGAACTCAGTTGACTGGCACCGCCTTCGGCCAATTCCTCATTGGGATTGGTCTCAACAACGGGGCACCGGGTCCATTTCGTAGAATCGGAGGTGATTATCACATCCACACTGGATATTTTGTCCCATTTAGCCAGGTTCCGGCTAAAACCACTAGCCACATTAGCTTTATGGTACACCGGACCGGCATCCTGCTCTCTGAAAGTAGCCGTCATTTTATACGGCGCCCATGTTCCATTCAGTATACTTTCAAACACAGAAGTAGGATCATAGGCATAGCCCGGTTCATTACCTCTCAATCCGGCATCCACAGGATTGTAAACTTCTCCGGCTTCCGGTGTAGGAGCTGTTCCCGCTTTTATCCAATCGGTATAGCCCAACACACTATTATCGTTATCAGGCACACCCGATAGCCATCGGTTAGTAGAGTCGCCAAACTTCATAGAAGCTCCAATCAAGCCATTATTCTGGGCAAGATAGCCGGGCAAAGGCTCAAATACTGTATCTCCCGTCTGAGCATCCTCTCCGACAGCTACTTTCCCAACTTGCCTGGCTCCGGGTCGGAACACCTGTTTCATCTCCACGGAAATACCTAAATCAAGGAACAGTTGTTCATTATTTTTTACCAATGTCGTATCGGCCCTATGAACATCGCCTGTATTCAGGTCCTTGAGATACCAGGTAGTAACAAAATAACTGGCTGTGTCTCCACCTTCATGAGCATTGGGTTCTCCTGTGATATTCGTCAGATTATGGCGCCGCAAAGAGTCAAAAATCAGGGCAAATTGTCCTGCTTTCACATTGTGCGGATCGATCACTTTCACGGACACAGGCCCTGATCCCCCTTTATAGGATAAGTTTCTAATCAAAGGATAATTATCGTCCTCAACAGACATGGTCGTATCATAGGGTTCCATGCTTAGAATCTGCTGGTAAACGCTTTCCTGAAGTTCCAGGTAATTACCACTGTTTCCCTGACCCTGAACCCGGGTTACCGGAATACCGTCGCCATAATCGGCCTGAGCTTTAAGATCTCTCACATTTTTATGTGGTATGCCGGTGTAGGTTTGGATATTTTTCCTACCTTCCAAATAAGGTAGCTTTTGACCTTCGGGTTGCACTTCAGGATCATAATCTCTATAATTATTGTAGGCGTAGGCCACGGCCTTAAAATAATACTGCTTATGATTGACAAGAGGCTCTCCTGCTAAATAATCTTCCTTAAGAGTAAAGGAATGGGTAATTCCTTCATCTGCTCCGTCCACTTTCAGGACCGGAACCGCAGCATCCAGATTTTCATTATATTCATAGTTAATCAATCGATCCACTCCATTTTTCACATCACACTGCATTACCAGTTGAGCTTTATCCGGGTTATCAAATTCATCCGGAGATACATCAGGACTGGCTATCTGATACACTTTATATCCTTCAAAATTATAGGTTGAATCCCAACGCTCATCTGAAGACAAGGAATCCGGGGAGCTTATTGTAGGATCTATCTCCTCGTATTGTTCCCGATAATTATTTCCGGTATTGTTGATATCTCTGTTGGTAAGGAAAACCGTAAGCTCGTTATCTTCTTCTTTAATTGTCAAATCAGGAGCATTGGGTCCATTCACGACCTGGAAACAATTTTCAAAAAGAGCTTGCGCTTTATCGTCTGCTACCCTGAGCTTTTCAACGGAAGCAAAAGGTCCTCCTCTATCGGCACGTGCCCAAGGGATACCTACCGTAATGTAGTTAACGCCTCCTGGTTTGAGAGTAAAAGGCCCGGCCGACTGCATAAAGCGACGGTCCCCTTCTTCGTTTCCAGCGGTTTCCTCGGTCCATTGCTTGGGTCCACTGGGGGCTTGTCCGTTCGTACCCCAATTACAAGGATCAGTATTACCGGGGAACATGAAGTCGCATTCCGGACCATAAGCTCCAGAAGATTCGTGGGCATTGCCCCCATAAAGCATTTTGGTTCCATCTTTCCAAATTCCGCGGAGGTAATTATAGTAATCGATGGCATATTCGGGATCATGCATGTAGGGACCGGCGGCTCCCCATGACGGATTGTTGTGATAAACAAACCGACGCATTCCGAAACGCTCATTATCCACAATAGAATCGCCGAAATTCACACCATTGATAGCACTGCCATCATTGGCACTTCCGGCGGGGGCGTTGTAGTCAAATATGGAGCAATCTCCCGTAAAGGCAGCATTATCCTGTCCATCATCATCAATATAAGGACCCTGAAAAAAGTCGACGCCTATGGCCGGGGGGTTCTCCCCATAAGTCCAGGGCTGCCCCTGTCCGTCTACATTTCTACCATTATAACAATAACCCAACCCTCTTTCAACATCACAACCGACGTAATCGTCCTTGTGATCGCCGAGGTCTGTGTCTACCCATTGACTAAAGTAAGTGTCCTGCAGGGTAAACGTGGAGCGGTTAATAATCTCGTAGGAATAAAATGACATATTATCTACCTCATCATTTGTGGAGAAACCAAAAGCCTGAGCTCTGATTTCCACACCGATGGGGGTCCCCTCGGTTTCGGTATGCGTATTTCCTTTATCGTTAAATACCCACCACAGGGTCTCATCCCCTTTAATGACCTGGTCGGCTAAAACAGAAGAATTAGGTATGACATCACCTGCCTCTTCATCTTTGGTTGGAGTCTGAGTTCCGCACAAATCTCCACTCAGGTCATAATAGGGATAGTCCCCCTGCGAGGGATTATACTCTCCATCTCCGTTATTATCATAAAAAGGAGCCAGGTAAAAACTCTGTCCTTTGGTTATGTCACCATGCGCCGGCCATTCCCGAATGGAGCGTGGTATGCTGTAATCGGGATATTGTTCCGGCTTATCCCATTTGGCAACAAATTCATTGACTTGCTGCCGGGTTATGGGAAACATCCGATCATATTCCTTACACGTTTGCTGGCTCACGCTGGCCGCACCATCCACACTAAGGGGCCCTGTCCAATAATCCACAGTATTACTCCCTTGCTGATCTGGGCCGTACCGATACATCTGAGCCGCTAGTTTGAGCTGGTCATTAACATCAACGCCTCCCAGCCATAATGCTGCGGAAAACATTGAAGTTTGTCCTGTTCCTTTGGGTATTTCGTATTTCCCATTTTCGAAATCCCACCACATATCACCGCCGGTATTAATTCGCGCCCTGACATTATTCACATCCAGGTATTGATAGGACATAGCAGGCAAACAACCGGCAGCCGTTGATTTTATTGTCTTTGTGCGTTTATTATTCGTCGTATCTTTTACCCATTCTCTGGCCGAAGAGCTGTAAGGGATAAAAGAAAGTACTGCCAGCACAAGTACAAATAATGTTATTTTCCTTTTATACATAATTTTCACTTTATCAATTTCTTAATCAATTAAAACTTAAAGTTTACACCTACCCGAATTCTTCTTGGAGAACTATAATTAAACGGTGAATTGATACGCATCGCATACATTGTCCTGTATGCCTGAGAGTCTATCCTTGAGTTTATACTTGTCTGCCATTCGTCGGCAGATAGATAGCCGTCATCGTTAGCATTTCCGGTGGCTGAATATACATTAAGCACATTTTGGGTATCAAATAAATTGAGGACCTGGAGATACACATTCATCGTTGTAGGTCGTTTATTTTTTCCCTGGCCAAATGTAATATCAATATCCCGGTCAAGTCGCAGGTCAAACCTGAACTGCGATGGTTTTCGTGCTCCATTTATCGAACCCTGGATAACTCTTTGGCCTCCAATTGGATAAATACGACTGGATTTGGTATAAGGTGTTCCGGAACCACCATTCATTTGAATGTTCACTCCCGTATTTTGCAACCATCGTATCGTATTGACTTTATCGGTTCCTTCAATTTCCCGCGTTGTAACCGGTCCGTTATATTGTTTTCCTC
>JAIPBX010000068.1 GCA_021738485.1 Bacteroidales bacterium | reverse complement strand
AGAAGTTGATGGAATAATAAAGTTGCAAATCAAAGGAGGCGCAGCCAATCCATCGCCACCCGTCGGACCGGCGCTTGGTGCGAAGGGGCTGAACATTATGGAGTTTTGTAAGCAGTTTAATGCCCGAACGCAGGAACAAACCGGTAAGGTGATTCCTGTGGTCATTACTGTCTACAAGGACAAGTCCTTTAAGTTTGTTACCAAACTCCCGCCGGTACCTGTTCAGATCATGGAAGCAGCTAAAATTAAGGGGGGTTCGGGAGAACCTAACCGCAAAAGAGCCGCTTCATTGTCATGGGATCAGGTACATGAGATAGCTGAAGGAAAAATGGCAGATTTAAATGCATTTACCGTCGAGTCAGCTATGAAAATGGTCGCTGGAACGGCCCGCAGCATGGGAGTACGTATTAAAGGCAAAGCCCCGTGGAATAAATAAAGCTGAAAATCACATGGTGTATGTGATGATCATTTGGTAATGAAAAAACAATTAGAATGACAAAGCTGACAAAAAACCGAAAAGCGGCTTTAGAAAAGATAGACCGAAAAGCTGTATATCCCCTCGAAGAGGCTGTTGATTTGGTCAAAGAAACTACGACCGTCAATTTTGATGCTTCCGTAGATCTGGATATACGCCTTGGTGTCGATCCCAGAAAAGCCAATCAAATGGTTCGCGGTTCTGTATTTTTGCCGCATGGTACGGGGAAAACCAAAAAAGTTTTGGTGCTGTGCAATGCTGACAAAGAAGACGAAGCCAAAGAGGCGGGCGCCGACTACGTGGGATTGGATGACTATATCAATAAAATCAAACAAGGATGGGTTGATGTCGATGTAGTGATTACCCAACCTAGTGTCATGCCCAAAGTCGGTCCGTTAGGAAAAATACTTGGCCCCAGAGGGCTGATGCCTAACCCGAAAACAGGAACCGTAACCAACGACATAGCCCAGGCCGTAAAAGAAGCCAAAGCGGGTAAGGTCGATTTTAAAGTGGATAAGTATGGGATTATTCACGCCGCTGTCGGAAAAGTTTCTTTCGAGAAAAGCAAACTGGCTGACAATATAAAAGAAATGGTCAATACCATTATCCAGCTTAAACCTGCGGCTGCAAAAGGTACTTACCTCTTAAGTATTTATGTGTCAAGTACAATGAGTCCCGGTATTAAGATTGACCCAAAATCTGTAAGAAAATAGTTTAGTTTTCTTTACAGTTATCCTAATAATTGGTAATTTATGACTAGAGAAGAAAAAACACAACAAATAGAAGCCTTAAAACAGCAGCTGAACGATAACGATTATGTTTATCTGACCGATGTGTCGGAATTGAATGCCGAAGCCACTTCTAAATTGAGAAGGGCTTGCTTCAAAAGAAACGTTCAGTTGACTGTCGTTAAGAACAAACTTCTACAAATTGCAATGGAGCGTTCCGATAAGGAGCTGGGAGAACTCGAAGAAGCCCTTGCTGGTCCTACTGCGTTGATGTTTGCCGATACCGGTAATGTCCCCGCTAAGTTGATAAAGGATTTTCGTAAGGACTTTTCCAAGCCCCTTCTGAAAGGAGCTTATATTGAAGAGATGACTTATTTGGGGGATGAGAAACTGGAAACGCTTGTCAACATCAAGTCCAGAGAAGAACTCATCGCGGATGTTATTTCTGCCCTGCAGGCTCCGGCGAAAAATGTTATCTCTGCATTGCAATCCGGTAGCAATAACCTGACAGGTATATTGAAAACCTTATCGGAAAAAGAAGAATAATTTTATTAAGTAATTCAAGAAAGTAAAACATTAAAAGACAAATACAATGGCTGATTTAAAAGAATTTGCAGAACAATTAGTTAACTTAAGTGTTAAAGAGGTAAATGAGTTAGCTGAAATATTAAAAGAAGAATACGGTATAGAGCCGGCTGCTGCTCCAGTTGCTGTCGCCGGAGGTGGCGGAGAAGAAGGAGCTGCCCAGGAGGAAGAACAAACTGAATTTGATGTAATTCTCAAATCAGCAGGTTCTTCAAAATTGAAAGTCGTTAAATTGGTTAAAGAATTGACTAGTTTGGGACTGAAAGAAGCCAAATCACTCGTGGATTCCGTTCCAACACCCCTTAAAGAAGGTGTGACCAAGGATGAAGCAGACGGCTTTAAGAGCCAGCTGGAAGAAGTTGGTGCTGAAATTGAAATTAAGTAATATTTCATTGAAATATTATAGGAATTAGCCTCTTGTTGGTGCTTAGCACCAACAATGAGGTTTATTTCTATTGGTATAGTGTTGTTTTTTCTTTTGGCTTTAACTAAAAATTACAAGGACCTTGGCTTTGAAAAAATCGAATAGAATATCATTCGCATCGGCGCAAATTCATATTGATTACCCGGATTTTTTAGACATACAACTGAAATCGTTTCGAGATTTTTTCCAGCTCGAAACGAATCCTGAAGATCGACAGGATGAAGGTCTTTACCGGGTTTTTTCAGAGAATTTTCCAATTACGGATGCTCGTAATAACTTTGTTCTCGAATTTCTGGATTATTTTATTGACCCTCCCAGGTATAGCATTTCCGAATGCCTGGACCGGGGATTGACTTACAGTGTCCCACTGAAAGCCAAATTAAAGCTTTATTGCACTGACCCTGAGCATGAAGACTTTGAAACAATCATCCAGGATGTTTACCTTGGCATGATTCCTTATATGACTCCTAAAGGCACCTTCGTTATCAATGGGGCCGAAAGAGTGATTGTTTCTCAGTTGCACCGCTCTCCCGGTGTATTCTTCGGAACCAGTTTTCATGCTAACGGTACCCAGTTGTTTTCCGCCCGAATTATCCCTTTCAAAGGGTCGTGGATGGAATTTACAACGGATATCAATAATGTGATGTATGCCTACATCGACCGGAAAAAGAAATTACCCATAACTACCCTGCTACGGGCCGTAGGATACGAATCGGACCAGGATATTCTGGAGATATTCGGCCTGGCGCAGGAAGTCAAAGTAACCAAGGCTAACCTTAAAAAGATGGTGGGTCGTCGGTTAGCGGCTCGCGTGGTGAGATCATGGGTTGAGGATTTTGTGGATGAAGATACAGGTGAAGTTGTCTCTATTGAGCGAACGGAAGTTCTCATAGATCGGGAAACGGAACTTGAAGAAAAGCATATCGACATGATTGTCGATGCAGGGATCAAATCCATTCTTGTCCATAAAGAAGGCGGACGAAGCTCGGATTATGAGATTATTTTTAATACCCTGCAAAAGGATACCGCCAATTCGGAGAAAGAGGCAGTGGAATACATTTACAGGCAATTAAGAAATGCTGAGCCTCCGGACGAAGAAACCGCCAGGGGTATTATCGATAAACTTTTCTTCTCCGAAAAACGCTACGACCTGGGAGAAGTTGGGCGTTATCGTATCAACAAAAAATTGAATCTGAATATCGACCCCGATACGCGGATTCTTACCAACGAAGATATTACAAGTATTATTCAATATCTTGTTGGTCTGATTAATAATAAAGCGGAGCGGGATGATATCGACCATTTAAGTAACCGAAGGGTGCGTACCGTCGGTGAACAATTATATAACCAGTTTGGTGTAGGACTGGCCCGTATGGCCAGAACTATACGCGAACGCATGAACGTCAGGGATAATGAAGTATTTACTCCGACGGATCTGATTAATGCCAAGACACTGTCTTCGGTTATTAATTCATTTTTCGGCACCAACCAGCTTTCCCAGTTTATGGATCAGACCAATCCGTTGGCCGAAGTGACCCATAAGCGGCGGGTTTCGGCCCTGGGGCCCGGCGGATTGTCGCGGGAGCGTGCCGGCTTTGAAGTACGTGACGTCCACTATACCCATTATGGTCGGTTATGTACTATCGAAACACCGGAAGGTCCGAATATTGGACTGATTTCTTCCTTATGTGTCTATGCCAAGATTAATAAGCTAGGGTTTATCGAAACACCTTATCTTCAAATTGATCAGGGAAAAGTAGAAAAGGAGAAAGAGCCGGTTTATCTTAGTGCCGAGGAAGAAGAGAAAAAGATTATCGCTCAGGCTAACACCGTCCTTGATCAGGATGGGAATTTTTCGAATGATAGGGTTAAAGCACGTTTCCTTGCTGATTATCCTATTATTGATAAGAATAAAGTCGACCTTATTGATTCGGCCCCAAATCAAATTGCCTCAATAGCAGCCTCGCTCATTCCCTTCCTGGAGCATGACGATGCTAACCGGGCCCTCATGGGATCAAATATGATGCGTCAGGCTGTACCTCTGGTAAACCCTGAAGCTCCTATTGTAGGAACCGGCATTGAAGACCAGGTGGCCCAGGATTCAAGGGTCTTAATCAATGCTGAAGGAGATGGCGTGGTCGAATATGTCGATGCCAATGAAATTGTTATTCGCTACCACCGCGACGAGCGTGAGAGAATGGTTAGTTTTGACGATGATGTGAGGCGCTATTCTCTGACCAAAAATCGCCGCACCAATCAAAATACAAGTATTAACCTTCGCCCGATTGTTAGAAAAGGCGATACAGTTAGAAAAGGTCAGGTCCTGTGCGAAGGATATGCGACTAAAAACGGAGACCTTGCCCTGGGGCGTAACCTCAAAGTGGCCTTCATGCCCTGGAAGGGATACAATTTTGAGGATGCCATCGTGGTCTCCGAAAAAGTGGTGAAAGAGGATATTTTTACATCCATTCATATAGAGGAATTTTCATTGGAAGTACGCGATACCAAGCGCGGTATTGAAGAATTGACCAATGATATTCCCAACGTAAGTACTGAAGCAACCAAGGATTTGGATGAAAACGGCCTTATCCGTATTGGAGCGGAAGTACGGGAAGGAGATATCCTGATAGGAAAGATTACTCCTAAAGGAGAAAGTGACCCCACACCCGAAGAGAAATTACTGAGGGCTATTTTCGGTGACAAAGCGGGAGATGTCAAAGATGCATCCCTTAAAGCACCGCCGTCAATGGAAGGTGTAATCATCAAGAAACAGCTTTTCTCCCGCTCTATGAGAGACCGTAGAGCGAAGACGAAAGAGAAGGAGATTGTCACTAAGCTGGAAGAAGACCACAACAAGGAAGTGGAAGAGCTGAAAGGCAAACTCGTGGATAAGCTGACGGTTATTGTTAGTGGCAAAACCTCGCAGGGGGTGACCAATAATTTTAATGAGGAGCTTATACCCAAAAAATCCAAATTCACCCAGAAAGCTCTGGCGACTATTGATTATACGAATGTGAACCCCTCCGGTTGGACGACGGATGACGAGAAAAACCAGATGATCAAGGAGGTTATCAATAATTACAATATCAAATATAAAGAGCTGTTAGGGGACTTTAACCGTAAGAAATTTGTAGCCACAGTTGGCGATGAGCTACCAAGCGGTATTGTACAGATGGCCAAGGTTTATATGGCCAAGAAGCGAAAGCTCAAAGTAGGGGATAAGATGGCCGGTCGTCACGGTAACAAGGGTATTGTGGCGAAAATTGTGCGGGAAGAAGATATGCCGTTCCTTAAAGACGGAACGCCCGTTGATATTGTACTTAGTCCACTGGGTGTGCCCTCACGGATGAACCTTGGACAGATTTACGAAACCGTCCTTGGCTGGGCAGGGAAAGAACTTGGTATGAAGTTCTCCTCGCCTATCTTTGACGGCGCCGAAAATGAGGAAATTAACCAGTACCTCGAAAAAGCCGGATTGCCCAGAAACGGGCGTACCTACCTTTATGACGGGGGTACAGGTGAACGTTTCGACCAACCTGCAACAGTAGGGTTTATCTATATGTTGAAATTACACCATATGGTTGAGGATAAGATGCACGCGCGTTCTATCGGGCCTTATTCGCTCATTACGCAGCAGCCCCTTGGTGGTAAAGCCCAGTTTGGTGGTCAACGATTCGGTGAAATGGAGGTTTGGGCCCTCGAAGCATTTGGAGCGGCTAATGTCCTTCAGGAAATTCTGACCGTGAAGTCGGATGATGTACAGGGAAGGGCTAAAGCATATGAGTCAATCGTTAAAGGTGAGAATATGCCGCAACCTGGTGTTCCCGAATCATTTAACGTACTTATACACGAATTAAGAGGATTAGGACTGAATGTATCCTTTGATTAATTATATTTCGCTGCATAGCAGCGCTCATCAAACCAGTTCATAAAAATATGGCATTTAGAAAGGACAATAAGATAAGCAGTGATTTTAGAAGCATGACCGTAAGTCTTGCTTCTCCGGAAGATATTCTTGAGCGTTCTAGTGGTGAAGTCCTCAAGCCCGAAACGATTAATTACAGAACGTACAAACCCGAACGTGACGGGCTGTTCTGTGAGCGTATTTTCGGTCCGGTGAAGGATTACGAATGCCACTGTGGAAAATATAAACGGATACGCTATAAAGGCATTGTTTGTGACCGTTGTGGCGTAGAAGTTACCGAAAAGAAAGTGAGAAGAGAGCGCATGGGACATATTCAACTTGTGGTCCCGGTTGCTCACATTTGGTTTTTCAGAAGTTTACCCAACAAAATCGGGAACCTTCTGGGATTACCTACAAAAAAACTGGATATGATCATATACTACGAAAGGTATGTGGTTATCAATCCGGGTGTTAAAGCCAAAGATGATGTCAAATATCTCGATTTCCTTACCGAAGAGGAGTATTTCGAGATACTTGAAACACTTCCCAAGGATAACCAATATCTGGACGATACCGATCCGGATAAGTTTATCGCAAAAATGGGAGCTGAAGCCCTACATGATATTCTGGCTCGTCTGAATCTGGATGAGATGTCATTCAACCTCAGACATAAAGCTAATACAGAAACATCACAGCAGCGTAAACAGGATGCTCTGAAAAGACTTCAGGTTTTTGAAGCTTTCAGAGACGCCAAAACGCGCATGGAAAATCATCCCGAATGGATGATCGTGAAAGTCGTACCGGTTACCCCGCCCGAGCTCAGGCCTCTGGTGCCTCTCGATGGCGGGCGCTTTGCTACTTCCGACCTGAATGATTTATACCGAAGGGTCATTATTCGAAATAACAGGCTTAAACGCCTTATCGAAATAAAAGCCCCGGATGTTATCATGCGTAACGAGAAGCGCATGTTGCAGGAAGCTGTGGATTCCCTGTTCGATAATTCCAGGAAATCCAACGCGGTAAAAACCGATTCAAACCGCGCCCTGAAATCGCTTTCCGATAGTTTGAAAGGAAAGCAGGGACGCTTCCGTCAGAATCTGCTGGGGAAAAGAGTGGATTATTCCGGACGCTCGGTAATTGTGGTAGGACCGGAGATGAAAATGAATGAATGTGGGTTGCCTAAGGATATGGCTTCCGAGCTGTTCAAGCCTTTCATCATTCGTAAACTTCTTGAAAGAGGTATTGTCAAAACCGTTAAATCGGCGAAGAAGATTGTCGACCGTAAAGACCCCGTTGTTTGGGATATCCTGGAAAATATACTGAAAGGTCACCCTGTTATGCTCAATCGTGCTCCTACATTGCACCGTCTTGGTATACAAGCTTTCCAGCCTAAATTGGTGGAAGGAAAAGCAATGCAGTTGCACCCGTTGGCATGTACGGCCTTTAATGCCGACTTTGACGGGGACCAGATGGCGGTTCATGTGCCTCTTGGCAATGAAGCTATTCTTGAAACACAGTTGTTGATGCTGGCTTCCCATAACATTCTTAACCCTGCAAACGGGGCACCTATTACGGTACCTTCGCAGGATATGGTGCTTGGTCTCTATTATATTACCAAAGCAAGAAAGAGTACCAAGGAGCTTCCCATGAAAGGGGAAGGAAAAACTTTCTACTCACCCGAAGAGGTTATCATTGCTTACAATGAAGGAGTGGTGAGCCTGCATAGTGTTATTAATGTAAGAATTGTCGATCCGGAGGGCACAGGCGATCGCAGCAAGAGGCAAATAGTTGAAACAACGACGGGACGTATTCTTTTTAACGAATTAGTGCCTGAAGGATATGGATTTGTTAATCAATTGCTGACAAAAAAATCCTTGCGAGACATTATCGGGAATGTCTTTAAGAAAATGGGTACTCAGGCCGCTGCTAAGTTTCTGGATGATATTAAGGATATGGGCTTCCGAAAAGCCTTTGAAGGTGGTCTTTCCTTTAACCTGGATGATGTTATTATCCCCGAAAATAAGGATAGCTTAATTGAACAGGCTAACGAAGAGGTTGATGAGGTAATGAACAACTATAATATGGGCTTCATTACAAACAATGAACGTTATAACCAGATTATCGATATCTGGACCCATACCAATTCTTACCTTACCAATACTTTGATGAATCAGTTGACTTCTGATAAGCAAGGTTTTAATCCGGTATACATGATGCTCGATTCCGGAGCACGGGGTTCGAAAGAGCAGATTCGACAGCTATCAGGTATGAGGGGACTAATGGCCAAACCGCAAAAGTCAGGAACCAGCGGAGGAGAAATCATTGAGAATCCTATCCTTTCTAATTTTAAAGAAGGATTATCGGTGCTGGAGTATTTCATTTCCACGCACGGAGCCCGAAAAGGATTGGCCGATACCGCCCTGAAAACTGCTGATGCCGGTTATCTTACAAGGCGTCTTGTGGATGTCGCTCAGGATGTGGTTGTTATGGAGGAGGATTGTGGTACCCTGCGGGGTATGGCAGTATCTGCCCTGAAGAAGAATGAGGAAATTGTGGAAACCTTGTATGACCGTATCCTTGGTCGTGTATCGCTACATGATGTGTTTGATCCGAAAACCGAGGAGCTAGTCATTCAGGCCGGAGAACAAATTGATGAAGCAATAGCCACAAAGATAGAAGAATCCCCGATTGAAAGTGTCGAGGTTCGTTCGGTACTTACCTGTGAAGCTAAGAAAGGGGTATGCGCTAAATGCTACGGCAGGAACCTCGCCACCAGTAAGTTGGCACAGAAAGGAGAATCAGTAGGTGTCATTGCAGCTCAGTCTATCGGGGAACCCGGAACGCAGTTGACACTACGTACATTCCACGTGGGTGGTACTGCTTCAAATATTGCTGTTAGTGCACGGATTGAAGCAAAACATGATGGTGTCCTCGAAATAGATGACCTGAGATACATAGAATATACCAATGCCGAAGGAAAAAAATATGATGTAGTACTCGGCCGATCGGCAGAGATGCGTATTGTTGATAAGAATACAGGGGTGACTCTTACTTCGAGTGATTTGCCTTATGGTGCAAACTTGTACTTTAAATCGGGTGATGAGGTGAAAAAAGGTGACCTTATCAGTGATTGGGATCCTTATAACGCCCTTATCCTTTCGGAAGTATCAGGAAAAATTGCTTTCGAGAATATTATTGAAGGACAGACATACCGTGTAGAATCCGATGAGCAGACCGGATATGTGGAAAAAGTAGTGGTTGAAAACCGTAAGAAGTCTAAAAATCCGATTATTCGTATTGTGAGTGATGAAGGCGAAGAATTGAAACGATACGATATACCCGTCGGTTCACATATTATGGTGGATGAAGGCGATACGGTGAAAGCAGGGGATACACTGGTTAAGATACCGCGGGCTGTTGGAAAAACCGGTGATATTACCGGTGGTCTGCCAAGGGTTACCGAGCTCTTTGAGGCACGTAACCCCTCCGACCCGGCTGTGGTATCTGAAATTGACGGTTTTGTGTCCTTTGGTAAGAAGCTTAAGCGGGGAAATCGCGAAGTGATTATCACTTCCAAAACCGGCGAACAGAAAAAGTATCTTATCCCTACTTCTAAGCAGATTCTCGCACAGGAGAATGATTATGTCAGAGCCGGAACTTCCTTGTCAGAAGGTGCTATGAGACCTTCCGACATACTTGCTATTAAAGGTCCGATGAGGGTTCAGGAGTATATCGTTAACGAAATCCAGGAGGTCTATCGCCTGCAGGGTGTGAAGATTAATGACAAGCATTATGAAGTCATTGTCCGGCAGATGATGCGTAAAGTTGAGATAGATGATCCGGGCGATACCAAGTTCCTCGAAGGGGAGATGGTTGATAAGATTGATTTCCAGGAGGAAAATGATTGGATTTTCGATAAGAAAATAGTCGAGGATCAGGGTGATTCTTCCAATCTGAAAGTAGGACAAATTATTAATGCCCGAAAGCTGCGTGATGAGAATTCATCACTCAAGCGCCGCGATATGAAAGTTGTTCAGGCACGTGAGGCTAAACCTGCTACGGCACGACAAGTGCTGCAGGGAATTACCAAAGCCTCGCTGCAAACGAAGAGCTTTATATCGGCAGCCTCGTTCCAGGAAACTACCAAAGTACTGACCAATGCAGCAGTGCAAGCTAAACGGGATGATCTTGAAGGCCTGAAAGAAAACGTGATTGTGGGTCATAAGATTCCCGCAGGTACCGGTTTGCGTGAGTATGAGGATGTTATCGTCGGCTCGCAGGATGATTATGATGAGCTGGTAAGTGCTGAAAAGCAGGAAGAAGAACAATAAAATAACTATAGTTTACTTGAAAGGCGGGTGTAATAACCCGTCTTTTTTTTTACCTTTAAACCAACAAAAAATATAGAGCTATGGAAGATCCTAAAGAAAAGAAAAAGCTGAATATTGAACTAACAGAAGAGGTGGCCGAAGGAACTTACGTTAACCTGGCCGCTATAACTCATTCTAATGCCGAATTCGTGGTGGATTTTATTAATATGATGCCCGGAAATAAAAAGGCAAAGGTAAAATCCCGCATTATCGTCAGTCCGCAACATGCCAAACGTCTTATGAATGCCCTGGCAGAAAATATTAAGAAATACGAATCGACATACGGACAAATTAAGGAAACACCCCGAAACCAGGTGCCCTTCAATCTGGGTGGCCCGAAAGGGGAGGCGTAAGCGTATTCTATTTCCGATAAAAAAGTTTTGAAGAAAGGCGGAATTTATATTCTGCCTTTTTTTGATATAAAAGCTTGTATTTATTTATGGTAATTTAGTAGGACGGTTTGTCTATCATGTGAGTAGTATTATTTAAACTTTATTGTATTTTTACATTAAAAAGATAGGGGGAATGGTTAAAATAAAGGTTAGAAATTTTGGTCCGATTAAGGAAGGTTACCTGGATAACGATGGATGGATTGAAATTAAAAAAAATACTTTTTTCATTGGCAATCAGGGGAGTGGGAAAAGTACACTTGCAAAACTGATTTCCACATTTTTATGGTTGGAGAAAGCCATTTACCGCGGAGATATAAATAAGGATGAATTGCATTTAGCTAAATTCCAATCAATATTGCAATTTCATCAAATTCATGAATATGTAAACCAAAAAGAAAATCGAAATACCTATCTTGAATTCATTGGGGAAAAAAATCATTTCGTTTTTGATTACAGCACTTTTCCTCCGAAGATCGATGATTCTGGAAACAATACTTTTCCTATTCCTAAAATCATGTATGCTCCCTCGGAAAGAAATTTTTTAAGTACAATAGAGGATGCTTACAACATTAAAGGTCTGCCTGACAATCTTTTTAGTTTTGCCGAAGAACTAAAAATAGCCCAAAAAGCATTCAAAGGAAAGAAAATTGATTTTCGTATTAGTGATCATAAATATGAATATGATGAAGAATATGACAAATCATACATTGCAGGTGAAGAGTTTAAAATTGACCTCTTAGAAGCGTCAAGTGGTTTTCAATCTTTTGTTCCTCTTTATATAGTTTCAAAGTATTTGTCTGACTCTGTTAAAAACGGAAAGAATAAAAATAACCTGAGCGTAACGCAATCAATCAGAATGAACAATGAAATTGAAGCGATTCTGGACGATACTACATTAACAAGCAATGAACGTGAAGAGAAGATTCGGGCGATTAGGGCAAAATACTATTCAAATACTTTTGTTAATATTGTTGAGGAACCGGAGCAAAACTTATTTCCTGATTCACAATGGGAAATGTTAAAAGCTTTACTGGAGTTCAATAATCAAATTGATGGCAATAAACTGATTATCACGACGCATAGTCCCTTTATAATAAATTACCTGCCTCTTGCTATAAAAACTTATTTGCTAAAAGCGAAAGTATCCGAAGATGACAAACTCATCAAGAAATTAAATGAAATTTATCCGATAAAATCATCAATAAACCCGGATGATATTGCAGTCTATGAATTAGACGAAAAAGATGGAACAATCAAAAAATTAGAAGATTATAAAGGTTTGCCTTCTGATGAGAATTATTTAAACAATAAACTCGAAGACGTTAATGATACCTTTGTCCAACTAGTAGAATTTGAAGATAAATGCCGGTAGACTTTTTCAATGAAAAGTGTAGAACCTCCTCCAATAACGAAAGATTTGGATTGTGTGATGATCCTCCACCGCCACACAAACCGGCCTATATTGATGAGAATAATGAAGATGAATGGATAGGAATAGTAACAAACAAAAGCTTACTTGATGTTAATTTCTATGCTGTTGATCATTGTATTGAGTTACCATTGCTGGAAAATGGGAAAAAACCTTCACGTTGCGATGGAATACTTCTGGCCGGGAGAATCCTGATTTTTGTTGAACTTAAATCGAGAGATGTAAGAAGAAAGATATGGCTTCAGGAAGGGATTGATCAGCTAATATCAACAATAAATCTATTTAGGTGGAATGCTGACCTTGTCAGCTATGATCGAGTGGTAGCCCATATATGTAACAAGAAGCGTCCTATATCTCATTCAGGCCGTAGTGAAAAGATACAAAAGTTCAAAGATACTACTGGATTGATGCTTTATACCGACCAGGTAATTCAGCTTTAAACTGCTACCAATCTTTACCATCTTTGGTTCATTTTTCAGATCAAAAAAACACTCCCCGATAAGTTTTATCGAAGAGTGTTTCTTGCATTAGCTGTTCTTTAATTTTCCCTGCTTCTAATCTTCATCACCTGTTTTATCCGGCCCTTCCGGGATCGGGGGCATCTTTTTATATTCATCCAGTCTTTGAAGGATAATCTCGATGGCTTTATTGAGCTGCTGATCAATGCCCTGGTATTCTTTAGCCGGATCGTTGTGAACTTCTATGTCCGGTTTCACGCCTTTGCCTTCGATAATCCATTTGCTTTCTTCGGATGAGTAGGACGCAAATTCAGGTTTGCGAAGATCGGCGCCGTCAATGAAGGGCAGAGAGCCACGGATACCTACAACGCCACCCCATGATCGGACGCCTATGACAGGACCCATATCATGCTTTTTGAAGGAGTAGGGAAACAGGTCTCCATCAGATGCTGAGTACTGGTCTATCAGTAAAACCTTCGGGCCAAGCATCATTTTGGTGGGGACATGCCCGGGAACTTTTTTGTTCCTGGCCATTTTAGCTCGCGTAACTTCTCGTCTGAGCCGCTCTATCAGCATCGGGCTTACATTTCCCCCGCCATTACCGCGGTCGTCAATAATTAAGGCTTTCTTAGTTAATTGCGGATAAAAATATTTTGCAAATTTATTCAAGCCATGCCGCCCCATATCAGGTACATGAATATAACCCACCTGTCCGTCGGAAGCCCGATTAACCTTTTCTATGTTCTGCTGCACCCAATTGTAATAATGCAGCTCGGATTCATCGCTTATGGGGGTTACAATTTCTGTATGAGCCCCTTCTTTGGAAGGCTCACTGTTAAAAGTCATCTCTATCTTTGTCTTGGCTTTACCTACCAGGGGTTTGTAAATATTGTTCATTTCGGCAGTAGATTCCCCATTAATAGCTATGATAAAATCTCCTTCCGACACATCCAACCCAATTTCTTTTAGGGGGCTACGAATCCTGGCCCTGAAATTTTCGCCTTCAAGAATACTATCAATTTTATAATAGCCTGAGGAATGTCTTGAAAGTTGAGCCCCCAATAGCCCGGTTTTGATCCTTTCGGGCTCGGGGAGGTCCCCTCCGTTCACATAGGCATGCCCCACATTCAATTCAGCAATCATCTCACCAATCAGGTAGTTCAAATCATGGCGGTTATTGACGTATGGAAGCATCTGTCCGTATTTGTCATGCATAGCTTTCCAGTCAACACCGTGCATGTTGGGGACGTAAAAGAAATCACGCATCTGACGCCAACTTTCATCAAAGATTTGCTTCCATTCCGTCTTTTTATCCACCCACAATTTCATGTCTGACAAATCAAGTTTGTCTTTCATTTTGATTTTATCAGAAGGCAGAGGCAGGATAGCATAAGATTTTTTCTTACCCACCAGGATTTTCTCCCCGTCATGAGATATATCAAACCCGCCTTTAAATTCAAGGTCTTGTTCTTTTTTCTTTTTTAAATCAAAATACTTCATGGAAGTTTTGTCATCGACCCGGGCCTTATAAAACAATTTATCCCCGGTGCTGTGGAGATTGTAATAAACTCCTGCTTTAACGGGTAGATTAATAATTCGGTCTTTGATGCCATCTGTTTCAATATCAAATTCCTGATCCGCTTTCTCATTGTTATCTCCGTTATCTTCCATGACCTTGTCGTTTTCAGGTTGGAAAGGCGATGGTGTGTCTTTGGTCAGAGTGACAAGGTAAATTTTACCCATATCTTTATAGGCATGGTTCCATTCAGTACGGCTATAGATAGGGTTAAAATCCCTGTCAGAGCTAAAAAACAGGTATTTGCCGTCTTTTCCGAATTCCGGTCTTGTGGATTGGTACCATCCCCTGGTGATATCTGTAGTTTCCTGTGTTTGGGTATTATAAATCCGCACCTTCGTCATATCGTTTTTCTGAGGCTCGGCGAAGGCGATCCATTTGCTGTCGGGCGACCAGTCATAGCTCCTGTATTCCCAGACCCCGGATTCAGCCACATCGGTGACTTGCTTGTTTTCGATATTGACATACCGTAAACGCATTTTTTTATCACTCCAAAGAATTTTCTTGCTATCGGGCGACCATTGCAAACTGTATTTGTAAGTATCTGCCCCTTCCGTCATTTGCTGTGGTGCTTCCGAGCCATCAGCTTTCCGGATATAGATTTCGTATTCTCCGCTTTTATCCGACAGGTAAGCGATATATTCGCCATTGGGCGACCATTTAGGACTTCGGTCATGCGCTCCTGACGATTCGGTAAGATTATACGTAATGCCTGATTTTGCGGGAACGGTCCATATATCTCCCCGCGCACTGAAAAGGGCTCTCTTTCCATTGGGTGCGATTTCAGAGGAGGCAATAAACTCTGTGGCATCAATGCGCTCTTTACGCGAGGCAAGTTTATCATCGGCAATTTTAATATTGACCTTGCTCACCTTATGATTGTCGAGGTTTAGTTTAAAAATATATCCTCCTTTTTCAAAAACAATATGATTTTTCCCTTTTGAAGGAAATTTGATATCATATTTTTCGAAATCGGTCACTTTCTCGATTTTTTCGCTGCCCGTATGGTAAACAAAGAGATTCATGGTACGATCCCTGTCCGAGAGGAAATAGATCCTGTCCTGATGCCACATGGGGATAATATCCTGGGCTTTGTGATTCGTGATATTGGTTGTTTCCCGGGTATCGAAATTATGAATCCATATATCATCGGCCATGCCACCCCTGTAATACTTCCATGTTCTGAATTCTCTGAAAACACGATTATAAGCCATCTTTTCACCGTCGGGTGCGTAGGAACAGAATCCACCTTCCGGCAGGGGTAGCCGTTCACTAAGTCCTCCGCTTGTAGATACTTTGTACAATTTCCCCTTAAAGGAGTTAAACGATTCTTTCCGGGATCTATAAATAATATTTTTACCATCAGGTGTCCATTCCATGACGATATTGTTGGGTCCCATCCGGTCGGAAACCTTATCGCGGTCGAGAGTGGCGGTGTATGTCAGACGAGTGGGTTCTCCCCCTGCTGCCGGCATAATAAATACTTCGGTGTTTCCGTCGTATTGACCAGTAAAAGCAAGAAGATCTCCATTTGGCGAAAAGCGGGGGAACATCTCATAGCCTTCATGAGTGGTGATCTTTCGGGCTATTCCTCCATTTGCGCCCACGCTGTAAAGATCACCGCCATAGCTAAAAACAATCTGATTCTGATGAATTGCCGGAAATCGCATTAGACGTGCCTCCTCCTGGGAGAACGAGCTATAAGCTATTAAAATGCTGAAAAACAGTAAAATGCCTTTTAGTTGTTTCATTATTTGAATATTTTTTTGTATATTGTAATTAAGTTGTAAGAATTTATTAAGTATAATTGACTTTTAGTTTTACTGATGTAGAAACAAAAATAACAAAAAGGTATGAAAAACATGTACATTTTTAAGCAAACGGTTTGGATCGTGCTAGTATTTGCCTTGCCCTCTTTGGTCTTTGGGCAAGTGGAATTTGGAGAGATGGAGAATCTATCCGACAGTGAATCAACCCCCTCTGATGAACAGAACTTCATTAAAGATGGAGAAAATTATTACGTGGTTTGGAACGAATGGGGTGATCTTATGTTAAGAAAAAGCGAAGATGCCGGGGTGACATGGAGCGCAAAGCAGACAATTTATTCTGCCTTGGAATACGGAGCTTCCTGTCCGGTGATAGCGGCCTCAGGAGAGAATGTTTATGTGTTTTATTTCAGGAACACCCCGGGTGAGCAGCAAATTTTCCTTGTTCAATCGGACGATGGAGGAGAGACATTTGGAAACGAAGAGCAGATTTCCACGATTGACAATGGCGCTCAAACGCCCCAGGCTGTGGCCGTCGGGGATAAAGTATTTCTGGTGTATGAGGCCCGCGATAGTAACTATAATTACCAGATAGCTTTGAATAAATCCACAGATGCCGGCGATACCTGGAGCGAGACAGAGTTTCTGACGGATACTGAAATGCCATCGCGGTGGTGTAATATAGCTTATGATGAAGGAAATACCTTTGTTTCCTATAATGAGCAGACAGGAGAAGAATATGATCAACTGGATATATTTTTTACAAAGTCCGACGACGAGGGAGAAACCTGGACAGCACCTGTGAATGTGAGTGAAAATCAGGATTATAATGCCCGTCTTTCTACCTTCGTGCTGGATAGTTGTGTGTATATCACCTCCAGCTCTAAAGTAAACGGGATACAAAGCGATATTCGCCTGTATCGTTCTTATGACCTGGGCGATTCATGGGAAGCCCCGACGTTGATAACAGACAATAGCGGGGATAACAGCCGCCCGGATATCTGGGCGGCAAAAAATGAGGCCAATGATCATCGCATTTATATTTTTTACGGCGATGGGACTTATACGGATTATGAAAATGCTTATCTTAAGTATTCCGTCGATAATGGAAACAACTGGTCGGAACATATCCAGGTATCACAGGATACGGAAGACGGAGCCTGGCCACAGATTGTAGGACAGCAGGGCGAAGGAGAGGATGATTTATATTTTGTCTGGAACCGGCCCTGGGAAGGATCGTTGCAGTTTGAAGTATGGGGACGCCCGGCCTCTAATCCCTACTCTCTTGTGGCTACGATTAATGGAACGGTAGTCAATAACGATGATGAACCGGTCTCCGGAGCACTTGTGACCGTGGGAACCTACACCACCACTACCGGCCTGGATGGCTCGTTTAGCCTGGAAGTTCCTGCAGGTACCTACG
>JAIPBX010000067.1 GCA_021738485.1 Bacteroidales bacterium | reverse complement strand
ATTAATTACAGAATTGAAAGGGCTTATGAGACTCTGGAAGAAGCTAAAATTCTTGCAGCGCATGAACATTGGGACACTGTTGCAAACCGACTATATTATTCCTGCTTTTATATTGTTAGTGCATTGTTATACAAATACCATATTGTGGCGAGAACTCATTCAACTACAAAATCTGAGTTTCACAAATATTTCATAAAAACTCAAACATTTAATAATTCCCTGGGAAAACTATACAGCGATCTTTTTGATAAAAGGCAAGAAGGTGATTATCAAGATTTCTACTCATTTGATAAAGAAATAAATATTTCCATTATCTTTGTTATAAAGAAGTATTTATGGAAGGTGTTTTATTACATACTAATTCTGAGAAAGACTTAAACTTGATTCTTCAGTTGGCAAAGAAGCTCGGTATTTCCACTAAAAAACTAACCGAAGAAGAAATTGAAGACATCGGGCTATCCAAAGCGATGTCGGAAGGAAAAACCGGTGAACATGTAGATACAGTAGAATACCTTAAAGAACTTCGCAATGGAGGTAAGGATTGACAAGTCGTTTCAAGACCCAAGTATTTTTCACCCGAAATCCGGAATTCGAAATTCGAAATAACCCCATTCATACAACCATACAATCATTCAACCAACCGTAGGTCAACCTTACCCTTCGCCTCAATTCGCATTATCAAACAATCCCCCCACTCATTTGTCGTTTGTATATAAGCATCGAAACACCCAAATTTAGAGAGTTTAAAAAACAATAGACTTATGACGCAGATCAAAGAACTTTCAACCCGAGACTTGTCAAGAATTTATGACAATCCTAATATTCTAATCGTTGACATTCGTCCCGTAGAGGCTTATAATGGCTGGAAGCTTCGCGGAGAAGAGCGCGGCGGGCATATCAAAAACGCCAAAAGCTTCCCATTTGAATGGACGCATTACCAGTTTGAAATGAAAGAACTGATTGACAGCAAAGGAATTACGCCACAGCAATCGGTCGTCATTTATGGATATGACCGCACACAAACCGAACAGTTTGCCCGGATGCTGCTGGATGTGGGATATGTTGATGTGAAATGCTATCATCACTTTGCGGATGAATGGACAAATGATGAAAGCCTGCCCATGGACCACCTTCCCAACTACCACCAGCTTGTGTATCCCGAGTGGATTCACAGCCTCATCCATGGCGAAAAGCCCCCGCATTATGACGGGAGCCATTACGTTATCCTTCATTCGCATTACGATTATCTCGATGATTACAAGCAGGGGCATATCCCTCAGGCCATTCCCATGAATACCATGGACCTGGAATCGGAAATTACCTGGAATCGCCGATCACCGGAAGAGTTAAAAGCTACCCTGGAGAAGCATGGCATCACTAAAGATTCGACGGTTGTGCTTTACGGTCGATTCTCCAATCCCGACAACAACGACCCGTACCCCGGTCGCAGCGCCGGTCATCTGGGAGCTATCCGCTGCGCCGCTATTTTGCTGTATGCCGGTGTAAAGGATGTAAAAGTACTCAACGGCGGCATTTCGCGCTGGGAACAGACCGGGTATGAAACCACCTCGCAGGATTACCAGCCCCAGCCGGTTAATGATTTAGGCGGAGAAATTCCGGGGCGGCCTGAGGTATTTGTCGACCTGCCCGAGGCTAAAGAGTTGCTTGAATCCGACAGCGGCGACCTTGTGAGCATCCGTTCCTATCCTGAAATCATCGGCGAAGTCAGCGGGTACAACTATATCCAAACCAAAGGGCGCATTCCGGGAGCTATCTTCGGCAATTGTGGCACCGATGCCTATCACATGGAGAATTACCGGAATGTGGACCATACCACCCGCGAATACCATGAAATTGTCCAAAACTGGACAGAATGGGGAATCACCCCCGACAAGCACCTCGCTTTTTATTGCGGAACCGGCTGGAGAGGAAGCGAGGCCTTCTTTAACGCCTGGCTGATGGGCTACCCGAAAATATCCGTATTCGACGGCGGATGGTTCGAGTGGACCAGTCACCCCGAAAATCCAATAGCAACGGGTGTGCCCGAAGAAATGGCGGAATAGTCCGGGAAAAACCATAGTCAACATTTGATTTGGTGGGTATTTAATTCATTCCGCTATCTTATTTCCCGGAAAAATCATTAAGTTTGTAAGAGACAATCATTTGGTGCGAAATGAGTAAGCAGAATCAAACAGAAGTCATAGATAAAGCCACTATTAACCAAATTGTTAATAAGTTAGCTAGAAAAGGCAACCCTGATAAAATATATCTTTTTGGGTCTTATGCAGCTAAAAGCCAGTCCAGAGACAGCGACATTGATCTGCTAATTATTAAAGATACCAACAAACCTAGACACCAAAGAAGTATTGAGTTTCAAAGAATTCTGATTGGAACGAAATTACCGGTGGATGTGATTGTTTTTACCAATAATGAGTTTGAAAAAGAAAAAAAGAAACCTGATTCTTTTATCAACTCTGTTTTGAAAGAAGCCAATCTGATTTAGGAGCGTCAATAAGGAAAGACTTATAGCCTGGATTAGAAAAGATTAAAACTAAACTCCTTTGGCGTGGAGGTAAGATATCCCGACTATGAAATTGAGTTAACCACGGGGGAAAGAAATGAAGCCATAGAAATTGCCAGGTCATTCAGGAGGTTTCTCAAAACCAACGCTGATATAAATATTGACTAATCACTCCCTAAAAAAATCACATACCAGCCCTGCGGTTTGCAGCTAACGAGGTTCAGACCGAAAACTCACAGGCTCGTAAAAGCATCTTTTCAAACAACACACCCCGCAATACGTTTAAGCCTTTGAACCTATAAAAGTTAATAAAATGAAAAACAAACTTTTAGTTTTTCTGCTAATTTTAGGGGTTGCCACTTCTTGCTCGGACGAAAAAAACCCTTCACCAGACAACGGAGATGACGGAAACGGCGACAACGAGGTTCAGAATTATCACAAAAATCCTGTGGGCTATTCAGCCAATGATTTACTGGCTTCGGATGAGTTTACTCAACTTCAAATCGAAATTATTTATGTGAAGGATTATGCACCTACAGACGAATCTATACAAAACCTGAAAAGTTTTATGCAGGAGCGGCTTAACAAGCCCGATGGCATTTCCATTTCCACAACTGCCATCGAATTGCCGGGCCTGGCGCCCTACTCAACGAATGATATCATACAGATAGAAAGCAATCACCGTAGTGCATTCAATAGCGACAACACGCTCACGGTCTATGGATTTATTGCCGATAGGCAATTCGAACAAAATGAAAACGTCCTTGGCGTGGCGTATCGCAATACTTCGTTTGCCCTATTCGGTTCTAAAATCGAAGAAAACTCAGGAGGGCTCAATCAACCCTCTAAAGCGTTGCTTGAGAGCACGGTCATGAATCACGAACTAAGTCACTTGCTGGGACTGGTTAACAACGGTACACCCATGCAAAACGATCACCAGGACGAGGAACACGGGCATCATTGTGATAACGAAGATTGCCTGATGTACTGGACGGCTGAAACGGGCGATATCGTTTCCACCCTGGTCGGCATGGATAATCCACCTCCTCTGTACGAAAACTGCATAAACGACCTGCAAGCTAATGGAGGCGGGTCTATGGCTATTCAGGAATGAGTCCGGGTCTATTTTCTCCCCGTAAAAACACTGATAATAAGGCCGAGCAAAGCACCCACACCCCCTGATATCAGGATGTTTTGTTTTATGCTTTCGAGACCGGCAATATTCCTTCCCACGGACTCTAAAATATTTTCCGAGCTACTGAAAATCGTATCCAGGGCAAGATATTCTCCCTGTATGCGCCCAAAAATAAGGTATCCTAAAACAAGGCCTATTATTGCAAATATCAGAATATAACTAATATATTTTTTCATACGTTCTTTTTAACCTAAACACGCTTATCAGCTTTTTGTTAGGAATTGTTCTCTTTTGACATTAATCAATTAGGCTTAACCTTTTGATAAACAATTTGAAAAATATTTTCTTTATTAGAAAAATAGTATTGAAGACAATGATTATGAAAAACATAACGTTTACAGAAATTATGTCGTCTATCATCCTTTTAGTTATCTTGTTAATGGCGGGATGCAATCCTCCTCAGGAAAAAAGTATGGAAGTCACTGCCACGGCCTATAATTCGCTTGCCGCTCAAACCCATAAAAATCATCCGGCATTAACAGCCTGGGGAGATACTTTGAAGCCGGGAATGAAAGCGATTGCCGTTTCCCGCGACTTGATTGACTCAGGGTTAATATATGGTACCGAGGTTAAAATTGAAGGTTTAACGGGAACCTACACTGTTCGGGATAAAATGAACAAAAGATGGAGGCAAAAAATCGATATCTATATGGGCACTTCCATAGAAAAAGCTCTTGAATGGGGGAAGAAAAAAGTCACTATTCGCTGGAAAGAGCCGAAGTAAACTAATGCAAGACAGAGCTTATCCACTTTAAAGCGAAACGTCCTGAAATAAAACCGCAGTTAAAATAACTTCATTCTTTAGGTATCACCGGCGGCTTTCTATTTTTCCAGTGCTTCTTCTTCCTCACTTTCGATGTGTCTCACCGCCCAATTAGGATTAAGCCATCCTACAATCAAGCCATAGAAGAGGTGAATAACTAAAGTAAAAGCAGGATATTTAATACCGGGAGCGACATACAACATTTGGTCAGGCTCCAGAAGGCTATTTGATCCATTTCCGAAGAAGCCCCAATCTATTCCCGGACTAATCGCTATCATCATCAAAATCCATACTACTATGGATAATGACATACCGCGACCAAAATTAACTTCATCGCCGTAAAACAAAACGAGCATTATAGACCAAAAAGCTCCGTAAAGAAAATGAAGTACAATTGCAAGTGCCTTGATATCAAACCCTAATGCATTCACAAAAGCGTATGAAGGAGTAACATTAAAAGGTGCTATACCGGTTATCAGGGAAACCTGCAGAAGAATATACATCAGAAGACTTCCCGCCAATCCGGCGATGCCGGCTTTAAGTATTGCTTGCGTATCCATATGATATGTATTTATTGATTAGAATCTTATTTAAAATTAATCTAAAAATAAAAATAAATTCATCGAAAACCAATTAAATCCAAATTTTATTGGGTTGAAAATAAATACTTTTCATGATAAACTGATTATCAAAACAATCCGTCATTGCAATTTTCGGGATTCATTCCCACATGTCTTTAGCCATGCGAAAAATATTACAATGGGCATCCACTATATTACGAATATGTCGCGAATAACCACCTCCCATAGAAGCTATAACAGGAATATTGCGCCGGTAGGCATTCTCTAACACGATTCGATCTCTTTCGCGAATCCCTGATTTTGATATGCTGAGTTTACCCAAACGATCATCCGCCAAAATATCCACACCTGATTGAAAAAAAATGATGTCGGGTACTATATGGTCTATAAGATAGGTAAGGTTCTTTCTTAATAAATCCAGGTATTCCTTATCAGTAATATCAGCGCCCAGGGCCAAATCCAGGTCCGAGTGCTCCTTGTGTAATGGGTAATTTTTGGCTCCATGCATACTAAAAGTAAAGACTCTGGGCTCCTTTTCAAATATCCTGGCCGTGCCATTCCCCTGATGCACATCCAAATCTACGACAAGGACTTGCCTTACCATTTTTTTGTCCAACAAATACTGGGAGGCAATGGCAATGTCATTATAAATGCAAAACCCTTCACCCCTGTCGCGATAGGCATGATGAGTACCACCGGCAATGTTAAAAGCTACGCCGTTATCAAGGGCAAGCAAGGCCCCCTGAAGGGTTCCGGCACAAATGTGTTCTTCGCGACGTATCAAACTGTGGCTCCAGGGAAACCCGATTCGTCTTTCTTCCAGCTTATGTAACCGGCCTGTATTTAGCTTATAAATGTAATCTTCATCATGCACAGCTCTTATCACGTCTGTGGCAGGTTCGTCGGGTACGAAAAAATGTTCTTTAGTATAGGTTCCTTCATGAAGGAGCTGTTGGGGAATAAGAGAATATTTTTCCATTGGAAATCTGTGATTAGGGGGCAAGGGGTGGTGATATTTTTCCGAATAAGCAATTTTTATCATAATATTCTCAAAAACGTTAAAAAGAATTTATTGTTTAAACCACCTTTTGTCAAAGGTAAATGTTCCACATTCAAAGTCAATGAAATACATTGTTATACGATTAACAAAGGGTTAAAACTTTTTTGAATTTTTATTGTTGCATTACAATGCTTAAATAGAATGGTTTTTAAATATAAGCCTATTAGATATAAAAATTTTTAGCAAATCAATAATACTATGAAAATAGGAATCCTGAATGAACCCGATGAGGAATCGCGAGTGGCCTTACTTCCTGAAGGCGTTGAAGAAATTACCCAAAAATTAAAAGCCGAAATCCTTCTTGAAACAAATGCGGGAGCAAGCACGCACTCTTCAGATGAAGCCTATAAAAATGCGGGAGCGGAAATCTTATCCCGAAAAGAAGTCTTTGAGAAGGCTGATTTAATTTTGAGTATTAATAAACCCGGCGATAAAGAACTGATGAGCATGGGGGACAATCAGGTGCTGCTGACTATGCTCCAACCCCTCTCCTATCCCGACCTGGTAAAAACTTTAAAAGATAACAATAAAACCACCTTTAGTTTGGATTCCATCCCCCGAATAACACGGGCTCAGTCGATGGATGTTCTATCCTCGCAGGCCACTGTCGCTGGGTACAAAGCCGTCCTGGAGGCGGCAAACCGTCTCTCACGCTTTTTTCCTCTGTTTATGACAGCCGCCGGCACAATTAAACCGGCTAAAGTCCTTATACTGGGGGCCGGTGTTGCCGGTCTGCAGGCTATTGCTACCGCACGCCGGTTGGGGGCTGTGGTGGAAGCTTTTGATGTACGCAGCGCCGTGAAAGAAGAAGTAAAAAGTTTGGGCGGAAAGTTTATTGAAGTGGAAGGAGCCAAAGAGACACAAGCGGCCGGAGGTTATGCCGTAGAACAAACCGAGGAATACAAGCAGAAACAAAAGCAACTTATCCACGAACATGCGGCGAAAGCTGATGTCGTGATCACTACCGCCCAAATTCCCGGAAAACAAGCACCTGAATTGCTGGAGGAAACCACCGTAAAAGCTATGAAGCCGGGCTCGGTAATAGTTGACCTGGCAGCTTCAAGTGGAGGAAATTGCAAACTGACAAAAAATAACGAAGTTTATGATTACGACGATAGAATAACTATTATCGGAAAATCAAACTATCCTTCAGAAATGCCAATCGACGCCAGCAGGATGTTTGGCAAAAACGTGATTCATTTCCTAAAACTAATTATTGATAATGAGGGAAATATGAACCTCAATTTTGAAGATGAAGTGGTTAAGGGTACTTGCATCACCTATAAAGGAGAAGTCTATAATCAAAAAGTTAAGGCATTCATCGAATCTTAAAAAAAAGAGTTATGGAAGAAATTCTGGAATTTTTTTACACCAACAAAGAAATCATTTTTATTGTCATTTTGTCCGTTTTCCTGGGCGTTGAGGTCATTTCCAATGTCCCTGCCGTTCTCCACACGCCTCTGATGTCAGGCGCCAATGCCATTCATGGAGTTGTTATCATCGGGGCAATAATTGTAATGGGACACGCTTCAACCACATCAACTATGATATTAGGCTTTATAGCTGTTGTACTGGGTACATTGAATGTAGTCGGGGGCTTTGTAGTGACGGACAGAATGCTGGAAATGTTTAGGAAAAAATCGAAGAAAAAATAAAAACCCATGAATGAACTCATTACATTAAAAGAAACCATAGAATTCACCTTAGGCGAATCAGTACTTGAGATCAGTTATGTGGTGGCTTCCGTACTTTTTATTCTCGGTTTAAGGATGCTTAGTCACCCCGACACCGCCCGGAGAGGTAATATATGGGCCGCCGTAGGTATGGGAATCGCTATTGTGGCCACTATCCTGTTCCACAAAATGGAGGGAGAACCCATCGGAAATGTAGGCTATATCATTGCTGCCATGGTTTTGGGAACGATTATCGGATGGATCGTTGCATTGCGGGTAAAAATGACAGCCATGCCCCAGCTTGTCTCATTTTTTAATGGTATGGGAGGAGGAGCAGCTGCCTTGATTTCCATCATGGAATTTCCACATATAAGCCAGAGTCTGGTGCAGCAGTACGGTATGCTAAACGGGCAGGTGCTGTCCATACTTCTTGCCCTTATGATTGGCAGCGTTTCTTTTGCAGGAAGTATGGTTGCTTTTGGAAAACTTGACGGATGGATCAAGGACATCACAACACCTCTCTTACGCTATATCAACATAGCCCTGCTGGTAGTCCTTGTCGGTTTTATCGTCTATATCATGTCGCTGGGGTCAATCAATCCGAAGGATGTAATGTATTTGGTTTACATCATGTTCGCCGTAGCATTGGTTTACGGTGTTTTGTTTGTTATGCCTATCGGCGGAGCCGATATGCCTGTTGTCATCTCATTGCTAAACTCCTTTACAGGACTAGCCGCAGCCATGGGAGGCTTTTTATACCATAACCAGGCGATGATAACCGGCGGCATACTTGTGGGATCGGCTGGCACTATTCTCACCATACTAATGTGTAAAGCAATGAACCGCTCATTGGTCAATGTCATTATCGGAGCTTTTGGAGGGCAAGCCTCAGGTGCCGAAAAAGAAAAGGGTGCCGTCAAGGAAACCACTTCTACCGATGCAGCCATTATGCTTAATTATTCCCGGAAAGTGATTATTATTCCCGGCTATGGCCTGGCCGTGGCCCAGGCACAACATCTTGCTCATGAATTGGATAAGCTGCTGGAAGAGAACGGTGTGGAAGTAAAATACGCCATACATCCCGTAGCAGGCAGAATGCCCGGCCATATGAATGTGTTGCTGGCCGAATCGGATGTTCCGTATGATAAGCTTGTTGAAAGCGAGGAAATTAATGAAGACATTGAAAATGTGGATGTGGCTGTCGTGATTGGTGCCAACGATGTGGTGAATCCGGCTGCTGAAGACGACCCATCCAGTCCTCTATATGGTATGCCTATCGTAAAAGCTAACAAGGCTAAAAATACCATTGTTTTGAAACGGGGCATGGGAAAAGGTTATGCAGCTGTCGAAAACTACCTTTTCTATGATGACAATACCAAGATGCTCTTTGGTGATGCGAAATCGAGTCTACAGGAACTGGTAAATGAAATTAAGCAACTTTAAAAAATCCTGCCGTGCCCGAATAACTATGCCTAGAATAGATAAGCTGGTTTTTAAGAATTCGTCTCCGGCAGGTTTTATAATTTTAATCCGGTAAGCTTGCTGCCAAGGACAAGGCTTCGTGTCATCCTGGCTGCGGCTTTCATAAGCAGTTCTTCTGCTTTATGGATGGCCTCCTCCAATTTAACGGGCTTTTCGGTGATTGGATAGAGGTTATCGAAAGAACTTTCAAGTAGCTTTTCGTGGCCTTCTCCAAGTGTACCGGCAAAACCCACTACCGGAATGTTGTATTTCTTAGCCATCGAAGCAACTCCATGGGGGGTTTTGCCGTAGCCCGTCTGGTTATCAATCATACCTTCACCGGTTATCACAAGGTCAGCATTTTTAATAAAATCCTCCAACCGGATAAGTTCACTAATAAGATTAAACCCGTTTTGAATGCTGGCGTCCAGGAAACCTGCCAGCCCGGCTGCTAAACCTCCTGCTGCCCCACTACCCGGGATGTCCTTGATTTTTCTGCCGTTCGTTTCAGCAAGCTTTTGTGCAAAATGGTTCAAATTGTTTTCCAGCTGCTCCACCATAGATTCATCGGCCCCTTTTTGGGGGGCATAAACTCTTGTAGCGCCATACGGTCCGGTCAGGGTGTTTCTTACATCCACAGCCACTATGATTTTCGTATTGTTGATTTCAGGCATTAAGCCCGACAGGTCGATTTTTGTCACCTTATCGAGCTGTCCGCCGCCTTTTTCCACCTCTTCTCCGTTTTTATCCAGAAGCTTAGCTCCCAAGGCTTCTGCCATTCCCGCCCCGGCGTCATTTGTCGCACTTCCGCCCACGCCTACTATTATCCGATTAAAATTCTTTTCTATCGCCTCTTTAATCAGCTCCCCGGTACCATAAGTGGTAGTGATCATCGGATTGCACTCAACTTTTGACAGCAAACCAATACCGGAGGCGGCCGCCATTTCAATAACGGCTGTGTCTTCATGAATCACGCCATATTCGGCTTCTATTTCGCGCATTAACGGATCATGCACGCGTACTTTCCTTTTGTTTCCATTGGTTGCCGCCACCAGTGCGTCCACGGTCCCTTCACCACCGTCAGCCAGGGGTAGAGAGTGAATCGTAACATTACGCATTTCGCTTTTTATTCCCCGGGCAATAGCTTCGGCGACTCTGGCTCCGGATAAACTGTTTTTAAAAGAATCCGTTGCGATAAGTACTTTCATATTAATCCTCCTTAATCTCTATCATACCGGGACTTGATGAATACCAACGGGTGGCGAAAGGAGGTAGCAGCAGTTCGGCATAGCCATTCGGCTCTTTCTCATCACCTATAAGTTCTCTGACAGCCTGCATGGCTTCAATCCGGATACCCTGCATATGGCCGGTCACATTGGTTACGGAAACAATTTCCTGGTTTTCACTGATGCGCCTGAAAGCAATAAAATTGCTGCCTAAATCCAGCCATTGCTGTGAAGCATCCGGATGAAAAGCTTCCTGCTGCTTTCTGACATTTATAAGATGCAATAAGCGATCAAGGATAGCACGATTTTTTGATTCCTGTCCCAATCGTTTTGTGATTTCGTCATAATTCCACTGTTTCCGGTTAAGCTTTCGCGCTATCCGGGTTTGCCGGTATCCCTCATAATCATTATCCGTACCCAGCAAGCTATGAATATAAAAAGCGGGCACACCTTTGAAAGCAACCATGACAGCTTGCGAGCTGATAAAACGCTCGATTTGGTATTTATCCGGTGAAAATCGGGTTTCCCGAAGGGCATCCAGGTAAGTGGTATTAAGCTCATAAGGGCTCTCGGTGCCATCGGTATTGGCTTTAGTACTAATCACTCCTCCGTTTTTCCGAATATTTTCAAAAAGCTCCTTTTTCTTATCTTCCGGAATGTGACCTTCCAGCGGCCTGACCCCAATACCATCGTGGCTGGCTGTAAAATTTAAATAAGTGCTTTTTTCGGGCGGTTTAGGTAATGTAGCCGCCCAGTTGCCGAAATAGTATGAATCTTCGGCAAAAAAAGAATACAATAGCAGCGGAGGAAGATTAAACTGGTAAATCATATGGGCTTCATCCCCATTACCGAAATAACTCAGGTTTTCTTTGTTGGGGACATTCGTCTCCGTGATTAAAACCAATCCCGGATCCAGGTAATCGAATATATCGCGGAACAGTTTAACAAATTCATGGGTCTCGGGCAGATGAAGGCAGGAGGTCTGGTCTTCTTTCCACAGAAAAGCAATGGCATCGAGCCGGATGACTCTTATGCCTTTGCTAAGATAGTAAAGCATAATTTCCAGCATGGCCAGAAAAACCGCGGGATTTTTAAAATTCAAATCAGCCTGATCGCTGCTGAAAGTGGTCCAGACGTGCTTTTTCCCTTCAGCAGTGTCAAAGGCCGTCAGCAATGGAGTGCTCCGGGGCCTTACCACCCTGGAGAGATCTTCCTCAGGGTCTTTAACGATAAAGTAATCCTTCCCCGGGGATTGATTTTTGAGGAAATTTTGGAACCATTCCGATTGTGTCGAAACATGGTTCAAAACAAGATCTGACATTAAATCGTAATGCTTCCCCAGCTTTTCGATATCCTTCCAACTTCCCAGGTCCTCTCTTACCTTATAATAATCGATAACCGAAAAACCGTCATCAGAACTGTAAGGGAAAAAAGGTAAAAGATGTACCACGGAAATGCTATCGCCGAAATAGCTCTTTAAAAAGTTTTCAAGCGTATTCAGAGGTTTCTCACCTTTCCTTTGCAATGTATCGCCGTAAGTAATCAAAAACACATCTTTCCCATCCCATTTAACGGATCGCCGGGGAATTTTATCAGCATATTGATTTATCAACTGCTGAGTCTTATTTACCAGGTCATCAGAATAATTTTCTTTATAAATATATGCCAGGTGCTGCTTTAAATTTTCACCGAAGTCTTGTGTATCTTTTTTCATAATCTCATCCTTTTCTTATAAAAGAATATTCACTATGTTGAAATTTAACACTCCCAATTATGCAGAGTAAAACTTTAGTAAAACAATGAACGTATTTGGCTCTATTCTAATAAATGGTTGAATGATTTAAAAATCGTGTATTTTGGAGATTTTCAGGCTACTCCATGTTATCTTTTTCAACAGCCTCATAGTAGTCTTCCATATATCCCGGCAAGGCGGACTTTATCCGCTTCCAGCTTGGGATAAACGCTCCGTGGTCGGGCTGTTCAAGCATTTCAATACCGGCATTGTAGACGTTGTTGGCAAACAAGTCGACGGTCAACTCTTCTTTATGGCGGTTGTAGGAAAACCCGTTCATGGTAGCATCATTATCATACCGCTCGACAAATTCAAGGGCAATCCGGTTATAAGTCGATTTAATGGACCGAAACATCGAACGTGTAAAGACAATACCATTTTGCGAAAGCTTTAAATAAATGGCCCTGACAATATCCATGCTCATTCTTGAAAGTCCTTTGGACGGATCGTCGGGTGACAAAGGCTGGTGCTTATGGTCGTAGCGGTCGGCAATTTCAGCCTGGCAGATACGGTTGGTAGAATTCAACCTTTCCACTTCGGATAAAATTCCTACCTCCAGCCCCCAATCGCTGGGGATACGAATCGTTTTAAGCACATCGGTACGCATCGAAAACTCCCCTGCCAGAGGATAACGGAAACTGTCCAGGTAATCAAGAAAAGGCAACGGGCCGAAAACTTTTTTCAAAGCCCTGAGAAGTGGTGTGACCAGTAACCGCGCTGCTCTTCCGTTAAGTTTTTCCATATCCGAGCGAAAATAAAATCCTTTACAAAAGCGGTAGTTAAAAGTCGGGTCAACCACTGGATAAAGCAACCTGGCCAACATATTCCTGTCGTATGTTAATATATCGGCATCGTGTAAGGCTATCGCTTCCGAACGTTCAGAGGCGATAAGATAGCCAAAACAATACCAGGCATTCCTTCCTTTACCCATTTGACTGGGAGCTATCTGGTGATCTTTAAGGAGTTGGTCCATTTTTCGCAGTCGCGGGCCATCATGCCATAAAATCCTATGGCGCTGGGGTAGAGCGGAAAAATACTCTTTGGCCTCCTTAAATTGGTCTTTGTTGGCACGGTCTAAACCAATCACTATTTCATTAAGGTAAGGAACCTCTTTTAGAATGCTTACGATATGAGGTAGTGCTTCGCCATGCAGCTCTGAATAAAGACTCGGAATAACAAGCGCAGCCGGACGCTTTTCAGAGTATCGGGTAAGCCATTCTTCCAGCTGCCTGTAATCCACATTACGCAAATTATGTAATGTAGTGACTAATCCACTTTGATAAAAATCGCCCATAAAAATGCTCGCTTTTAGTTAATAATCTTCGTGAACATACTCGTGATCAAAGGTCGTAATTTTTCAGCAATTTTCCGATGTCCCAACTTGCGATCTAATATTTCGAGATTATGCTTCACTACCTTATTTCTATAAACCGGATCATTAAGGATATGATAGGCCTCTTCCACAATATCGTCATTAAGTTGGCAATTTTCCACGGCCGGCAGGTGGAATCCCAAATGTTCTATATCGGTTTTAAATACCTCATACTTATTGATGACGGCAGGTAAACCACTGGCAATAGCTTCCAGCAGGTTGTTACCATAGCCTTCTATTTCGCTGAAATAGGTTGCCAAACCATTATGCGCGGCAATAATTTCCGGAATTTCCGCAAATTTGTAATACTTTCTGTCGACAATAATATCGCGGTGGGAAAGGATTGCCCCTTCCCCGAACAATAATACCACATGAGCATCGGGATTTTTAATTTTCTTTTTATGATAGTATTCCCATAAAAACTTTTTATAGTCTATCTGTTCATCCCCCGAATGGCCACTTACCAAAAGTGCTATGCATTTATTTCCTTCTTTGTTTTTGAACTTCTCCTCCAGGCGATAAGCAATATCCAGGGCTAC
The DNA here is from genome assembly GCA_021738485.1 of Bacteroidales bacterium. Classification (GTDB taxonomy): domain Bacteria; phylum Bacteroidota; class Bacteroidia; order Bacteroidales; family JAIPAH01; genus JAIPAH01. The sequence continues at coordinate 3,425 of JAIPBX010000067.1, read as the reverse complement.
TTCAATTTTTTTACGGGGAACCACACGGGTATGCTGTAGCAGGATAACCGTGTCATCAAGCGTAAATCCTTCTTTTTCCACAGCTTTAGTGAGCCCGATATCATCAAGGAAGGTGTCATTATAATTATTTTGCGGAGGATAGATGAGATCATTTTTACTCCAGTCTCTTGTTCGCCAATCCCAGGGGATATGTTTGGTGTTGGGAACGATGATAGCCCGATTTTCAAAGAAAGCCTGCAGCCTTCTGTTATTGAATTTTTTAAACACTTCCCGGGCCATTTGAACCTGGGCCTGGTTGATAAAGGCAATTCCATCCACATAGGTTCCCGGGAGGTATTTCATATACTTTTTTATCACCGGGTTGGGATTCTTAAAGGCCTCTCGCTCCATATAAGAATCATGCCACCATACCAGTTGCTTAGGCCAGATGTAATTTTCTTCGCGCAATTCCTCGAAGTAATAGCCAAGAGCCACCGCTGTTATAAAATTATAAGGATGCGACGTATTGTGAGCGATAATCAGGTCTATTTCATTGTCATTCACCCATTTTTTTATGACCTCTTTCGCATACAGGGCGTTATCATGAATTTCTTTCTCAAGATTTTCCGGCGGCTCCGTATTAAAATTTTTAAGTATCTCTTTGTGCACTTCATTTTTGTGCCAGAAAACTTCATCGGTTATTGCATTGAAACGGGGTGAAGCATGGGCCGCCAGGAAAAAAATGTTCCCCAGTTCCACATGCAGGTATTCAGTAAGCGCATTCACGGTCTGATCGATGACAATCGATACGCCATCGTTTTTTCCCACCAGCGAATGTATCATTCCAATGTTCAGGTGATGGATATTCATGGTTTTATAAGTTTCTTTAATTGATACAAATCCGTTATAACGAAATCGGGGCGAAGATTGGTCACACTGTTTTCACGCAATTTCAGGGAGCGTCTGTCGCCGGCAAACAAAGCCGTTTTAAACCCTGCTGCGTTAGCGGCATAAATATCTTTCAGCATATCATTCCCCACATATACTACTTCTTCAGGGTGAATATGGTATTTTTTCTGCAAAACAGGAATAATTTTCCGGAAAAGGAAGTCATCGGGTTTACTCTTATTCAATTGATAAGAAAACACAGTGAGCTCCGGATCAAACGGAGGTATGGCTTCCTCCATCTTTTCATTCCTAAGGAAGTAATTCATAATCAAAGGCGTATAAAACTGGGCGTTGGAAATAATACCCAGGGGGTACCCAAGGTTTTTTAGCTCATCGATAATCTCTCTCATCCCAGGCATGGGGAAGACTTTGTTGCTAAGCACCTCAAAAGTGATAATAAACTTTTCAAGGCAGCTTTCTTGTTTGATAGTAATCCATAACTTTTCAGCAGCGCGGTTCAGAACCTTCTTCCACACTTCTTTGATATTAATTTCGGGGTAAGGGCTTTCCTGACTTTTAGCTTTTTTATGATATTCAAAAATAGTAAAGCGAAAATCCTCCAGCATGAAGTTAAAAGCTCCTTCCGGCAGGTCATCATGAATTACATACCCGGCATCAATCAAAGCTTTCTGAATATTTAATTCGCTGAAAGTAGACTCCTTGATATCCCCCGAAGAAGAAACTAGCAAGGTACCGTAAATATCAAAAATAAAGGCTTTAATCTGAGAACCGTTAAGTTCTGTCTTTTCCTCAAAATCGGTTGCTAAAGGCGCCAGAGGTGACTGATCATCCAACAAGCGCTTCATATGCTCTTTCAAGTCTTTCTCCATATGAATCTAATGAAAATTTTTCTTTTATAATTTCCTGATTATTTTCTATCAACTCTTTTTCCATGGGTTTAAACAACCCTACAAGCTGAGAGTTTTTTGCAAATGTAATATCGGATAATTCTTTATTGCTAATTATCTGGTGAATAATTTTTCGCTGCCGGTCGAAATCGATTTCAGGTAAATCCTTCCATTGGTCCCCGTCTTTTACCAGGAACTTATCATAAAGGGCCGGAAACTCCAACCCGGCATGCCACAGATCTTTCAGGATATTCTCAAGCTTGCGCCCTGTCACCGGCGTATTCATCATCCAGGGCTCCAGGTAGGCCATTCCAAAACCTTCCCTCGTACTTGTTGTTACACAAAAATCCGAGGAAGAGATAAGTTCGCTAAAATCGACTTTTGTTCCTGCTTCGAAAACTATGGGCACATGGTTTTTTTGACAAAATTCAACCCATTTTTTGTACTCCCGCACTTCAACGGGATTTTTCGGAGGAAGGGTGACCACAAAATTGGCTTCCGCTCTGAAAAAATGACTTAACAAAATATATTCTCCAATATTTTTCCGGCGTATAACCCTAACGGGATAAGTGATTAATTTTTTATCAGAATCGAGATTAAGCCGGTTATAGATTTTTGTTTTCGTGGCTTCGCCAGCAGGTGGCAAAGGTCGGGTGAAATCCACCGGATTAGGGAAATAGTGCAGACGACTTTCCGGAAATCCATATGAAACAACGCGCTGATAATCAAAGAGATTAAGCACACCCATATGGTAATTCTTTAAATCGGGATACATCACTTCTTTAGCGTTATAACCAAAATGACCTTCGATGATTCGCTTCATGAAATGTTGATTGTCCGGACGGTCTTCCGCGAAATCGTGCTCATGATTTATGATAGGATAGCCTTTGAGGGCTAATTTATACATCGTCAACGTCCAAAAAGGATTCTTTGCAAGGGTTAAATTATGAAAATGAATGATCCGGTCGGGACTGAAAAATTTTGAAGCCGCTTTTTCTGTGCTTTCCTGGATCCGGGCAATCTTTTTGGGATCAGCCACATCAAAATCCGCATAGTTAAAGATCTCATCAACCACCAATTCCACGCCGCGGGATTTGTAATATTCCGGGTCCGGACAGTCCCCGCAAAAAAGCCTGATATGATAATCCCCCTCCTTTTGCTGCAGACTCTCAATCTGCGACTTGATGATATTCGTCACTCCTCCGGGGTTTAAGTGATAATGTACGATGTCGATTCCGCTCATTTCTTTTTGCTCCTCCAATCACAAAGATAAAAGATTAAAATGGATCGTTCCAAAATGTATTTTTATGAGGTGATAAGGGGGGAAATTAAAATTCTCGCTATTTTTGATGCAAATCAAAATTCACAAGTTTATGAAACGACGCGATGTACTTAAAACCCTCGGAATAACAGGAGCCCTGGCTAGCATGAGAATTCCGCTTTCGGCAGGCGGAGCTTTTGCCGACAAGACCCGATCGCTGAGAGTTATACAGCTCACCGATATCCATCTTCAACCTGAAAATCAGGCACCGGAAGGTTTAAGAAAAACGTTCGCCCATATCCGAAAAAATTACCCGGACGCTGATCTTATCATCAATACCGGGGACGTGATTATGGATGCCCTGGAAGAAGACAGGCAGCGCGTACAAA
>JAIPBX010000066.1 GCA_021738485.1 Bacteroidales bacterium | reverse complement strand
TTCTTCCGGTGATTTTTATAAGCATGTGCAATCCATATACAATATTTCTACCGATGCTTCCAACCTTGAGCGTATAAATCGTTGGAAATCAGCTTTACGGATGTTTGAGGAACGCCCTGTTGTTGGGTGGGGGCCGGGGTCATACCAGTTTGTTTATGCCCCGTTTCAGCGAAGTAAAGAGAAAACCATTATTAGTACCAATTTTGGAAACAGGGGTAATGCCCATAGTGAATATTTAGGCCCTCTCTCTGAGTCGGGGGTGCTTGGAGCATTAACAGTAATACTGATAGTATTGCTGGTTTTGAACAGAGCCTTGCGCATTTATAAAGAGAGCGATAATTCTGAAATAAAGATGCTGGCGTTAAGTTCCCTGTTAGCTTTAACAACCTACTTCGTCCATGGTGTGCTCAATAACTTCCTGAGCCGGGATAAGCTATCTGTTCCGGTATGGGGGATTATGGCCATTATCGTGGCACTGGATATTTATCACAGCTATCGATCCCAAAATAGCGATGAAAAGAACAAGCAAAACACTCCCCCGGAAGAGAATACCTGACCACAATTCAAAAAAAAGCCTCATTAGACCATTGGACTAATAAGGCGTTTTTAATTATAAAATATTTTCACCTATTTTTTCACTCGTTCTGCATAAGCGCCGGTGCGGGTATCTATCTTCAGAAGGTCTCCCTCATTGATGAAAAGCGGCACTCTGACTTCAGCCCCTGTTTCCAATGTAGCCTCTTTCATGGTATTGGTAGCCGTATTGCCTTTTTCTCCCGGTTCAGTGTATGTTACTTTGAGCTCTACGTAAGCCGGTAATTCAGCTACCAGTGGAGTTTCCGTTTCATCATGGACCAGGATATCAATGTTTTGCCCTTCTTTTAAAAACTGCGGCGCATTGATAAGTGATTCATCGATAAAGGTCTGCTCAAAGGTTTCATTATTCATAAAGTGATAATGCGTATCTTCTTTGTAAAGAAATTGGTAACTCCTTCTTTCTACACGCTGGATATCAATTTTCTGTCCGGCATTGAAAGTGTGTTGAAATACTTTTCCCGTTTCAATATGTTTTATTTTCGAGCGAACAAAGGCACCCCCTTTACCGGGTTTTACATGCTGGAACTCAACAATACTGTATAACTCGCCGTTAAGTTTGATGACCAATCCGTTTTTTATGTCTGAAGTTGTTGCCATATTTTTTCCCCTCGTTGATTAATGTTTCTTTAATTTTTTTGTTGATGAAATTGCCAAAATAGCTAAAAGGACAGATGAACCTGATGGGCTTATTCAAATTTCAAATACCCTTTCATAATTCCTCTGCTTGACTTCTGGATAAAAGTAAGTATTTCATCTCTTTCGGGCGTCGCCGGCACTTCAGCTTCAATAACCGACAAAGCCTGCGAATTATTCAAACCCTTCAGATAAATTATGCGGTAAATATCTTGTATTTGGTTTATCTGTTCACTGTTGTAGCCCCGTCTTCTCAGGCCTATGGAATTGATACCCACATAAGAGATGGGTTCGCGGGCCGCTTTGGTAAAGGGGGGGATATCCTTACGCACCAAAGATCCTCCTGATATTAAGACATGTTTCCCGATATTGGTAAACTGGTGCACCGCCGTTAGTCCTCCGATAATGGCCCATTCGTCGATTACGACATGGCCAGCCAGTGTGGCGGCATTGGCCAGGATAGCATTATCTTTGATGATACAGTCGTGCGCCACATGGGCATAAGCCATTATTAAGGCATTGTTGCCAATAAATGTCTTCATATTGGCCTTCGTCCCTTTATTAACAGTGACAAATTCCCGTATGGTTGTATTGTCACCGATTTCTACGGTAGTTTCTTCGCCGTTGTATTTAAGATCCTGGGGGATGGCGGCTATTACTGCACCGGGGAAGATTTTGCAATTTTTTCCGATCGTGGCTCCTTCCATAATGGTTACGTTGGAGCCTATCCAGGTACCTTCGCCAATCTCCACATTTTTTTCAATATTCACAAAAGGCTCAATTACCACATTTTTGGCAATTTTTGCCGTTGGGTGCACGTATGCTAATGGTTGATTCATACTTTTCGCTTATTTTTTTACTATTTGGGCCACTAACTGAGCCTCCATGACTAATTTGTTTCCCACATAAGCTATTCCTTGCATTTGACAAATACCACGGCGTATGGGGGCCATTAACTCTAATTTAAAAATCAGCGTATCCCCGGGTACTACCTTGCTCCTGAATCGGGCATTGTCTATTTTTATAAAATAGGTTACGTAATTTTCAGGATCAGGAACGGAACTAAGTACCAAAATGCCTCCTGCCTGCGCCATAGCTTCTATCTGTAAAACGCCCGGTAAGATAGGCTCTTTAGGGAAATGGCCTACGAAAAAAGGCTCGTCCATGGTTACATTTTTGACCCCTACTACATGGTCGTCGCTCATCTCAGTGATTTTGTCCACCAACAAAAAAGGCGAGCGATGGGGCAACATGCGACGGATTTCTATAATATCAAATATAGGTTCTTTATTCGGATCGTATGTAGGTATCTTTTTCTTTTCTTCGTTTTCTTTGATATGTTTTTTAATCATTCCGGCAAACTTGACATTGTAGTGATGTCCCGGCTTAGTAGTGATAATCTTAGCTTTTAAGGGGCGTCCTATAAGGTATAAATCCCCGACTACATCCAGAAGTTTGTGACGAGCGGGTTCATTTTCATATTGGAGATCAATGTTGTTCAGAATTCCTTGATCTTTAACTTCTACACGGGGCTTGTTGAAAAAGGAGGAGAGTCTGTCGAGCTCTTCCTGACCAATGAGCTTATCAACAAATACAATAGCATTATCAAGATCACCTCCCTTGATAAGTCCGTTTTGTATGAGTGTTTCCAATTCGTGGAGAAAAACGAATGTTTTACTGGATGAGAATTCCTCCGCAAACTCTTCTATATTCTTCATGTGCGCATATTGCGGTCGAAGGACGCTGGAGTTATAATCAATCATGGTCGATACCTCGAAATGATCATTCGGCATGGCTATCATTTCGATGTTATTCTCTTCATCTTTCAGGATGATATTCTCTTTCAGTTCAAAGTAGTTTTTCTCTTTCTCTTGCTCTATTACCGCTGCTTCCATTAGTTTGTCAACATACGGCTTGGAGCTTCCGTCAAAAATTGGGGCTTCATATCCGTCTATTTCTATAAGCACATTATCCACCTCCATGCCGGCAAGAGCCGCCATACAATGCTCAATAGTTGTCACGTTCCTGCCGTTTTTGGCAATTGTCGTTCCACGGGAAGTATCCACTACCAATTCAGGGATTGCTTCTATAACAGGTTGGGCATCCACATCCATTCTCTTAAAAAGAATGCCCTGGTCTTCCGGGGCTGGCTTAAAGGTCATAGTAACATCCAGTCCACTATGCAAACCCCTCCCTGTAAGGCTTACAGGATTTTTTATCGTTCGTTGCTTTTTGCTCATAAAGCTTGCAAAATTAAGTATTCTATGAACTTCTGCAAATGAATTACTTGTTTTCTTGCTGGTCTTTAAGCTTTTTCTCCAACCAGTCTATTCGCTTTACAATTTTTGGTAGGTTACGGAAATAAGTGAAAGCCCGCTTGAAAGCCGAAATGTCGTATGCCGGTGAACCCAACACGGTAGCTCCTTTTTCCCTGATATGATTGGATATTCCCGATTGTGCCCCTATTTTTACTTCATCTGCGATTTCAAGATGGCCCGCGATACCTACTTGCCCGCCCAGCATGCAGTTGCTGCCGATTGATGAGCTACCGGATATGCCACTTTGTGCAGCGATTACCGTGTTTTCTCCGATGTAAACGTTATGGGCTACCTGGATGAGGTTGTCAAGTTTCACTCCTTTTCTGATGAGAGTGGATCCCATAGTAGCCCGGTCAATTGTGCAATTCGTCCCAATTTCTACATTGTCCTCGATAATCACATTTCCGATTTGCGGTATTTTTTTGTAATCCTGTTCCTGCTGCGGTGCAAAGCCAAAGCCGTCACTCCCGATAACGGTGCCGGCATGTATGGTGCAGTTTTGACCGATGTGACAATCATGATAGATTTTAACGCCGATGTAAAGCTTGGTTCCGTTACCAATAGAAGTATCCTGCCCGATGTAGGTGTGTGGATAAAGCTGGACCCCGTCCCCAATTATAGCCCCTTCCTCGATAACTACATATTCTCCAATGTAAACATCTTTACCGATTTGGGCCTTAGCTGAGACAATAGACGTATCTGCGATACCTGCCTGAGGCTCCCGCCTTTTGTTGTAAGTTGCCAGCAATTTGGCGAAAGCCGAATAGGCATCTGGTGTGCGAATTAATGTGGTATCGGGATTCTTATCCCCGTTTAAATTGAAGTCATTGTTTATTATAACTACTGATGCTTGGGTGGAGTATAAATAGTGCGTATATTTTGGATTTGCCAGAAAGCTTAACGTTCCGGGACGCCCATCTTCAATCTTCGACACATCATGTACCACCACATCCGGCCTCCCTTCAATTGTGCCTTTTATCAAGTCTGCTATTTCCTGTGCTGTAAATTCCATTTTTTTTAATCTTTCTAAAAATCGCAGTAAATATATTTAAATTTTACGAAACCGATAGTTATGGGTTTGTATTGTTAGCTACTGAATAAAAATCCATTGCTACTCTGTAAGTTTTTTCGGGTAGCATAAAAAATATTTGGACTCTATCCCTGAAAACATATTCTCTCTGAATTGCCCCGAAGCTTCCATAAAATCTACTACTGAGTTGTCTTTGTATTTTATTTTTATTTTTTCCCTTAATGAATCATAGGTGTAGTTGTGCGTCTTATGAGTAAATACAAAATAGCCGGATTCTTCCTCACTCAGACTATAATGCTTCATCACTTGTTTCTTTAAATCATAAACATAGTTTTTATCAAATGGTTGGTTACTCATTTCAGTTTTAGGTAGTTTTCTGTTGATCAAATTATTACTTAATCGGTTGAGAATTGGGTCGCTATCATCACACCAAATTTTGATAGCGGATAAAATATCATAGTCATCCATCTTGGAGAAATCGTTTATCAATGAAATATTGCTCTTTAAATCCTCTTTGCTGAACGGGTTTTCAATAAAACGCCTGAACCAGGGAGAAGCATTTAACTTATGACCGTTTAGCGCCAGTTCTTTAGCCCGGCGCAGTATTTTCATTAAGAGATATTCGGCAGCCAGCACGGTTTTATGCATATATACCTGCCAATACATTAACCGCCGGGCCACAAGAAACTTTTCGATAGAATAAATTCCTTTTGCTTCTACTACCAGCTTATCATTGTGCAGGTCCAGCATCTTGATGATGCGGTCACTGCTGACAATACCTTCCGATACACCTGAAAAAAAGCTGTCGCGCTTCAGGTAATCCAGGCGATCTACGTCTAACTGACTCGCCACTAATTGATGGAGAAACTTTTTGGGGTATTGGTTTTCAAAAATGTTCCGGGCCAGGGTAAGTTTTTCTCCCCACTCCTCATTCAAAGTCCTGATAAACAATCTGGATATCTCTTCATGATCCGTATCTGTAATAATCGTATGTTCCAGGGCATGCGAAAAAGGACCGTGACCAATGTCATGAAGAAGGATGGCGGCCAGCGCCCCTTCCTTTTCATCTTTAGTGATTTCGTGTCCTTTAAGTCGTAAAACCTCTACCGCCTGCTGCATGAGATGCATAGCTCCAATTGCATGCTGAAAACGGGTGTGTAACGCTCCCGGATATACAAGGTGGGTAAGCCCAAGTTGTTGAATACGTCTCAGCCGTTGAAAGTAAGGATGCTCTACGATCTCGAACAGAAACTCCGATGGTATCGTAACAAATCCGTAAACCGGATCATTTAGTATTTTTCTATTTTTAAAACTGCTCAAAACAACTTGTTTGTCTCTTTATAGGCTCCAACCCTCACCTTGTTTAAAAATGCTAATCCCTTTGATATACGATTCTAAATCCCCTGCATTTACAAGCAGTTGGAAAAACATTTTTATTTCAGGTGCAAAATTAATCATTCATGGGAATTTTTGGCTTTGTTTTTGACATGAAGCCTCTTTGAATTTACCAACGGATTTTATGGGGTTTCTTATGAAATAAAGAACAAATAATGATACTTGATAAAACCGGCAAGCTCATTTCATTGTTATTGTGTTAAACATAAAGGTTAAAAAAAGTTATAATCAGTAAATTTTAGGTGCTCTCAATAATAAAATGTACTTTTAATACTTTATACTGTATTGGGGTTTTCATAATTTGCTAACGATTCTCCTGAATGTTAATTTTATAAAAAGTTGTTTAATGAAAAATTGAGTATGAAGAAAGTACAAATATTATGGGCCGATGACGAGATAGAGCTTTTAAAGCCCCACATTATGTTTCTTGAGAAAAAGGGGTTTGAAGTTGTAACCACCAATAATGGCAATGAAGCATTAGAGAAACTGGAAGAGCAAAGTTTTGATATTCTTTTTCTGGATGAAAATATGCCGGGGATGTCAGGGATTGAAACCCTCTCAAGTGTGAAGAATCTGCAGCCCAACCTGCCGGTAGTGATGGTTACGAAAAGCGAAGAAGAGACAATAATGGAAGATGCAATTGGGAGCAATATTTCAGATTATCTCATAAAACCCGTGAATCCCAATCAGCTCCTGCTAAGCGTTAAGAAGAATCTTGACAAGAAAAAACTCCGCAGCGAGAAAACCACGCAAGCATACCAAAGAGAGTTTACTAAAATTGGAATGGACATAGGGAGCCACCTCGACTCACAGGAATGGAAGGATATTTATAAACGACTGGTTTATTGGGAACTTGAGCTCGATCAGTTAAATGACGAAGGGATTACCGACATATTGCAATCCCAAAAAGAGGAGGCAAACCAGGTATTTTCAAAATTTGTGGAGAACAATTATGAATCCTGGCTGAAAGGAGCAACTGACGATCAGCCGATACAATCACATACATTACTGAAAGAGAAACTCTTTCCTGTCCTGAAAAAAAGTGATAAGCCGGTCTTTTTCATCCTCATTGATAATTTGCGGTATGACCAATGGAAATATTTGCAATCGGTCGTTGAAGAATATTACCGGGTAGAGAAGGAAGAGATGTATTACAGTATTTTACCTTCGGTTACCCAATATGCCAGAAATGCTTTGTTTTCAGGCCTGATGCCCTCAGAAATTCAGAAACGGTTCCCCGATTACTGGATTAATGAAAATGAACAAGGGACTAAAAATCAGTATGAAGAGCAGCTATTAGGAGAGTATATTAAACGCCACGGCCTGGATGTAAAATATTCCTACAACAAAGTCCTTAACATGAATGTGGGGAAAAGGTTGGCCGATAATATTTCTCAACTTTTAAGCAATGACCTGAATGTTATCGTGTATAACTTTATTGATATGCTTTCCCATGCCCGTACAGAGATGGAAGTGATTAAAGAACTGGCGGAAGATGAATCGGCATACCGATCGCTCACACTTTCATGGTTTGAACATTCCCCACTGAGAAATATTATCGAGGCTTTGGCCGAAGAGGACGTCAAGGTGATCCTGACTACCGATCATGGGTCGGTGAGAGTGCATAATCCGGTGAAAATTGTCGGGGATAGGCAGACCAATACAAATTTGCGGTATAAAGTAGGAAAGAGCCTGAGCTTTAATAAAAAAGAAGTATATGCCGTTCATGAACCCGGGTCGATATATCTGCCCAGGATGAATGTCAGCTCATCTTATGCCTTTTGCCGTAAGAATGACTTCTTTGCTTACCCCAACAATTTTAATTATTTCGCCAATTATTACACCAACACATTTCAACATGGCGGTATTTCACTGGAGGAACTTATGATACCATACATAACTTTAAGACCAAAATAGGAACATGATAATTACGGCGAATTCGTTAAAAGAGTTGCCGGAGGCTGCCGAAAAACTCATCGGTGCTTTTCCGGATGCAAGAGTTTTTGTCTTCTATGGCTCCCTGGGGGCCGGGAAAACAACATTCATCAAAGAAATATGCCGACAACTGGATGTCCTCGACATGGTTAGCAGTCCGACTTTTGCCCTGATTAACGAGTATATGAATCTGAAAGGTCATACGATTTATCATTTCGATTTTTATCGGATTGAAAAACCGGAGGAGGCTCAGGATATAGGTTTTGAAGAATATCTCTACAGTGGCGACTACTGCCTGATCGAATGGCCTGAAAAGGTACAGGAGTTGCTGCCTGAGGATTATGTGCGCGTAAAAATACAAGAAGATGATAAAGGAAACCGGAAAATAATGGCCGAGGAATATTAAAAAATCACTAATTTCGAAGGTTATGACGCCAAAGAAAAAAGAGATGCTTCAATATACCTCCGAGCATGGTTTCATGCCCCAGGAAGAGATGCTGGAAAGCCAGAAAGGGGGGATTCAGCTCAATATTGGAATACCAAAAGATCGCGCCAATGATGAGAGAAGGGTGGTGTTGATTCCTGAATCGGTGGAATTGCTTGTGCGAAATGGACACAGTGTGATTGTGGAACATAACGCCGGAGAAGGGGCTTTCTATACCGATCACGAATACAGTGAAGCCGGGGCAGAGATAAAATACGACCCCCGGGAAATTTATAAGGCCGATATCATCCTCAAAGTGGCTGCACCTAATGAAGAAGAGATGGGGTATTTGGACACCAGAAAGGTGTTAATGTCATCCCTGCACTGGAAAGACCACAATAGTAATTTCTACCGATCAATGCTGGCCAAAAAGCTGACCGCTTTTGCGTTTGAAAAAATTCAGGATAAAAACGGTATTTACCCGGTTATACGCTCGATGAGTGAGATAGCAGGAAATACCAGCATATTGCTGGCCGCCGAGTATCTCAGCTCCACCCGGTATGGCCGCGGAAGTATCTTTGGCGGTTTTTCGGGTATAGCGCCAACCGATGTGGTGGTGATTGGTGCCGGTACGGTGGGGGAGTTTGCCACACGATCGGCCCTGGGAATGGGAGCACAGGTGAAAGTTTTTGATAACGATGTAGGTAGACTCAGACGTATTCAGGAAACACAGAATCAACGGATATATTCTTCAATTATTCAGCCCAAACGACTGGCAGAAGCTCTTAAATCCGCGGATGTGGTTATCGGAGCCCTGCGGCCGGTTGAAGGAATGACACCTGTGGTGGTATCGGAAGAAATGGTGCAGCACATGAAAAAAGGCGCCATCATTATTGATGTGAGCATTGATCATGGAGGCTGTTTCGAGACTTCCGAACCGACGACGCATTCAGAACCCGTCTTTCAAAAATATAATGTGACCCATTATTGTGTCCCCAATATGCCTTCCAGAGCCCCGCGGACGGCCTCAGTATCATTGAGTAATTTTTTTGCTCCCATACTTCTCTCCATTAGTGAAAACGGAGGAGTAGATGAGGTGCTGAAAAAAGATTACGGCTTTCGCAAAGGAGCATACCTCTATAAAGGAATTCTGACAGATAAAAATATTGCCAGACGGTTTCAGCTTTCCTTTCAGGATATCGATCTACTCATCGCAGCATTTCATAAATAAAGAGTATGAGTGTGGAAATAATAGAGGCCCGGGATTATGATATCAAAGTCGGAGACATCTTCCGGGACCTGAAAACATATTTTCAAGGCTTCCCTTACTCCCGGTATGTTGTATTTATGGATGAAAATACCAGAAAGCATTGCTACCCGGTTTTTCTTAACCAGATGAAAGATATGGATATCGAACTTGATCCCGTGGTAATTCAGAGTGGAGAAAGCAAAAAAACCCTTAAGACGTGTGAAGACCTGTGGGGGGAGCTTACAGCATTGAAGGCAGACCGAAACTCTTTGGTGATTAACTTGTCGGGTGGCGTGTTGGGCGATATGGGAGGTTTTGTTGCAGCAACATATAAGAGAGGGGTGCGTTTTATTAACCTTCCCACATCCTTGTTATCTATGGTGGATGCCTCGGTAGGAGGAAAGCTGGGCATTGATTTTGAAGGGCTAAAAAACCATATTGGATTGTTTCAAAATCCTCAGCGAGTATATATTTATCCGCATTTTCTCAAGACCCTTCCTTATAGGGAATTGCTTTCGGGTTTTGCCGAGATGCTGAAGCATGGGTTGGTTGCTGATTATGAATATTTTCTGCAAATAAAAAATGCCGGAAGACCTGAAGAAATCCGGGAAGATCAGTGGGAGGCTTTGATATCCAGTTCAGTAATGCTGAAAAACCGTATTGTGAGGGCAGATCCCCTGGAGCAGGGAAAAAGAAAGATCCTGAATTTCGGGCATACAGCCGGTCATGCCATTGAGTCATGGTCATTTTTATCCGACCAACCCCTGCGGCACGGGGAAGCCATTGCTGTGGGTATGATTATCGAATTATATCTCAGTGTGATTAAAACAGGATTGGAAGAAAACAAGGCAGAAGAAATTATTAATTATCTGATGGATATGTTCCCTTATTATAAGGTATTGCATGATACCAACCCTTCCGGGCTTGTGAGTTATATGCAGCAGGACAAAAAAAACCGAAACGGGCTACTGGTATTTTCACTGCTTGAAAAACCTGGAAAGCCCCGTTATGATATCGAAGTGGAAGAAAATGAAGTGCATGAAGCCTTCAACAAGTATTTAAATTTCAAAAAATGAAATGATTGAAATTCAATCCGCACCGGCCAGCTTAAAGGGAAGCATTTCATTGCCTGCTTCCAAAAGTATTTCCAATAGGGTATTGATAATACGGGAACTTAGTAATACCAGGTTTAAAATCAAAAATATCTCTACATCACAGGATACCCGGAATTTGTTGGAAAACATGGAAATCCTTCATAAAAGTGACGCTAAAGTAAAGGAGATAGACGTCGGGGCGGCAGGGACGAATATGCGGTTTTTGATCGCTTTTCTTGCCGCAACACCCGGTGAATATGTCCTCAAGGGCACGGAACGGATGCATCAAAGACCCGTGAAGATACTCGTAGACGCCCTTAAAAAGCTTGGTGCGGATATCGAATATCTTGAGAATACAGGTTATCCGCCATTACGGATTAATTCTGGAAATTTGACCGGAAGAAACCTGGAGATTTCTTCCGGTGTGAGCAGCCAGTATATATCAGCGCTTATGATGATTGCACCTGTTATACCCGGTGGCTTACAATTGTCGTTAAGCGATCAGACGGTGTCTCTGCCTTATATTAAAATGACGGAGCGAATTATGGCATCGTGTGGAGCAACTGTGCAATGGAATGGAAAACGTATTTCGATTCCTCCTACAGGATATTCCCGAAACTCGGAGTTTTCTGTGGAATCCGACTGGTCGGCTGCCTCCTATTGGTATGCTATGGCTGCAGCAGCACAAAGTTCCGATGTGTTACTTAAAAGCCTGCATAACAATAGCCTGCAGGGTGATGCGGAAGTCAGCAATTGGTTCAGGGATTTTGGAATAAAATCAGATTGGGTGGAAGAAGGGATAAGAATCCGGAAAGTGAACGAACCTCAATTGAAAGAATTCGCAAAAGACTTTACTAATACTCCTGATTTGGCACAAACTTTTATAGCTCTTCTTCCGGTGCTTGAAATTCCCGGAAAAATATCGGGTTTACAAACTTTGCGGATAAAAGAAACCGACCGTATTGAAGCGATGACCACCGAGATGGCTCGTTTTGGAATTAAGTTGCGTTTTGTAAATGAAACCCTCCAAATACCCCCGGTAAAACCAAAGTATACAGAAGAATCCGTACAAACCTATCATGATCATCGCATGGCTATGGCTCTGTCGGTTTTAGCTTACGCTGTACCTGTTTTAAAACTGGATAATGAAAATGTAGTAAGCAAGTCATACCCGGATTTTTGGAGCGATCTTCGACAGATGGGATTTCTTATCAGAGAAAAGTAACAATGGGTTATTATTTAGGGAATGTAAGGGTAAAAGTTACTGAATGTACTCACGGACGGTTTTTGAACGACCCCTGGAAATTCTTGAATTATTGGGGTTAAAGCCGGGAATACGTTATTTTTGTTTTATGAAACTCTGGCTATCATTTGTCCGGTCTGTAAAGCGCATTGCCTCCTACATAAATGAGCAAAAGGAGGCGGCCTTTGATAGCGAGGTGAATAAGGAAGTGGAAATTTGTTGGGACAATGGAAAGAGAGTACTGAATGTTTGTACGGCAAATTATTCTTTCGGCTCCTTGTACAAGACGTTTCGTAGAGCGTTTGATGCGGTGGGGCTTAAAAATGAAAAATTTAGTGAAGCGCTGATATTAGGAAATGGCGCAGGTGGAGCTGCTTACCTTTTGAGGAAGGAATATAATTTTGAGGGACGAATTCATGGGGTTGAACTGGATGAGACAATAATAGAGATATCCCGGCAATATTTCCCTTATGGATACAAAGCGACAGATGCAATCTTTCATGAAGATGGATATGATTTTGTGTTGCGAGTGGAAGAGGAGACTTATGATTTTGTCGTTTTTGATATTTACAAGGAGCTGGAAATTCCCGAAAAATTTCAGGATCGTAAATTTGTGGAGGAATTATATCGTATTATGAAAAAAAATGGAATACTGTTATTCAATAAAGTCGTAAGGTCACGAAAAACAAAACGGGAGGCTGTGTTTCTGGAGGAGATTATGCCCCAGGTTTTCACACATTTTAAAAAAATAAGCTTCGGCAATATTACTGAAAACCGTATGTTTGTCTGTCGAAAATAGATTTATACGATGCCAAATACTGAAAAATATACTCGTATCATAGCGACCGAAACAGGTTTGAAAATGTGGCAGGTAGCTAATACAGTCCAGCTATTGAATGATGGGGGTACGGTCCCTTTTATCTCGCGCTACCGGAAAGAAGCTACCGGCAGCCTCGACGAAGTGATGATTATAAATATCAGGGATCGCTTAAACCAACTGAAAGAGCTGGATAAGAGAAGAGAGGCTATTATAAAGTCGATTAGCGAACAAGGCGAATTAACCGGGGATCTTCGGAAACAAATTGAAAGCGCTGAAACTATGGCGGAATTGGAAGACCTTTATTTGCCGTACAAACCTAAGAAAAAAACCAGGGCTTCCATCGCCCGTTCAAAAGGACTGGAACCCCTTGCCGGCGCTTTGGTGCACGAAAATTTGACTAACCCGAAGGAGAGAGCTGAAGCATTTGTGAATACCGAACAGAATGTCAATACAGCCGGTGAGGCATTACAGGGAGCACGCGATATCATAGCCGAGTGGATTAATGAGGATAAAGAAGTGAGAGCAGCGCTAAGAACATTGTTTTTTGAGGAGAGTTATCTTGTCTCATCAGTAATTAGAGGAAAAGAAAAAGAAGCAGAGAAATACGAGCCTTATTTCGACTACGAAGAAGCGGTAGCTGATATACCTTCCCATAGAATATTAGCCATGTTCAGGGGGGAGAAAGAAGAGTTTCTACGATTAAAAATAGAGGCGGGAGAAGAAGACGCTATCGGAGAAATCACATCGGTTTTTTTGAAACCCTATCACACACAGGAACAGGTGTACAAAGCTATTGCCGATGCTTATAGCCGCTTACTGCGTCCTTCCATGGAAAATGAGGTCAGGGCCTGGTTAAAACAAAAAGCTGATAAGAAAGCCATAGAAGTTTTTGTGCAGAATGTCAGGCAGTTACTGCTAGCTTCTCCTTTGGGAGGAAAGAATGTGATGGCTATCGATCCGGGCTTTCGCACAGGTTGTAAAGTGGTTTGCCTCGACCGGAACGGGAACTTGCTGCATAACGAGACAATTTATCCTCACCCGCCCCATAAGGATGTGAAAACAGCATCCAAAAAGTTGAAATTCCTGGCCAATGCTTATAAAGTGGAAGCAATTGCCGTGGGAAATGGTACGGCGGGTAGAGAGACCGAACAGTTTGTGAAAAGGGTGAAATTTGAAAGAGACCTGATAGCTATGATGGTCAATGAAAACGGAGCGTCTGTGTATTCGGCCTCCAGAGTAGCCCGCGAAGAGTTTCCCGAATACGACGTTACTGTTAGGGGCGCCGTATCGATTGGGCGAAGATTAATGGACCCGCTGGCGGAGCTCGTGAAAATTGATCCCAAATCAATAGGTGTGGGGCAGTATCAACATGATGTGGATCAGAGAGAACTTCAGAAAAGTCTTTACGATACCGTAGAAAGCTGTGTCAATAAAGTGGGGGTGGATGTAAATACGGCCAGTAAGGAATTGCTGACCCATATCTCAGGTATTGGTCCTTCCCTGGCAGAGCAAATCATAGAACATCGCAGGCAACAGGGAGGCTTTAAGTCACGTAGGGACTTGAAGGAGGTAAAACGCTTCGGGGAGAAAGCCTTTGAACAGTCGGCCGGTTTTCTGAGAATTCCCGGGGCAGAAAATCCATTGGATGCCAGTGCGGTGCACCCGGAAAGTTATCCGATCGTGAAAAAGATGGCGTCCTCGCTGAATGCCAGCGTTTCCGATCTGATGTCAAGAAAGGAACTGCGGCGGAAGCTGGATTTAGAGAAATTTATTACCGGCAAGGCCGGGTTGCCTACACTTAATGATATTATGCAGGAGCTTGAAAAGCCCGGACGTGACCCGAGAGAAGAGTTTGAACTCTTTACTTTTGATGATAAGGTGAATAAGGTCGAGGATGTGAAAAAGGGAATGGTGCTTCCGGGGATTGTGACAAATATCACGGATTTTGGAGCTTTTGTGGATATCGGCGTGCACCAGGACGGGCTGGTGCATATCAGCAATATGGCGGATAAGTTTATCAAAGACCCGAATGATGTAGTAATTCTTAACCAAAAAGTTCAGGTGAAAGTGCTGGATGTAGATGTCAACAGGAAACGCATTCAGTTATCCATGAAAGATGCCTGATGCGATAGCGACTGATTATTAAGGTCATGTTGAGCGAAGTTCTCTTAATTCGACGCATGCACATATTAAACATAGAATTTCTTACGTTAATAGCAAAAATGAATTTTAAATGAGAAAAACGATAACAGGACTTGTTTTGCTCTTTTTTATAGTAGTAGGGAATGTTTCAGCCCAAAAAATTAAAGGAGCGGTTCTGGCCGGAACAAATTTGTCGCAGGTCGATGGAGATGAAGTATATGGGTTTTATAGATCGGGATGGAATTTTGGCCTGGCGGCGATGGTGCCTCTGGGAAATAACTTCTTCCTGACAATTGAAAATAATTTCAATCAAAAAGGCGCTTATCAGAAGAAGCAGTATGAACAATTTGTAGGAGATTCCCTGGTTCGAACCGGCGAATACGATCTTCGGCTGAACTATGTTGAAATCCCGGTGATGTTGCAATACAATGATAAAGATATTCTGACAGGCGGTTTGGGTGTGGCCTACTCAAGGCTTGTGGACTCCAAAGAGATAGAGCACGGCGGTTTAAAAGAGCCCTACACCGAAGAAAGAGAATTTAAAAAAGACGATATTCTCGGATTTGCCGACATTCAGTTTAGGCTGTACCGCCGCTTTTATTTTAATTTTCGGTATTCTTATTCATTCAGGCCTATCCGGGAAAGGCTATTTGACCCCCAATACGATACCAGTGATGACACCTGGAATCGCAAACAATACAATAATTCTTTAACATTCCGAATTATGTATCGTTTTAATGAAAATCCCTCAAGAAAACAATCAGATAGTAAACGACGAAATCAGTGATAATATGAGATATGATTCAGACTATTGGATCGAGCAATTAGATATGACAGCTCATCCTGAAGGAGGCTATTTTGTCGAGACCTACCGCTCGGAGCAGAGAATTGCCCTGGACCATCAGGGCGATAATTTTGGTGGGAAACGCGATATAGCGACCTCTATCTTTTATTTGATGAAAGGAAAAGAGTTTTCCGCTTTTCACCGGATGCAGTCCGACGAGAACTGGTATTTCCATGACGGAGCCGGTGTGTTGATCCACAAGATTGATCCGGATGACGGGGAACTGGTTACTTCCAGGTTGGGTATGGACCCGCATGAAGGGTATTTCCCTCATGTTACCGTGCCGGCAGGAACATGGTTTGCCGCTGAAGTAATGGACAAATTAAGCTTTGGATTGGTTAGCTGTGTAGTGTCTCCGGGCTTTGAGTTTAAGGATTTTGAGCTGGCCCGACAGGAAGATCTTTTGAGTGAGTTTCCACAGCATGAAGACTTGATAAAAAGGCTTTCTTTTCAATAACTGAAAAGATGTTCCAGACGTTAAATCCGTTATTTGATAATATAATGCGTTAGCTGGCAGAGGTTAAACAAATCATTTGCAATAGAGAGAATAATTTTACCTTTGCGCAAAAGCACTTTATGCATTTGTTTTATGCACCGGAGATAAATGATAAAAGGTATATCCTTAACCAGGAGGATTCCCGGCACTGTGCGAAAGTCCTTAGGTTAAAAAGCGGGGAATGGATCACATTGACCGATGGGAAAGGCTGGTTTTATTATGCAAAAATTGTCAAAGCAGACCCTAAAGCTACGGAAGTTACCATTGAAGAAACCGAAGAGCAGAAGAAAACCTGGCCTTACCATCTGCACATTGCCTTTGCTCCCACAAAAAATATGAATCGCACGGAGTGGGCCATTGAAAAAATGACTGAGATGGGGGTTGATCAGATAACTCCTCTTTTGTGTGATCATTCGGAGCGGAAGGTAGTAAAACATGCCCGCATCCATCGGATAATTACATCTGCTGTAAAGCAATCGCTGAAAGCATGGTATCCGCGCCTGGATGAGATGACGCAGTTTAAAGAATTTGTGGAAAAAGAGTTTCAGGGGGAAAAGTATATAGCCTATATGGATGAACAGTACAGTAAAACGTTAGGAGAGCTTTATTCGCCTTTTGCGGATGCCCTGGTGCTGATAGGGCCGGAAGGGGATTTTAGCCCCGGGGAAGTGGAATGGGCAATTGAAAATGGGTTTAAGCCCGTACCTCTTGGTAAAAGCAGGCTGAGAACCGAAACGGCCGCCGTGGTAGCATGTCATAGTTTGCATATGTTGAACGAACAACAAGGAGTTTAAAATGAAAAAATTATTGATAATTTTTGCCTTTTTCCCAATATTAACCGCCGGAGCCCAGGATACGCAAATCGCTCTCATGAAATACCGGGGCGGGGGGGATTGGTATTCCGACCCTACCGCCCTGCCCAATTTGATTGCCTTTTGCAATGAAAACCTGGATATGAACCTGAAAAAAGATTATGCCACCGTTGAACCCGGCAGTGCCGAGCTTTTTAATTATCCTTTCGTGCATCTGACGGGCCACGGCAACGTAGTATTTTCTGAGCAGGAAGCCGGAAATTTAAGAAAATATCTTGAAGCCGGCGGTTTTCTTCATATTGATGATAACTATGGATTGGATAAATATATCAGAAGCCAAATGAAAAAAGTCTTTCCCGATAAGGAGTTTGTGGAGCTGCCTTTCGATCACCCTATATATCATCAGAAGTATGAATTTCCCGACGGCCCGCCTAAAATCCATAAGCATGACGGCAAACCTCCGCAAGGGTTCGGTATTATTCATGAAGGGCGCCTGGTGTGCTACTACACTTACGAAACAGATTTAGGCGACGGATGGGAAGACCCTGCCGTTCACGGCGATCCTCAGGAGAAGCACAGAAAAGCCCTCCAAA
>JAIPBX010000065.1 GCA_021738485.1 Bacteroidales bacterium | reverse complement strand
AGTACTTGAGCTGCCGGAAATTGGTTTTGACAACAGGCTAACAGTCTGCTGCTAATCATCCACTCAGCAACAACCCGTCTCCAGGTAACATTTGATTGTCAGGATCTAAAACTATTAATGTGGCTAAACTCAAACCTTCCTGAGCTCGATTTCCTCATCGAGGTAGAGCAAGTACGATTCGATGGTCGAATAGCCCATCTCTTCCAGTGCGTTGCGATAAGTTTTGATCTGCTTGAAGTGGTAATCTTCCGGCTTACCGGTTTTATATTCTATGAGCACAACTCTGCCCTGTTCAAATATCAATTTATCAGGCCGCAGGGTTTTTCCGTCACTATTAATGAGGGCGGCTTCATTTTTAACTTTAATCCCCGGCTTGAAAAAGCTTTTCAAATCTTCATGAAGCACCACCTTCTCCAGGGTCTGCCGGAAAGATTCGGTGGCTTCTTTTTCCAATAACCCTTTCGCCACATAACTATTTACTACATGCGGAATATCCTCCGGTGTATATACTTCTGCCAGCGCCCGATGAATAAGATTGCCCCAGAGGCGATTTTGTTTCGGGTCTGTCACATCCCATTTTTCGGGTGCTTCGGGCGCCAGCACCAGCTTTTCACGCCAATCTGCCGAGATAAAATCTTCAAGATAGAGGTTATGCTCTGAGTTCTCTTCAGCAATTAAAGCCTCCTTTTCGGCGGGCATTTTTTCATTACCAAAGACATAATGGCTCTGATCTTCTTTCCATAATTGTTTATCTTCCAGAAATTTTTTCAAGAGGAAGGGGACATCGATATTCGTGGGTTTTTTTGCCGGATGTTGCGATATCACATGCAAACGTGTTTCAGGACGAGTGAATGCCACATAATTGACGTTGATCTCATCCAGAAGTGATTTTGCATCTTCTTCCTCATAGGCTTCTGAAAAGCGGGTTTCCTTTAGATTCGACTTCATCGGAAGGTTTACAACCGGTAAATCTTTTAGATTTTCTTCTTCTCCCATCTTAAACCACCCATTGGATTTGGTCAGTCGGTAGTTTTTGGTAATAAATGGATAGATTACTACCGGGAATTGCAGTCCTTTTGCTTTATGGATGGTATAAACCCTTATGGCGTCAATACCCTCGGGAACCACTACCGACTTGCTGTTTTTGTTTGCTTCCCACCATTCAAGAAAATCATTAAGATTGGTCTGCCCGGATACGGTAAGTTGCCGTATTTCATTAAGGAAAAAGGTAACGAATGGGTTAGGCTTTTCATTCAATTTAAAGTGGCGTATAATGTATTCAACCAGGTCGTATAATGATCGTTCATTAATGCGGTCTGTCTCAATTCCAAGATTGCTGAGTAATTCCCCTTTTTCTTCAGGTTTTCGCTTGCGGGTAGCTTCTGTAAACCCCTCATGGGTGGTTTGCTCTTTTTTGGGCCATTTATCTTTGTTTTTCAGAAAGCTAAAGATTTCCGCTTTAGCATTCTGGTCACCGGGATTATTGATATACCGGAGTATAGCCGTTATAAAATGCAGTTCCGGCGAGCTTGATAGCAAAAGGGAGTCAGAAGAAATGACATCATAGCCTTTCTCCGAAAGGTGGCGAGCCACACTCATTCCTTCAAAGTTTTTGCGACACAAAATTGCGATGTCTTTTTGCGCGTAATTCAAATTCAGGCAATTTTCCGCTATCGAGGCTACTTTTTCAAGGTTTGCGGTCTTCAGCTCTTCTCCCGTACCTTCCACAAAATCAACGGATACACAACCTTCCCGCGTATGATTAACCTTTTGGTGATGATCTTTATAGATTTCTTTAATCTTTTGATTGGTATTGTTTTTTACAAAATCAAAAAAGTCGTTATTAAATTCAACGAGGTTTCGGCTGGAACGGAAATTATGCTCTAAGACAAATTGGCGGGCATGGTCTTTTAAAGTTTTTTCCTGGACTTCGCCATCGGGTACGGCCTGTTTGTCATAAAGCGCTGGCAGCACGTTAAACTGCTCTACCTCGCCGCTTCTGAATCTGTAAATTGATTGTTTGCCGTCGCCCACGATCATGTTTTCTGCCCCACTGGCAAGGCCATTGGTCACCAAAGGCACAAGGTTATGCCACTGCAGTACGGAAGTATCCTGGAACTCATCGATAAAGCAGTGCCGGTATTTTTCTCCGATACGTTCATAAATAAAAGGCACCGAGCCGTTTTTCCATATTTGTTCAGCAATAACGCGGTTGAATTCCGAGATATGCACATAATCCTGTTCGGTTTTAAGTTGAGTGAGGTTGTTTTCTATTTCCCGCAAAACCGCCATAGCGTGGAGATTTCTTTTAAGGAGGTTGAAGAGGAAATACTTTTCTCCGTGTTTTTGGGTATAATTTACAATCCGGTGATATACATCAGCAATTTTTTGAGCAACGCCATCCACGAGGTTTTTATCTTGCTGTGTAACACTGGAAGAAGTATGTATCCCTTCTTCTATAAACTTAACCACGTAAGAATTGCCATACAAGATGCTTAGGCCCTTTTGCTTATACTTTTCTTCCAGGATAGCTTTAAAGTAACCGGGTATGCCCCTTTTTCCATGGAAGAAGGCCTCTTCGGGAATATCTTCGATTATTTTCATTCCCTCTTCAGCCAGGGTTTTAAGGTCCTTCTCAAAAGTGGTGGTAAAAGCATTCAGTTTTTGCTGGATATCCACAAAGCTATTGAAATCAATTTGTCGCAGCTTATCGATATATTTTCGTGCCTCCTCATCCTGCAGAAGCATGCCAAAATTATACAGGGAGTTCTCAATATGCCAGGAGCGGTTTTCCGCCATATTCTCCCTGAGGTATTTTACCAAAAAATCGGTGAGTTGCTTATTTTCCCCGAGATTATCCAAAAGTAAATCGACCGACTGCTGGACGAGTTCCTTTTGATCCAGAATGACACTGAAATTGGAGGAGAGCTTCAGGTCAAAAGCAAAGGAGCGGACGATACGATGCATCAGGCTATCAATCGTGGAAACCGCAAAACCTGAATAATCATGGAGAATATTGTTGAGGAGGTTATCAGCTTTCTTTTTAATCTGAGCTTCCTCCATGCCTTTTTTCAGCAAGGGCTCAACGTAAACCCCGGTTTTCTTATCAAGGGAAGGTGCATCAGTGATCGTTTTAAGAATCTCTATGATCCGATTTTTCATCTCCCCGGCCGCCTTATTGGTAAAGGTGATGGCCAGGATAGAGGAATATAGCGATGGGTTAGGGATTGCCAGGTTGAAATACTCCCTGACAATTTGAGTGGTTTTTCCCGAACCGGCTGAAGACTGGTAGATTAATAACTTCTTTTCTTCCATAGGGATAAAATTTTCTTGTTTGATTTGCTTCCCGGAAGCAAATCAAAGAGATTTTGCTTGTTGAATTTTCATTTGAATCACTCCTTTTACCCAATCTTTTGAAAGAAAAGGATTTGCCATAGAAAAAGTCCAAATCATAACTCTCCCGATGATCATATTTCAACATAATCGCAGTTCCACCAGCCAAATAGAATTGATTTGTAATTTTTGAAATCATCTGAGCCACAGGGAACAATTTATCTTTTGTCATTGTAAAATTCTTTAACCCAAAACCTGGCGCCGCGAGGGACATCAGGATATTTGAAGACCAACTTATAGGTGATTTCCGGATAATTTTGCATCAGCCATTTAATACTGTCGAAAGAGGCATAAACCAACAGTCGATGAACGATTTTTTCAAGGGGGGCTTCGCCGTATGGGTGATCCCACAGCAAATGTCTGAATTCTTGAGGCACGCTAATCTTGCCCGTATATTCCGGAATTACTCTTTTTTGTTCACCCGTTGTTTTCATAATCAATCATTTTTTATATAATGGCTATTGGTAACCTATGTTTATCTTTTTACCTAATTAACGTTTTATAAAGATAATAAAACAATCGGGATTTCCTTGGAGAATTCAATACCTTTGAGAATTAAAATAATCAATTCAGGAACATGTTAAAACAAACTCTGTTCACCGCAATCATCCTGTTTTCTATCCCGGCCTTTGCTTTGGGACAGCATAACAAGGACTCGGCCAAATACACCGAACCGGAAAAGGGATTTTATGAAAAAGAAATCCTTCCGGCTGCCAGAGAAGATACACAGCAAAAGCCCTCGAAGAAATTCAGGATGCAAGTGGAGGAGGGTCTGGCTGATTCCCGTGAGGCTTACACCGAATACTGGCACAACAAACCGGAGTCGCAAGGACGCACAGGTACCTGCTGGGCTTATGCCGCCACTTCTTTCCTGGAATCGGAGATATACCGGCTGACAGGCAAAAAGGTTCAACTATCAGAGATGTATTTTGTCTACATGGATTATGTGGAGCGTACCAAAGCCTACGTCCAAAAACGAGGGGACATATACTTCAACCATGGCTCGGAGGCCAATGCTGTCACCCGTATGATGCAAAAACACAGCGCCATACCTTACGAAGCTTATCCGGGGAAACAGCCCAAACAAAAATTCCATGACCATAGTGACATGATGAAGGAGATGAAGGCCTACCTTGAATCGGTGAAAGAACAAAATGCCTGGGATAGCGAGGCCGTCGTCAGCACCATTAAAAGCGCTGGGCTTTTTACAGCATAGGCTTGCTATGAGGGAGTGGATGGTTTGATAGCGATGAAGAAAGGTTTTGAGATTTATGTAATGACCGGGCTTTTCAATTTTATAGCCTTTCTCTATTGCGGCACCCCATTGTTTTCTTCCCTCACCTTTTTGCGAAAAAGCTCATTAAGGCTATCGAATTCTTTGCGGTAGAAAACTCCCAGGCCTTGTGTATAGGGGGCGCCGACGTCAAGCAGGTCGACGTTATTGGTTTGGTTGAAGGCTTTCACGCGGAATCTGCCGTCCTTAGTGATTTTTACTTCCACATCAATATCACCGACCATATTATTGGCCTGAGTCTGTTGCTGCATGTTGGTCACTCCGAAGTTACCATCGATTGAAACACGGTCGTCAAAAAGCTGGGTAGACAGGGCCACTTCCAGCTCTTCTGAGGTATAATCGTCTCCGGGACGATAATTGATCCCCACATCAAAATCACGGCTGATCTGCGACAGCCAACTGCTGATCTGATTGGAGAGCAGGTCCAGTGAGCTGCCCCCAAGTCCTGAGGAAAATGTATTATCCATACCTGAGACACTAAAAGAGTTCAGCACCAGCAAGTAAATCATCTGACGGTTCATTTCGGCAGTACTAGTGGTATCAATGCTGCTGTAAACAATCTCTTTTACCCTATTGTCACTGGAAGGCAATTCGATATCAAACTTAATATTGGGATTGAATAGTTTGTCTTTTAAATTGATGATGCAATTCACAGGGATACGCTCATTTGCCAGGGCCGGATCAAGAGACTGGGAGGCCGGTAATCCCTTAAGCGTCGGACGTACGCGATACAGGGCTGTTATGTCAAGCGTGGCGTCATAGGGGTTCCCGTTCCACGAAATTCTTCCTCCACGCTGAATAGAGAAATCCCGCCGTAGCATATTTTGCAATGAAAAGAGAAAAGAGCCTTCCTCAATAATATAATCGCCATACATGTTAAACTCACCCGAAGAAGTGATTTCCATTCGCAGGTTGCCATTACCACGTCCTGTGATGCTACCCATCGAAAAGGGCAGAATAATTTCTGCTTCCGCATCATTGGTAATCTCAAGTTCGAAATTCATATTCAATCCTCCCACATCCACTTTCTGCAGGGAAACACCCTGCTTTGTGTTCTGCTTTTCATTTTCCATAAAAACGATAAAATCGTTTTCCATGACTGATTGGGAAGTACTGATAGGAATCACTACATTGGTATTAGGTTCGGTTTGGGCATTCACATTTAATTCGATATCATCCACCGGACCGGTAATATCCACGCGGCCCGTGGCAAAAGCCTTGCCATAAAAAAGGTCGTTATCGAGCCGGGTGGTGTTAAGGCCGGCAAAATTCCGGGTATCCAGGTGCAGGTCAAGAACAAAGTCATTAAAGTAACGATGATTTATCTTACCGTTCAATACAGCAGGATTTCCCAGTGAGTCGTAAATCTTGATGCTATCGAATACAATAGCATCAGGCCTGAGCTTTATTTTATCGGCAAAAGAGTATTGGGTCTTCAAGTAGGACATACGCAAGCGGGAGCGCATAAGGTCGACTTCTCCTGTCAATACAGGTTTCTGAGTGCTTCCCTTCAAATTTAATTCTCCGGAAGCCATGCCGCTGATGCTATTCAGAAAATCATCAAAAAGAGGCTCTAAAGCGCTAACGGAAAAATTATTCAGCTCAGAAGCGAAGCTCAGGGAATCATTCTCGCTTCCGATTTTCGGCCAGTAACCGCCGCCGACTTTCAGCAAGGTCCTTTCACCCACATTTCCTTTATATACAATATCCCCTTCAATACTGAGTTTTTGTAGCGAATCATCCCAATTGGAATAGAGTGAGAATTTCCCCATTTTTTTATTATTAATATAAAAGCGGTCCACTTCTATATCTCCCGTAAATCGTGATTTTTCCCCAACCTTGTTAAAATTCAGGTAACCGTTAAGCACACCGTCTATATCCAAGCTACTGGAGGCTAGAAGTACATCGAGATCGGAAAGATTAAAATTATAGAAATCCAATCCAAACTTATCGTCGGGGTTATCAGATAATGTTCCGTCCAGCTTGATTCTTTGATGCTCTGTAAATATGGTGATTTCAGAGAAGACAGTCGAAGTATCGGTAACGGTGATATGATTTTGCGGATCAACCTGCCATAAAGTATCGTTAATCCGGATATTAGATTCGGTGATTTGATGGGTGAAAGCCCTGGTATTTTTAAAGTCTATATGCCCTTGAATTGTAGCTTTATTTTTATCGCTTTTTTCAAAATCATCCCAATTCAGATTATAAGAAACCTGGCTGTCTTTTACCTTTGTCGTAAGCCCAAAGCGTTCCATTCCCAACGAATGTTGTTTGTCTTCTTCTTCATATTCTTTAAGGATTACCTCGGATACTTTCAGGTTGGAGCCATAATAATTCGTTTTATCCCCGGTAGAGAATCGTAAATCCCTAAAGATTATGTTATTGTAGGTGAGCGTATCAATGCGGGTTTCGAGGGAAATCGAATCAGGATCGCTGCTGTAGTGACCTTTGACACTGGAGCCTTGGGAGACTGCCAGTTGGGGCACTAAGATGTTGCTCAATCCACGGGTATCCTTAAGTTGAAATTCAAATGCAAAATCTTGTTTTGCCAAATCGACAGAATCGTACTCAAATATATCGGGCAGATATTTATGCATGAAATTCGTAAAGCTTGTTCCTATTTCACTTAGGGAAAACTGACCTGATACATTGCCATCCAAAACCCCCGATTTAATTGATATTTTTTTATCATCAATTTTGCGTTGCTCAGCTTCTACCATGAGGGTATCCATACTATATACAAAGTTATCCTGACGATAGGTAATGTCATTCATGGCAACAATTCCCGACAAGGAATCCAGGTTGTTGCCCGCAAAATAGGCTCTGATTTTCGATGAAAATTTTGACAGCGAATCGCTTTTGTTGGGGATTTTCAATGCGTTAAGATCGGCGTGTTGTATTTTGGATTGGAAATCGAAGTGGATATTTTTTTTGCTTAAATCGGCTAATCCGGAAAAATCGAAATTAATGCTTTCGTCTTTCAGGTGCAGGTCGCCGGAAAACTTTTGAGATGAGGCATTCCCTTGAATCATTAAGCTGTCAAAGGTATTACCCCGTAACTGAAATCTGTTGACATAACCTTCTATATGAGCTTCAAGGTTTTTGTCCAGGCCTTTTCCGTTTATTTTGGTATGAAAATTTAAAGAACCCAGATCGGAAGGTTTCCCCAGGATAGTTCCAAGCAGCACGGAGTCGCCGGTGATAGTTCCTTCATAAGAAGGTTTTTGAGTAGAATCCCGCGACATCGAAACATCGGCCGATACCTTCCCGAGATTGGTTTTTAAATGCGCTTTCGATGTAAAAGAAAACATCCGGCCCTTGAAGAATCCATCAAATTGGATGGTTTCAATTTTATTTAGAGGCTCTGGTAAAGCTTTCTTTTCTGTAAAGGCAAATAGGGCAATATCATCATCCGTGGTGGAGAAATTTTCAACCTGGGCATCAAAAAATGCATTCTTAATATCCGTAACTCCTTCTATAGCTATATCGCCACGGAAACGTGAATCCTCCCCGTATTGAAGGCGTAAATCTTTGGCGGCAATATCATTGAGTCTGCCGTTCAGCGAGCCTTTCACCTCCAATTGGTTATCCGTTTCCGGTAGTTGTGGTACGAAATATTGTAAATCGGCAGTGGAAAGGCGGCAGTCATACAATTTGGTATCCATATAGACCGCATTAACAAAATCGGATAGATCATTATAATCGTAATAATCAAAGACAAAATCCAAAAATAGATGGGAATTAGGGGTGTTTATGCGTACATAATCCCCTTTCCACCCGGTGGGGCTAAGTTTAATATGCGCCTCCATATCATTTAATTGAAAGCCGCTTTTTTCTTTGCCACTCAAGTACTTTATCCATGCTGATATGGTATCATTTACGACTTTTAGGTTTTGAATACGACTTTGCAGGCCTTGAACATCGAGATGGTTAAAATCAGCCTTACCTGTTTCGGGAGTTTCGTTTTTGTCGTCCAAACGAAAACGGGCATTTGACAAAGCGACATCCATAAACTCAAAGTTCCAGGAGTCGCTGGAAGTCGTGTCTTTCAGGCGGTCGGTAATATATTTAATATTTAAATCGGTATCTCCTTCATGCTTAATTAAATGAAAATCCAGGTTTTGAGTTCTTATATCATTGAAGCGTAGCGTCTTAGCCTGCCTGTCGATTTCCGAGACCCTGAGTGCTAGCTTGTCGGCCTGTAGTAATGTATCATAATAATCATCCAGAGCAACTACATTCTCCATCTCAATACGAAGGAAATATCCAAGCTTAACCTTTTCCACACGAAAAGGTGTTTGGATTTCATTGCTGATCATTTTTGATACCTTATTCCCCAGATAAGACTGAAAAACACGGAGGTTGACCGTTACTACAACTATAGTTAGTATCAACACCACAATGAACAAAAACCATTTCAGTGTATTTTTCCTTCGTTTTTTAATAATTTTGCCCTCCCAAATTAAAGATTGAGAATCAATGAGTCATTATATATTAGGTATCGAATCTTCTTGCGACGATACATCAGCAGCCGTGATTAAAGACAACGTTATTTTGTCGAATATCATTGCTAACCA
Organism: Bacteroidales bacterium; assembly: GCA_021738485.1. Lineage (GTDB taxonomy): Bacteria > Bacteroidota > Bacteroidia > Bacteroidales > JAIPAH01 > JAIPAH01. The sequence goes on along the minus strand of JAIPBX010000065.1, from coordinate 8,555 downwards.
AAAGGTGCATAAGGAATACGGTGGCGTAGTTCCCGAACTGGCCTCCCGTGCACATCAACAAAATATCATTCCGGTCATCGATCAGGCTATTAACAGGGCAAAGATAAATAAAAAAGATATTCATGCAGTGGCTTTTACACGTGGACCGGGTCTTTTAGGATCATTGTTGGTGGGGGTTTCCTTCGCCAAGGCTTTTACCCTGAGTATGGGTATTCCCATGGTGGAAATCGATCATCTGGAAGCTCATATTCTGGCCCATTTTATCCAAAACAGCGAGAAAAACCTGAGTGTTCCTGCATTTCCTTTTCTGTGTCTTACGGTTTCCGGCGGACATACCCAGATTGTTAAGGTCTCTGATTATTTTCAAATGGAAATTATCGGTCAAACCATTGACGATGCTGCCGGAGAGGCTTTTGATAAAACGGCGAAAATTATGAGCCTTCCGTATCCCGGAGGACCTGTCATTGATAAAATGGCTAAGCAAGGTGATACGAATGCTTTCCATTTTCCGAAGCCTAGTATGCCGGGTTACGACTACAGCTTTAGCGGCCTCAAAACATCTGTTTTATATTTTTTGAGAGATGAGTTAAAAAAAGATCCTCATTTTATTGAAAAGAATAAATACAATCTGGCTGCCAGCATTCAAAAAGCTATTATTGATATACTGATGGAAAAGTTAATCAAAGCCTCCGAAGAGACAGGGATAAAAGAAATCGCTATTGCCGGTGGTGTTTCGGCCAATTCGGGCTTGCGGGATGCAGTTTTGAACCTGCAGGTTTCAAAACACTGGAATATCTATCTTCCCAAGCTGGAATACAGTACCGATAACGCGGCTATGATTGCGATTGCGGGTTACTTTAAGTTTTTGGAGAAGGATTTTGCCGGGCAGGATGTTGTCCCTTATGCCAGAAGCTCATCAGCCAAAAAGCAATAAACTTCCTCAAGTCTCGTTTTATAATGCTTTTTAAAAAAGGAATGGATAGCGATTAATCCCGCTTATATTGCAAAAAATATTTGCAATATACTTAACAGATAATTAATTTTGCCAATAGCTGCTTGAAATAATATAAGCATGAATAGTACAGAGATACTGGTCGATGGGATTGAATATAAGGTCAAAAAACTGATCGTTCAAAAAAAGCAGCTTGAGAAAGAAAAGGCAGAGTTACAGAAACAAATTGAAGAGTTACAACAACAAAATATAGATAAAGAAAATAGAATAAAAGATTTGGAGCAAAGGGTGGAAACAACCCGGGCAGCCAAATCGGTATCAAATAACGATGATGTTCAAGCGATTCATCAAAGAATAGATAAGCTTGTGCGGGAAATTGATAAGAGTATAGAGCTTTTAAATAATACAGATAAATAATACACTCGTTAAGGGGATCAGGCAAATGAGCATAAAAAGAACTGTACATATAAACGAAAGACCGTATGAATTAACGGTGGACAATGAACAGGAAGAGATAGCTCTTAACGAGGCAGTTAACATGTTAAGAAATAAAATAAAGGAGTTTTCAAAAGTAGTAACAGGACGTGATAAGAATGATTTATTAGCCATGGCCGCCCTGGAAATTACCGCCAATTATGTAATGAAGAATAAAGAAAACTCTTTTGTAGAAAATGATTTAACGGATCGGTTGAAAACAATCGATCAGTGGTTGGAACAAAATATGTAAAAGCCTATACTCAGCGTTCTTTGAAATAAGGAGATTTACGATATTCCCGCGCAGTAATTCAGTCGTGTGAAAACTCAACATTATACTAATTAGAGCGAAGCTCAGAGGTTGTGAGAACAGGCCTATTTATCCGTCTATGACGGTGATTTCCGCCCCCGGCGGAGACGTTGGACGTTCAATCAACCTGGCAGCTCTAACCATGTCTATACCGGGGTTTTTCTCTACGCCGAATTATGTCATTGCGCGGGATTTTTTTTAATAATATTCATGAATCTAATATGATAAAAAATGGAACTGGAATTAAGTACAATAATTTACATCGCGATCGCAGCTATTTTAGGAATTGGGTTAGGGATAGTGGCTTCCACAACTTTTCTGCGAAAACGTCTTGAGAAAGAAAGCAGGGAAGTGTTGGAAGAAGCCAAGGAAAAAGCTGAAGTGATGAAGAAAGATAAGATTCTTCAAGCTAAAGAAAAGTTCTTACAACTTAAGTCCGATCATGAGAAGCAGATACAGAAGAAGAATAACGAAATTCAAAAAACCGAAAGCAAACTCAAACAAAGAGAACAAAACCTGGCCCAGCGGCAGGAGGAATTTAATAAAAAGCAAAAAGAGCTCGATAAACTCAGAAGTAACCTGAACAATCAGCTTGAAATAGTCAACACCAAACAGCAGGAGCTTGAAAAGGCCCACGCTAAACAGGTAGAACAACTGGAAGCTATTTCAGGTTTATCGGCTGAGGATGCCAAAAAGCAACTTATTGAATCCATTAAGGATGAGGCGCGAACCGAGGCTTCTTCACAAGCCAAGGATATTATAGAAGAAGCCAAGGTTAATGCCAATAAAGAAGCCAAAAAGATTGTCATCGAAACGGTGCAGCGTACGGCGGCCGAGCATGCTATAGAAAACAGTGTGTCGGTATTTAATATTGAAAACGACGAGATTAAAGGACGTATTATCGGTCGGGAAGGAAGGAATATCAGGGCCCTCGAATCGCTGACGGGTATCGAAATTATTATCGATGATTCGCCGGATGCCATCATCCTTTCCGGATTCGATCCTATACGCAGGGAGATTGCCCGGCTGTCGCTCCACAAGCTTGTGACCGACGGAAGGATACATCCTGCCCGGATTGAAGAGGTGGTGGCTAAGACTACCAAGGAAATCGACCAGGAAATTGCTGAAACCGGTAAGCGAACCGTCATTGATATGGGTATCCACGGGCTGCATCATGAAATGGTGCAACTTCTGGGTAAAATGAAATATCGCTCCTCATACGGACAAAACCTTTTGCAGCACTCCAAGGAGGTGGCCAATTTATGTGCTACCATGGCCGCAGAATTAGGACTAAATCCCAAGAAAGCCAAACGGGCCGGATTGCTGCATGATATCGGAAAAGTGGCTGAAAACGAACAGGAAATGCCCCATGCTCTTTTAGGTATGAAACTCGCCCAGAAATACAACGAGAAGGAGGATGTGGCCAATGCCATTGGAGCGCACCATGATGAGGCCGAAATGGAAACGCTTATCGCTCCTATCGTGCAAATTTGTGACGCGATATCAGGCGCACGGCCGGGAGCACGACGTGAAGTCGTAGAGGCTTATATACAACGCCTCAACCAGCTTGAAGAACTTGCCCTGCAATATCCCGGCGTAGTCAAAACTTATGCCGTGCAAGCGGGACGAGAACTGCGTGTGATCGTGGGCGCTGAGAAAGTTTCTGATGCCGAAGCCAATCAGCTTTCCATGGATTTGACCAAGAAAATTCAGGATGAGATGACCTATCCCGGGCAGATAAAAGTGACTGTGATTAGGGAGACACGGGCTGTGAATTATGCGAAATAAAAAGCGGTAATTTTTTGTTAACAGATACTTGAAAGAGTTATACAAATAATATAATTTTGTAATGGAGCAGGTAGATATGACACCGCGTCCATTTCCGTGAGGAAATTTGGTGCATCTATCTGCTCTTTTTATTTAAAAACTTAATATTATGAACAAACCAACACAGCGTCACTACCTAAGCAGCAAAGAAAAATTCCCCGAATATTTCAAAAAGCTTGAAGAATTGGGAGAGCAAACAAAAAATCAGTCGCCTTTTGATGAGAAGACAATCCAGTTGATACAACTGGCCGGTTCGGTTGCCAATGCTTCCGAAGGAGCCACCCACAGCCATACCAAACAAGCTTTGGAGGCAGGAGCATCGGCCGAAGAAATCCAACATACGGTGTTGTTGCTTACCAACACCATTGGTTTTCCAGCTACTATGGCTGGATTAAGCTGGGTGAATGATATTGTGGAAGCCCCCTAAAGCGTGCTTCTGCTTATTTCTTCCCTGATAAGCCTCTCGCAGGCTTGCATCAGTTTTGGTATTATTTGAGATGAAATCCCGATTTTAAAGTTGTTTATTTTTCGTATGGGAAGGATTTTAAGAGAAGTGCCGGTAAGGAAAGCTTTATTGAAATCAGCCTGGAAAGATGATCCTGCGGGAAAAAATTGAATTATCTTCGCCCACTTTATGAAAATTGAACCACGTCATAAGGCACACATGGCCCTTGCTTTCGCCAATATTCTTTTTGGAATGAATTATGCCATCACCAAAGGGATTATGTCGGATTATGTGGCTCCTTTCGGCCTGGCATTACTCCGGGTTATCAGTGGTTTGGTTATTTTCTGGACCATTTCAGCATTTATGCCCCAGGAAAAAGTTGCCAGGAAAGACCTTCTGTGGATCGCTCTTTGCGCATTTTTCGGCATCTTCCTCAACCAGGTGATGTTTCTCTCAGGCCTGAATCTTTCCACACCTATCAATGCATCTATCATCATGACATCCAATCCGGTTATCGTCCTGGTATTTTCGGCCATCATTCTCAAAGAGCTGATCACCCCGCGAAAAATTACAGGAATAATCTTTGGAGCTACCGGTGCCGTCATGCTTATTTTATTCAATGCTGAGGGAAAACTGGATTTTGGTTCGGATACTTTTCTCGGCAATATCTTCCAGCTTATTAATACCACAGCTTTTGGATTTTATCTTATCCTGGTTAAGCGTGTTATGAAAAAATATCAAGGGGTAACCGTGCTGAAATGGCTGTATGTCTTCGGGCTGTTTTACATTTTTCCGGTGGGAATACAGGATTTCACTCAAATCGACTGGAGTTCCATTCCTCCCGCGATTTACCTTTCCATTGCTTATTTGGTGATAATGATAACCGTAGTAGCATACTTCATGAACATGTATGCGCTCAAACACGTCATGCCCTCAACCGTTAGCACCTACATCTATTCCCAACCCGTAGTGGCTTCGATTTTTGCCATGATCCTGGGAATGGACAGGCTTACATGGCTGGAAGTCATTGCCACGATGCTTGTGTTTCTTGGGGTTTATCTTGTGAGCTACAAAAAGAAAGTGGTACCGGATTGATTTATATGTTCTATGATTGTAATTTTGTACGTATAAAAAATCAAATGATGGATACCAAATTAACTTTAAAAATAGACAAAAATATTGTGGAAGAAGCAAAAAAATATGCTTCATCACAAAAAATGAGTTTGTCTCAAATTATTGAATCCTATCTTAGATTTATAACTACTCAGAAAGAACCTGAAGATAAGGAAGAAATTGAAATATCTCCTTTTGTAAAAAGTATGTCTTCCGGGAAGAAAATCCCTACAGATATTGATGTGAAATCGGATTATAGTAAGTTTTTGGAAGAAAAATATAAATGAAAACCAAGTTATTTGTTGATACGAATATAATGCTTGACCTTTTGGGTGGTAGAACTCCATATTATAATTCAATAGCTCAAATTGCAACATTGGCATATCAAGGAAAACTTACATTAGTGGTTTGTCACTTTCTCTTATATACTTCTGGCTAATTCTGAAAATTAGGTAAATTTGCCTGAATCAAAATTTGGCTTATGGCTCTGAACTATCTGTTTATTGCTTTTTTTGTTATTGCTTTCCTTTTTGGTGTGGTTCGGGCCATCTTTTTTGGTGATGTGGGAATATTTCAGGACATGATGAATGAAACCATGTCCATGGCCAAGACCGGTTTTGAAATATCTCTGGGATTAACCGGCGTACTTACCTTGTGGCTTGGGATTCTAAAGATTGGTGAAAAAGGGGGTGTCATTAAAGTATTTTCCAGGGGTTTGGAACCCCTTTTCCGACGGCTTTTTCCCGAAATCCCGAAAGGCCATCCGGCGTATGGTTCGGTGATGATGAATGTAGCAGCCAATATGCTGGGGCTCGACAATGCTGCCACACCGATAGGTTTGCGAGCCATGGGGCAAATGCAGGAACTCAATAAGGAAAAGGAAACGGCTTCCAATGCCATGATCATGTTCCTTGTGCTGAATACTTCCGGGCTGACCCTTATCCCTATCAGTGTTATGGTCTACCGGGCGCAAATGGGCGCTGCCAACCCGGCAGATATTTTCATTCCTATTATGCTCTCTACCTATTTCTCTACCCTGGCCGGCCTGATAGCAGTTGGAATCGTCCAAAAACTGAAACTCTGGGATAAAGTAGTGCTGGCTTATCTAGGTGGAATTACAGCCATTATTGTTAGTATAATCATCTATTTTTCCACTATCACCCAGGATAAGATTCAAACTATCTCAAGCGCGGCCAGCAACATCATCCTGTTTGGCATTATCATCACTTTCATCCTGGTGGCCGTAAAAAACCGGGTTAATATATACGAAGCTTTTATCGAAGGAGCCAAAGATGGGTTCCCGACAGCTATAAAAATCATACCTTATCTTATCGCTATTCTGGTGGCTATTGGTGTTTTCAGAGCCTCAGGAGCCATGGAGATGCTGATTGACGGGCTGGCGTGGATTTTTGCAAGCCTGGGAGTTAATACCGATTTTGTTGAAGCCTTGCCTACCGCTTTTATGCAACCTCTCAGCGGAAGCGGGGCCAGAGGTATGATGGTCGATGCTATGGAAACATATGGGGCCGACTCATTTGTGGGGCGGGTAGCATCTACCGTTCAGGGTGCTACCGATACCACATTTTATATCATTGCGGTTTACTTTGGTTCGGTAGGAATACGCAATACCCGTCATGCTGTACATTGTGGGTTGATAGCTGATTTTGTCGGTATTGTTGCTTCGATTCTGATAGCTTATTTGTTTTTTCATTAAAATAGAGATTTTTATGCATCCCAAACATCGCTTCCAATATTGCCCGGGCTGCGGAAAAGCCCCAATCCCCTTTCATGAAGAGAATGGCTGTTTTTTGTGCGATAACTGTGGCTTTCAATTTTTTATCAATGCCGCAGCAGCCGTGGCGGCTATTATCCTGGATGAGGAAAACCGGATTCTTTTTACCCGGCGAGCTAAACCTCCTGCCGCCGATACTCTCGATTTACCGGGAGGCTTTGCGGATATCAACGAGTCAGCCGAAAATGCACTCAAAAGGGAAATAAAGGAAGAGCTTGACCTGGAACTTTCACGCATTGACTATTTTACCTCTCAACCTAACCATTATACCTATAACGGACTGACTTATTATACGCTGGATTTAGCCTACATCTGCCGTGTTGATAATTTTGACAACCTTAAAGCCCGTGATGATATCAAAGGGTGTGAATTTTTAAAAGCCCATGAAGTCAAGATGGAAAAGATTGGGCTGGATTCCATAAAACAGATCATCACTAACTATAAATATTTGTATTGAATATCAGCATAATGGAAAAGTGATGCAACGTTTATTGAACGGTTTGGAAATATAATTGTTATGTATTGCGATTGAATTTATCGGCGCATTAAAACAATGACACAGGAGACCCAAAAAAAATGGTATGATATGGAATTGCCCGACGGAGGGCCAATCTACACGGAAACCTCTCCGGATCAGCTTATCGTGGAGCCATGGAATGCCATATCCTCCCTTTTGTATATGATACCGGCATTGCTTTGGCTATGGTATCTGCGAAAGCATTTTTCTCAAAACAAGTTTATCCTTTTTGCAGGAATGCTGATTATTCTGGGGAGCCTGGGAAGCACCCTTTTTCATGCATTTCGTGCTTCCGTTGTTTTTCTGATACTAGATGTTTTGCCGGTAGCCATTCTTACCCTTTCAATAAGTATTTATTTCTGGACGCACGTTTTTAAACGCTGGGAATACGTTCTCCTTGTGATTGTGCCCTTGTTTGGTCTCCGGTTTTTAATTTTCAATATCCTGCCCGATAACCTGGCCATAAACCTTTCTTATGCCCTAACCGGCGTTATGGTGGCTTTGCCGCTTCTCATTTTGTTTTTTCAAAAGAAATTGGTTAAGACCCATTATGTGTTATACACGATGATTGCCTTTGGTTTGGCACTGCTTTTCCGTGAAATGGATTCATGGCAGTTTCAACTATTACCTATGGGGACGCATTTTCTATGGCATGCTTTCAGCGGTGTGGGGACGTGGTTTATACTGGGCTTTCTTTATCATTACAAAAACTACCGCGGCAAAAGAAAGCAGCATATTGAAACTTATGTAAGTCAAGCATCTTAAAAAAGGACCCGGCGAATGATTTTTTGAGGTGTAACTTTAGTAACTAATCTTAATCATTTGATGAGTAATTGGTTCAGTATTAAACATTCTTTTAAATGAGGCTAGCACCCGGATTAATCCGGGTGGCAAAAATATCCCAACAACCTTCCCTTAGCCCGCTTTAGCGGGCTTTTGGAGAATACCACAACAAATGGGAAAAACTCCTCGAGCATCGGGTAATCTACCATCCGAATTTTCGCCGCATGGAAGGTCCTGGGTGTTAGGGGCGTCTTTAGATGCGGCGAAGAAGGATAGAAGGTTGCATTTTATACACCCAAATGAATTTGGGTGCTAAGCTCATGGAATTAGGATATTCCATCT
>JAIPBX010000064.1 GCA_021738485.1 Bacteroidales bacterium | reverse complement strand
CAATACAAAAACAAACCAACCCATACAGAATTGCTGATTTAACCTTGCTAAAATCTGCTGGATTAGAATTGCGAAAATTTGTTGATTTTAAATTGCTATTTATACTTGTTTTGTAATATGAAAAAAATTATTTGATATTATATTCTTCTTAAAGCCTCCCTTCCCCGCCTTCATTTCATTTCGGCGGGGCACGGCAGGGAGGTTTGGAGGGTGGTGCCCGGAAGCTTGCTTTATAAAAACCGCCGGCGATTAATCCAGTTTTTACAGTGTTTCACCCCCTAAATCCCCCTGAAGGGGGACTTGAAGAGGAATATGGCATAGCTGGAGGGATAAATTGGAGAATTCCACTTTGGCAAGAAGTCAAAGATAGCGTTGGCTAAAAGGCGGCTCTCCCCCTAATTTTAGGGGGAGATGGAGGGGGTATAAGAACGTCAGAGAAAGCTACCTGCCTCTACAATACAAATACAAAAAGAAAAGAATGGTTGTAATAGTGCTGTGGATAAAATCTAACGGTCAGAATGAAGCAATCGTTTTGTATACCCCCCTAAATCCCCATGAAGGGGGACTTTAAGAGGAATATGGCATAGCTGGAGGGATAAATTGGAGAATTCCACTTTGGCAAGAGGTCAAAGATAGCGTTGGCTAAAAGGCGGCTCACCCCCTATTTTAGGGGGAGATGGAGGGGGTACAAGAACGTCAGAGAAAGCTACCTACCTCTACAATACAAAAACAAACCAACCCATACAGAATTGCTGATTTAACCTTGCGAAAACCTGCTGGATTAGAATTGCGAAAATTTGTTGATTTTAAATTGCTATTTACACTTGTTTTGTAATATGAAAGAAATTATTTGATATTGTATTCTTCTTAAAGCCTCCCTTCCCCGCCTTCATTTCATTTCGGCGGGGCACGGCAGGGAGGTTTGGAGGGTAGTGTCCGGAAGCTTGCTTTATAAAAACCGCCGGCGATTAACCCAGTTTTTACAGTGTTTCACCCTCTAAATCCCCCTGAAAGGGGGACTTGAAGAATTATGGATTTTTCCTTCCTCTCTTCATTTAGCTTTCAATCGCGTTTTTCCTACCTTTGTATTAAACGAAAACGAATGCCTTCGATAAAAGAAAATATATCGCTTAAATCCTTGAATACTTTTGGCATTGGGGCCAATGCCCGGTATTTTACTGAGATTTCTTCTGAAAATGAAGCCCAGACCCTAATAAAAGATGATTTCAGGAATTATTCAAAATACCTGGTCCTGGGGGGAGGGAGCAATGTGCTTTTTACAGATGATTTTTCCGGGCTGGTTATCCACCAGGGAATTAAAGGAAAAAAAATTGTGGAAGAAGATGAGGAAAGATGCCTGATAAAAGTGGGCGCCGGAGAGGACTGGCCTTTTTTTGTGGATTATTGTGTGGATAGGGATTGGGGAGGTATTGAAAATCTTGCTCTGATTCCCGGACAGGTTGGGGCCAGCCCGGTGCAAAACATAGGCGCTTACGGTCGGGAAGTAAAAGATGTGATTGAATCCGTGGAAGCTATTGAACTGAAAAGCGGTGAAAAAAAGGTTTTTAGCAATAAGGAATGCCGGTTTGGTTATCGTGATAGTGTTTTTAAAAATGAACTGAAAGACAGATATCTCATAACAGCGGTCAATTTCCTGTTTTACAAAAACGCGGATTTTCACCTGGATTATGGTTCTATACGCGATACTCTGAGACAAATGGATATCGATAAAATTACCTACAAGACCGTTGCTGAGGCTGTGAAGCAAATTCGCCGCAAAAAGCTGCCTGATATTGAAGAGACAGGTTCGGCGGGGAGTTTTTTTAAAAATCCGGTGGTTGATGAAAATTTCTTTGAAAAGCTGAGGAATGGAAATTCTAATATGCCATTTTTTAAGATGGACAGTGGCTATAAAATTCCCGCCGGTTGGTTGATTGACCAATGTGGCTGGAAAGGCTACCTTGAAGGCCATTATGGCGTATATCCATATCAGGCGCTGGTGTTGGTCAACTACGGAGGCGCAACCGGAAAAGAAATCGCCGACCTGGCCTGGCGTATCCGGGACGACGTGGAGAAATATTTTGGCATACGCCTCCAGCCGGAGGTGACGGTGATTTAAGGCCGGAGTACCCCGATTCGCCGAAGCTCGCGCTCGCTTGTAGCAAGTGCGGATTTATCTTCGCGTTTGTAACGCGAAAACGAACGTCAGAGGAATCCCCGAACGTCGTAAAAAGTCGTTACAAACGACAAGAGAAGAGGGCCCTCGTCACAGACGAGCGCCAGCTATTCAGGGTTGCGCAGGTATCGGTGGTTTGGCATTGGTAAAAATAGGCAATAAGTAGCCGGCAATTGATTTTTTTTGCCAACTGCCACACTGCCAACTAAGGTCAAGAACGAACCATAAACAAAGAGTACGATAAGATGTAGTAATCCTATACAGCAAAGATTCACCATGAAAAGCTGGCAGATATACATAACACTCAGAATGTCGGGCGTCAGGTTAATGTACAAAGAGGTAAAGACCCTCAAAGATACCGGTCTCGATCCCCAACCCATCATCAACGCTTTGATTTTGTTTAAACGTTCGGGATTCCAGGAGGATTTCCATCCCCTTATCGAACACTGGAAAACCGGCGGCGACCCTGTCAATATCGTCACAGGCCTTATCGAGGCTTCCAAGCATGATATACCTCTTACCCTCCCGGAGGCCATCGAAAAAGATAAATCCGGAATAAATATAGCTAAGGAAATTGCAAAAAGTGTGATTGATTAATCCCGAGGACATGGGAAGTCGTTTGTATGTAGGAAGCTCGCGTTCGCTTGTAGCGAGTGCGGAGCCATCTTCGCGTTTGTAACGCGAACTTCCTGTTAATCAGTCGGCGACGATTCCCCTACAATATCCAACACATAATCAAGACCGGCATAATTCCTGGCTGAGCTAAACAAATAATCTTCCGGATTCGTTACTATGAGTTCTTTTACAGGATTTTGATGGATGTATTTAAGTTTTTCATAGAAAAAATGAGTTGAATAAATTACTTTCGCCTGATTCCCGTCTTGCCAAACTTTATAGTTTTTTATTCTGTTCATGAGTTTTCCGGCACGCTCGAAGAAAGACAGCAACCACTTTTCCCTGCTTTCCGGTTCATCACCTATCTGAATTTGCTCAATGAGCTTCTTAGCAGTGAACTTCTTAAAATCCCGAATGATTTCTGAAAGTGTTGTTTCCTTTGTCGCACGGCAAATCATATGCAAATGATTAGTCATCAGGCACCATCCATAAATCTCTAGACCTTTGTTTTCCTGGCAAAACTTTAGAGAATCAGTAATTACGAATTTGTATGTATTACGTGTGAATAAATCTATCCATCCTACCACAGTCATTGTAATGAAATAGCCTTTATCATGTTCCTGAATCTTATAACTATCCGACATTTGGTATTTTGTAATGTTAATCCACATTAAAGGTAATAAAAAAGTCGTTCCAAACGACAAGAGAAGAAGGCCCTCGTCACAGACGAGCGCCAGCATCCACCCATACATCCATTCATTCAACCATCCATCCAATCATCCACCCATCCAATCATCCACCCATCCAATCATCCAACCACCCCTGGCTCGCGCTCGCTTGTAGCGAGTGCGGATTTATCTTCGCGTTTGTAACGCGAAAACGAACGCCAGAGAAATCCCCAAACGCCGTAAAGAGTCGTTACAAACGACAAGAGAAGAGGGCCCTCGTCACAGACGAGCGCCAGCATCCATCCATCCAACCACCTATCCAACCACCCACCCATCCAATCATCCAACCACCCCCGGCTCGCGCTCGCTTGTAGCGAGTGCGGATTCATCTTCGCGTTTGTAACGCGAAAACGAACGCCAGAGAAATCCCCAAACGCCGTAAAGAGTCGTTACAAACGACAAGAGAAGAGGGCCCTCGTCACAGGCGAGCGCCAGCATCCATCCATCCATTCATTCAACCATCCATCCATACATACCTCTATCCATCCAACCATCCATTCAATCATACATCCATACAGCCATTCACCCATTCATCCATCCAACCATCCAACCCAACCGCAAAGACCTTCCATCTTCCCCTCCCCGTAATGCCTTTCCTAAAAGCTGGAAGGTCAGCCTTCCCTTCGCGTTAATTCGCCAATAATTCGCATTAATCCGAAATCTCCTCTCTCGTCCATTTAATTAATTTCTTTAACTTTGAGAGTTTGCATTCAAAACACAAGATCATGAGAAGACTATTACCAATCATTTTGTTTGGGTTATCCGGCCTGATGTTTTATCCGGCGAAAGCACAGGAAAAGCAGGGTAAAGACTCACTGCTGAATAAAAAGACATTTTCTGCAATGCAACTGCGTAATATTGGTCCGGCCTTTATGTCGGGACGTATCGCTGATATCGCTATACATCCTGACGACCCTAACACCTGGTACATCGGGGTTGGCTCGGGCGGGGTTTGGAAAACCACCAATGCCGGGGTGACATGGGAGTCCGTTTTTGACGGCCAGCCGGTCTATTCCATTGGATGCGTTACCGTCGATCCCAATAATCCTCACACGGTCTGGGTGGGAACAGGCGAGAATGTGGGAGGACGCCACGTGGCTTTTGGAGACGGTGTGTACCGAAGCACCGATGATGGAAAGACCTGGAAGAATATGGGCTTGAAAAAGTCGGAACATATCGGCAAAATTATTGTCCACCCCGAAAATTCTGAGATAATCTATGTGGCTGCCGAAGGACCGCTCTGGTCTGAGGGAGGCGAGCGTGGCTTTTACAAATCTTCCGATGGCGGAGAGACTTGGAAACGGACGCTTGGAGACGATAAGTGGACGGGTGTAACCGATATCGTCATCGACCCCCGGAATCCCGAAAGAATCTATGCTGCCACCTGGCAAAGGCATCGAACCATAGCGGCCTATATAGGTGGAGGGCCGAAAAGTGGCCTGCACCGCTCGGAAGATGGTGGTGAAACATGGAAAGAACTCAAGAAGGGGCTTCCCTCCGGTCCGATGGGAAAAACCGGCCTGGCCATTTCCCCCCAACAACCTGATGTGCTTTATGCCGCCATAGAACTGAACCGTCGTGATGGAGCGGTATACAAATCCACCAACCGTGGTGAAAACTGGACCAAACAATCCAATACGGTTTCCGGAGCAACGGGGCCGCACTACTACCAGGAGCTTTACGCCAGTCCGCACGAGTTTGACCGCCTGTACCTTATGGATTACCGTGCCCAAGTCTCCGATGATGGTGGAAAAACCTTCAGGCGCATGAAAGAAACAAACAAGCACGGCGACAACCACGCCCTGGCTTTCAGGGAAGACAATCCGGATTACTTGCTGATAGGTACGGACGGCGGTCTCTACGAGAGTTATGACCTGGCCGAAAACTGGCGGTTTGTGAATAATCTGCCGGTTACCCAGTTTTATAAAATCGCTGTGGATGATTCCACACCCTTTTACCGGATATACGGCGGAACACAGGATAACGCCACCGAAGCCGGTCCTTCCCGAACCGATAAGCGCAGTGGAATCACCAATGCCGACTGGAAGGTAGTGCTTTTTGCTGACGGGCATCAGCCCGCTACCGAACCGGGAAATCCGGATATCGTATATGCGCAATGGCAGCAAGGTAACCTGATGCGACTGGACCGTAAAACGGGTGAGAAGACATTTATTCAGCCCCAGCCCGGCGAAGGAGAGAGTTACGAACGCTTCAACTGGGATTGCCCATTGCTTATCAGTCCACATTCGCCGACACGCCTATACCATGCCTCCCACCGCCTCTGGCGCTCCGACGATCGCGGGGATACCTGGGAACCCGTTTCCGGTGATTTGACCCATTACAAGAAACGCCTGGACATGCCCATTATGGGAAGAAAATGGAGCTGGGATTCACCCTGGGATGTGGATGCCATGTCGACCTACAATACCATTTCCGCCATTGCCGAATCCCCTGTAAAAGAGGGATTGCTGTATGTGGGAACCGACGATGGCTTGCTTCAGGTGAGTGAGGATGGCGGACAGAATTGGCGGGAAATGCGGGTGGAAGAGTTGCCTGGTGTGGAAGGTTCCGCATACGTCAATGATATCAAGGCGGGCCGGCATGACGCCAATACGGTTTATGTAGCCCTCGACCGGCATAAGTTTGGCGATTTTACGCCTTACCTGTTCAAAAGTACAGACCGGGGCAAGACCTGGGAATCCATAACCGCCAACCTTAAGAAACCGCAGATCATCTGGCAGTTGGTACAGGACCATGTCGACCCCGAGCTGCTGTTTATTGGAACCGAATTCGGGATTTATTTCAGCACCAATGGTGGGGATAAATGGATTGAGATGAACACTGATGCTACCATTTCATTCCGGGATGTGGTGATTCAACGCAGGGAAAATGATTTGGTGGGAGCCAGTTTCGGCAGAGGCATTTTTATCCTGGATGATTACACCCCCCTTCGCAACCTGGCAAAAGACGACTTGAATAAAGAGGCCTTGCTGTTTACCCCTCGGGATGCCTGGTGGTACCTTCCGCGCAGTCCGCTGCCCGGTTCGCACGGCGCTGATTTTTTCAAAGCACCCAATCCGCCCTTTGGAGCCGTTTTTACCTATTATCTGAAGGAGGATATAAAAAGCCTGAAAGAAATCCGGCAGGAGAAAGAGAAGGAGCTGAAACAAAAGAAAAAGGATATTGACTTTCCGGGATGGGAAGCCCTGGATGAGGAGATGATGCAGGAAAACCCCCAGGTATATCTGACTGTGCTCGACAGCAATGGAGAAGTTGTGAATAAAGTGGATGGCTCACGCCGAAAAGGTTTCCATCGAGTCAACTGGGGTTTATCCTTTGCCTCACCCGAGCCTATCGGTAAGACGAGTGTGGAGAGCAGATACCGCAGCAGAAACGGAGCTTTTATGGCAGCCCCCGGAATTTACAAGGTTTTCCTGAATAAAAAGGTGGATGGTAAGGTGACTGTTTTAAGCGACACAGTGGACTTTGAGGTGAAAAAGATGCGTGAAAGAGCGCTGAAAGGTGCATCACCACAGGAAGTGGCAGCTTTCTGGAAAGAAGTAGCTGATTTCAGAGCCGATGTCTCTGCTTTGACGATGAATCTGAAAAATGCGAAAGAGCAGGCTATCGCGATGAAAAAGGCCCTTTCTCGTTCGCAAAAAACGGACACGGCGCTCAGTCGTCGAATCAATAATCTGGTTATTGATCTCAAACAGTTGAGGAAAAGAATCTACGGAAGTCCGGCCAAGGATGAGGTAGGGGAAAAAGGCCCCCCAACCGTTAGGGATCGCATGGGAGCGGTGATAAGTGGCGTTTCCCGGTCTACCTATGGACCTACGCCCACGCATCAGAAAACCTTCGCTTTTGCGAGGAAGGAATACAACAAACTTGTGGAGTCACTTAAAGGATTTACCGACCAAACCATTCCCAAGCTTGAAAAGGAACTCGAAGCTATAGGGGCTCCTTACATTGAGGGGCAGGAGTTTCCTGAAAAATAGATGACGGAGTAAAGATTTTAAATAGAAAAGAGGAAGTTCCATGCAACGGGCTTCCTCTTTTTTAATTTGAACCACATAAGGCACATAAGGACACATAAGAAAAAAGAATCCGGACAGGTTTCGATTGCTTTTAAACTTAAACGGCTGAGAGATTAAGATCTTAAGTTTCGAATTACTTTTAGTATGTTGAATATTAATCTTTTATTAAAAGTGTGTTTTTGTAAAAAGCTATATATCAGTCTCTAATAATTTCTAATTATATCATATAACTTGCTTTGTCTACCTTTGTGCCCTGGTGTCTTAGTGGCCTTCTGGGGCCAATGCCACTAAGACACGAAGACTCAAAGTAACACAAAGTTATAAAGTATATGAGGCATTGAAAGCCAATGTGAAAATGAGAGTTGAGTTTGATTCTTCAAAACATGTGGAAATAGTATAGCAACCTTCAACCTTATTCCGGCTTTGTTATTTCATAGGATGTATTCCGAAGTCTGCGCTCCATAATTATCGCTATCAGGATAAAGACGGGTATGGTAAGGATGAGCCGGAGTATTGAGAAGGTAACGCCCAGAAAGCCGATTTCAAAAACAATCATGGGAATTTTTACGGCACTGAAGGTACCTACATATACAAAAATGTTTCTCAGGCTGCAGCCTTTTTTCCAAAGAAGATGAGCTACTGGGAAAGCCGCATAAAGCGGACCTACCTGTGTTACGGCCAGGAGGATCATCAGGGCGATGCCTTTTATGCCCGATCCCCTTCCGACATGTTTTTCAATTTTTTCTCTCGGAATCCACACATCAAACAGACCAATCAGAACAAACATGCAAGGCAGGATGGTGAGCATCTCCTTCAGGAAACGCCAGAAAGTGGTTTCAACTAATTGCTGACCTGTCGTCCATTCGGCAAGGCAAGAGACCGCAATAAGTCCTGAAAAAAGTACGATTACCGTAAAATCAAATCTATATTTTTTTAACTCTCTGAGCATACAGGGTTTAGTTTAAGTGACCGCAAAAAAGACGGCCATAATTATTCCAATAACAATGGCCCCTATCAAGCTAAGTGCGTTACGTTGCAGGGTTACTTTCATCCCAAAATATTTGGCCTCCAGGGGTATGGTCATTATTCCCACCATTTTTAACGTAGTAATGAACAAGGCAATCACCCCATAGCCCACGCCGCTTTCCACCAGCATCCCGGAAAGGGGATAAGAGATAAATCCTGGAATAAGCGAAACGCTTCCAACAAGTGATGCTGAAAGATAGCCCAACACCCCGGCCTGGTCACCGAAGTATTTTATAAGCATCTTCTCCGGGATAAAATACATGGCAATACTTACCAGGATGATCACACTGAGAAGCGTTGGAAGTAACTTAAGAAACTGCAGCGCTCCCTTTTTTAATCCTTCCAGCGTTTTCTGTTTGTTGGCAATAAAAGAAACTACCAGCAAGGCCCCGGTTATGATAAAAAGTATAGTCATTATTTTTCTGTTGGTTGAATGTCTGCATGGTTGGAGTTATGTTTGATCAATTTGGTTGAAGTTTCCAAAATCTAGAAAGAGTCTGCATTTCTATCATTAAAATTTTTAAAATCATTTAATACATAAATATACATTTCCTTCTGATATTTATCCCGGTATTTTCTATTATAGATATGCTTTTTTGTATCACTGAAAGCATTTAATAAGCTGTCGGGCGCCTGGTCGTAAGAGACATAAATAGCATGATAATTTTTGTTTTCAAACTGTTTGATGTCCGGCCATAGGTCAAATTGATTCATCCGTCTCCCAAGGTTGATGCAGTATGTTTGCGGTTGCCCTTCCGTATAAAAAGCCAACTCGGAGGCAATGTGGTAATTATCGGATAATATAAATGTTTTATCACTCGCTTTTTGATTTAATTCAGTAACATTTTCGCCAAGCTCTTTCCAGCCGGCAAAACGGTGTAGCGTATCAAATTCCGGGGGGTAAAGTTTTCTTAATCCCCACTGATCCAAAATGGAGGGGTTTAGCATCAGTATTTGCAGCAAAACGGTGGCAGATATAACCACGGCTTTCCATTTAACAGGGAAATCGAGAAAAAAATAATTGGCCAGTAATATAGGGATAGCCCCATATGAAAAAATCAACCAATTCGCCTCAATATTTTTCACAGCGATCAATGAAAAGATAACCCAGATAAATACGATCGGTAGTATCAAATACCGTGTTCCCATCAACGATAACTTCTGTTTTCTTTCTTTTTTGAAAAAATGTACGGTAAAAAGGATTAAAAATAGGTAGAAAGGGGATAGGACCAATAACTGGCCGCCCAAATATTCGCCGACGTTGCTGAACATTTCACTTACGCTATAGGATTGCGTGGCTCCGGAAAGA
This sequence comes from Bacteroidales bacterium, assembly GCA_021738485.1. Lineage (GTDB taxonomy): Bacteria > Bacteroidota > Bacteroidia > Bacteroidales > JAIPAH01 > JAIPAH01. Next base: position 8,005 of record JAIPBX010000064.1, on the reverse strand, counting down.
TGAAAAACATGCTTAAACGATACAAAATCATAAGCAAAATTCCAGATTAGGACCGGTAGCATAAACAATAACGAAACGGCTGTAAAAACTACAAGGCCTTTAAAGTGGCGCACAAACTGTTTTTCGAACAAAAGAAAAATCACTAAAGCCGGATAAAACAGGATCATGGTGTATTTGCTTAATAACCCCAATCCCATAAACAAAGCCGCAAAAAGCCAGTGTTTTATCCTTATACTCTCAATGGCTTTCCAGGTGTACATCAAGGTAAACATCCAGAAAACAAATACCAGCGAGTCTGTTGTAAAATAAGTAGTGACGTAGTTGAAGAAAGGGAAAGTCAATAGAAGAAGTGCTGCAGTTACGGCAATTTTGTTTTGATGAAAGATTTTTTTACCCAGAAAATATAATGGATAAGGAGTTATAAACCCGATAAGGATTGCATTGATCTTGACACTTAGCTCACCGTGTGGCATAATCAATTCGGATAAATAATTTACCCAGGCGATTAATGGGGGCTTTGAGTAATATGACCAATCAAGGTTTTTGGACCATAACCAATATTGTGCTTCCTCGGTAGATAAATCAACGCCATCATTTACTACATAAATTATCCTGATTACGGCTACCAAGGTGTTAATAACGGTGATAAACCATAGCGGATGTCTTGAAATAGAACGTATAAGCTTTTTTAGCATTTTACCATTAGCGTTAAGTATGTTTTTCCTGTTATCATATGAAGGTATATGATTAGAATACATGCAAAAAGAGGGTTCAGGTTTATGAAAAGTATTGGCAACCCTTTTTATTGTCAGGTCAATACCACTCATTCCCGGCACTTCATCATGACTTCATGCCTTGATCGAATTGTTATTGATGAAATATAAAAGCTTATCCATGTGCTCATCAATGTTGGTATCATACTTCTCATCATCAATGTTGAGAAACAGCTTAAGGATATCTTTGAATAACCAGGGAAAAATGGCTACCGACAACAAGAAAGCAATAACAGCTTTTGGCTCATCTATCCGTATAGGTAAATGCTTTGTATAATATTTTAACTCATTCTCAAAACTCCCCAGGTTTAATCCGCTGTTTTTTAAAGCCTCCATTGCCAGATCATGTCCTGGTTCATGCTTATCGATTAAAACAACAGGCAAATGAGGATATTTTGTAATGAGTAAATCCCGGAAATCTTCAAAGACTTTTATTTTAAAATAAAAAGGAATGTCTTTGTTCAGACTGTCCAGGGTTAAAACAACCTCTTCATCTATCGCCTCCTGAACCACTAATTGATAAAGGGTTGCTTTATCGGAAAAGTAATAGTGTATGGCAGCCTTATTCACCCCTGCATACTTTGCAAGAGCTGCTGTAGTTGTTTTATTGTATCCTTCTGTCAAAAACAATTTTTTGGCAGCGTGCAGTATTTTTTGTTCTGTTATTTCCATAATATTTAGATTGTGAGATTTATATATTATTCAGTATTGCTCTTGGCATATTTCCCTTTCCTCTTTATTACCAGAATTTCAATTGGTCGGACATCAATCCAACCCGCAACACGCTGATGTTTCGGTCAAAAAAGATGTTATAATAATCCTGCCCATAATAATATTGAATAAAAAATGACATATCCTCGGCAATCCTGGGATGATAAGAGACCGTATATTTGAAAAGCAATCGCTCTTTTATGTTTATGGCATCGACATTATCCAGTCCCGCAAATATCCATTCCGTTTCAAAAGTCTGCCTTATCCGGTGCTTCTCATATTCATTTTTCTCCTCATGCCGGGATGAGTTCAAATGGTGTATCAACTGGAATTCAAAGTTGAGCCTGAACGTTCCATACAACCCTTGCAAATTCGTATCGCTGGCAAAATGATATTCCAGGTAGGATTTATAAACCCGTTGCCGGTTACTTGTTTCGGGATTTTGTTGAATAAGAAAAGCTCCCAATTCCAGGTAGTTGGTGGCAAAGTTCCCGTTATAGGTATTAATGGTGCTGTCTTCATTATAAAAATTTCCATTTTGGCCGTTTGAATGATGAACCACCGAAAGAAAAGAAGTAACCGACCGGCTGCCGGTCGTTAATTTATTTAAATTCCGATAGATAGTAACACGGGGCATATAGCTGGGTGTGCGTATTGGAAATGATTCTTCACGGTACATCCTGAATGCCACCTGGGGACTTAATTCTATTGCCGCATGATACTTTTCTCTAAAACGGATTAGGTAATAAGGAGCTAAATTCGCTTCAAATAATAACGGTTCCATGTTTCCAATACCCTCTAATGCAGTAATGTAGCTCCTGTTGTGATTTGCTGCTATATCTATTTTTAAACCAGACTTAGCCAGGGGAGTTGGCTGGGGATATACCTTATTTATTCCCAGCAACAACATGAAACTAATCAATAATATAGCAGCATTCATTATTCTAATCTTTTAAATAGAGATTCTTTGAAATGTCTTTTTTTACTTCAAATGATATATTTTTAAAACGGGGCGGCACCTTTCGTTGCCCTTCTTTCCAGGATAAGCACCATGGCTCTGTTGGTATCATCAAAAAGGTGTCCAGTTCACCATTGTTATTCTCGTCCAAATAGCACCGAAGGGCGTAAACCCCTTCCTCAACGCCACGAATAACAAAGTGAACCTTTTCTCCATCTCCACCGGTAACCGCCCGTTTTATTTCTTTTATCCCTGTATAAGGTCTTTTAAATGTTTTTTCGGTCAATAAAAAGAGGTGAATCTCATCTTTGGAAGACGGTTGGTAATTATCAGGTAAATAGATAATACTCGATATATCGTATTCGTTTTCCTGAGCTTGCGAAATTGACACCATACTCATCAATAATACAAGCATATAAGCCTTGAAAGCCTGTTGAAACTTTTTATCGACCGTTTTCATATTAAAAATCATATCTAAGTTTAAAATACGCCATGTCATTTGCATTATACTGCCCAAACCGTCCTTTGGTCCCTGTAAAGAGATTGGCCCCGGTAATCAAGTTAAGCCCGTTATGTAATTCATACGTCGCCTTTGGACGAATGAGGGCATCTTCATTGTCCAGCCCGATGTATGCAAATAGCTCCAGCGTCAGTTTATTATTCAGATAATCGTCATTCATCAGGAAGGTCATGGTATTACTGAATTCATCCTGCACCAGCGGTTCTTCATAATCCATTATGGTTTCCTGGATGAATTGTAAACTTACATTTGCTCCACCTACAATAAAGTCGGCACCAACCAGGTAATGGGCGTAATCTTTTTCAGTTATGCCATCCCTATCCGCCGGATTTTGGGTGGCGAATTTTTTATCCATATAGTAGGCGGCTTCACTGCGCAAAACAACTCCTTCTATCTGGGTGCTAAAACTTCCACCAGCCAGCGATAGTCGGTGATGCTTAGGGGTTGCCACCACCGAATCCACCGTCATGGTCTGTGGATCCATATACCGCCTGGTATGCATAGCCGGGTCATCATCCCACATGTAGCCGGCCATTAATTCAACATCGAAGCTGCTTGACAAGCGCGAATATTTGAAAAAGAGCTCGCTGTTTTCCAGCCCAGCTTTGACTTCTTTTTCCGAGTTATCGATAATGTAGTTATCCGGGTAGCTTTTAGGAAACCAAATCGATTCCTTTTCAGGATAATGGGTGGGGACAAAGACCGGCGCCCACACCAGCTCAAACGTTCTGTTGCCCGAAAAATAGTCGATTTTTGCAGCGGTAATGCCTTGGCGTATCTCATCAAAATCCGGCAGCAAGAATTCCCGCAAATCCTTCGGGGATACCACATCGGTGATAAAAACCCCGTCGGCCTTGCCCCAGATGATTTGTTGCTTACCTAACCGGATATCCATGTTATCGGTGTAGAGGTCAATATAGGCTTCGCGCAGCCCATAATCCAGCTCGTCTTTATCCGCATAGTGATAGATATAGGGATTGGCCTGGAAAGCCATATCAAAAGAAGACTTCTCAATATCCAAATCCAGTGTATTCTGAACAATAGAAAAATCACCGTTTTGGCCGGTCAGGGCCCCGGTGTAATTCCGGACATAACCGTGAATTTCCGGGGACTGGCCGACACTTGTAAAGCTCACGATTGAAAAAACGAGTAAGGTGAATATGTTTCGCATTGTTGGTATCATAGCTACTGTATTTTTATAATCCACGTGTCATCATGCGTTCGGTAAAGTACCCGGAATCAATACCGGTGTTGATCTCTATATCTTTATATTTCATCACCGTTTTATGGTCTTTTTGTACATTGTGCATCTCAGAATGGGTTATTACTAAAATCCCGTCAAAACTTTTATAGTCTTTTACATTCAGTATCTTCAGATATTCGCCGTCTTCATCATAAAACTTTTTCTGAAGGCCTATCCATTTGTCTTTGATAACCCAGGTTACCGTTTTGGAATACATGTAGCCGTCTTCTCTCGGCAAGCTTTCCACGACATAGCACTCTTCTCCATTTATGGTTTCTGTTCTCAGAAGTTTATGGGTGTCTTCATCGGGATGGCGGTCCCCTAAATCGTCATAGGTGAAGTCCGAGCCCATAAAATAATCGTCTTTGCTATCACTGGAGATTCGTTTTACTTTACCCAGGGCAGGAAGATAGATCCATTGGTCATCATCCTTCGCCGGGTCGTCGTAACTCCAGTTCATAAATGAAGTATTTCTCACATCGGCGGGCGAAATGAAGAACATGATCTTTTTTTCTTCCTTGCCAAAGTCTTTGTCGAATTGTTTAATTTCTCTGACTCTTTGATCGCCCCTTGAATTAATCAGGGTCATGGTCAGCTTTCCGCGACGGTCGTCCCCGTCGTCACGGTAATACACCTTTTTGATGATTTCTTTACCCGTCAGGTCCTGAGCATTACTCATAAACGGGATAAATAGGAGCAACAATAAGATGGTGTTTCTGAATTTTAGATTTTTACGTAACATAATTATTTAATTTTTAGGTTTATTTAAATTTCTTTTTCCAGTGAAGCAGCACCAGCATAATGGTTATGGTGCCCACAAAACTGGTGAACATGTTAAAGGAGACCAGTGCACCAAGCGCCCTGTTTGGCGGAAATACCGAGAATGTCAGTACCAGGAATCCGGCTATAACCACTACCGCGTTGAAAAGAATCGCACGGCCTGAATGATTCATGGTGGCTGTGGCAACGCTTAGCCTGTCTTTATGCGTTTTATGACTGATTCGGTATCTTTCAATAAAGTGCACGGCATAATCAATACCAATACCGATAGCTATAGAGGCCAGTAAGGCGGTTGTTGTACTCAACGGAATATTGAGCAAGCCCATAACTCCAAAACTTAAAACTGCTGTAATGGATATAGGAACAGCACCAATAAACCCAATACTTACCTGGCGGAACATCAGGGACAGAAGCACGATAATAATTATTAGGGTAATGACCAGGCTTTTGATTTGTCCCTCCAGAATGAGGTCTGTGAATACCAATGCGGTATATCCCGAACCGGCAAAATTTATATCCACATTCAAGTTACTGAAGTCATCCTTATAACTTCTAACTTCATCAAGGACCGCCTTAAGCGACTTCGAATCATCCTCCTTGATTTGAATGTTCAGATTGGCTTTGTTATAGTCATAGTTCACCACTTCCCATAAGTTATCCGGGTCACCGGACATCTCATACAGTAACAGGTATTGGGCATTCAGATTATGGGAATCGGGGATGCGGTTATATTCCTCTTTATCGGCATGCATTACCTTGTTCATGCGTTCAAGGTAATCGGCCAGCGAGAATGAATTGCCTGCTTCCTTTACAGATGTCACGACGTCATTCTGCATTTTACTCATGAGCTTTAATACTTCCGGCTCTTTGAAGGCGTCGTTCCTTTCAGCCGACAGGATAACATTCAGGGTAGTGGTCCCTCCGAATTTTTTGTTGATGAAGTTATCTGTCTGGACAATATCGCTGTCATCTTCAAACTTATCGAGGAAACTCGAATTGATCCATACTTTCTGGGTTCCGTAGATTCCTATACCTATTGTAAGGACACTGATGACCAGAACCAGTATTTTATGTTGCAATACCCATTTGGAGATTTTGTGAGCCAGCGGATGATGTTTTTCGCTTTCCCCCCGGGCTTTCACGTTTTTGGGTTTGTTGAATATCATAAGACCCACCGGAATAAACACCAGCGAGAAAAACATGGCTGCCATTACGCCAAAGCCTGTGAATAATCCGAAATATTTAATCGGATAAACCTCTGAGGCCAGCAGCGAAACAAATCCCACGGAAGTGGTAACCGAGGTCATGGCTACCGGTTTCCACATGTTTCTTACCATATCACTGATAGCGTCTTTCCGGGAGGCTTCGGGATGCTCCTGCAAGTATAAATACATATGGTTAAACAGGTGGATGCCGTCGGCCACCCCTATGGCTATAAGCATCACAGGCATCATTGTGGTAACCGCATAAATGGAAATGCCAAGCCACGCCATTAGTCCGAAAGCCCATATAACACTGAGAATAACTACTGACAGTGTGAGAATGGTGGTTTTTGTATTCCGCAAAGTCACATACAGCACAATGATAATGACCAGGATGACAATGGGCACCATTTTTTTCATGTCTTTCGGACCCAGGTAAGCCATCGTTCCTTCTACAATGGGGGTCCCGGCTACATAGAGGGTATGATTGTCATTTTCATAAGAATCGGCCAGGTCAAGGATTTCATGGTAGAACTCCATAGAAAAAACGTCGTCATTGATTTCGGCAATAACAACGGAGACGGTTTCATCTTCGGACACTATCCGCTCATAAACCATTTCGTTGGTTCTGACGCTTTGCCGAAGGCTTTTCAGCTTGTCGGAAGATTCAGGTACTTCTTCATAAAAGGAGGTCACATCCAGTCCGGTTTCCGTACCGATGATGTTGTCGGCGGTATACAGGGAAGTAACATCTCCTTTCGCAATTTGCTTCATCTGCTGCAAATCTTTGGTCAGTTTCTTGATCTTCCCCAGTGTTTGCGGATTGTAAATCCCATTTTTATTCTCAATGGCGATAATGATCCCGTCCTTGATATTGAACATTGCCTCAGCAGAGTCACTATAAACAAAGGCTGGGTGGTCCTGGGGCATGTATTCATCCAGATCGGTTTCCATCCTGCTGTTGGCCGACATTTCGATAAAAAGGAAAACCGTCACAGCCAATATACCAAGTAGAATTGGCCAGGGGTACTTTGTGATAAAATTGATAAACGTTTTCATAAGTAATAATTTACTAACTATTGATTAAAATTTTTTTCCTCTATAATTTCAAGAAAACTATGATAGAACACTTTTCCTTGTGCGGGTAAATCCCATTGATAATCCGATAATTTCCAGTTCATAACCAGCATTCTTATCGTCCCCAGAAACATCAACGAGATATGCCGCGGATTTAAATTTTGTTTGAATTCCCCATTGTTTTTTCCGTTTTCAAATATTTCCTGGATATACAATTGAATAGTGTTAATAATGGAATAAATGAGGATTTTTATGTCATGGTTAGTGAGGAAGTATTCCTCGGCAAAAAGAAGATTGGCTATTGCCGGGCGCTGCTTGAACAGGAATAGTTGATTCTCCATAATTTTTTGAAGCTTGGCAACATTCGGTTGCTTCCGGCTATTTACCTCACTGATCTGGCTCGTCGTTTCAAGGAAAATATCGTTTAAGATATCCATAATAAGCTCGTTTTTTGAGCTAAAGTGGCGGTATAAAGCGCCTTCGGTAACTCCGACTTTAGCCGATAAGGTAGACATTGTCAGTGCATTGAGTCCTTTCTCACTTATAATCTCCACGGCTTCCTGCATTATTTGCTTTTTTCTGCTTATTTGCATGTATGTGAATATTTACTTACAAAAGTAATTCAATTTAGATATCAACGCAAGTATTTTTTGATTTTTTTTCGCTCTATTCTAAAAAGAGATTAGTTTGTAAAAATTAACTTATAATGGTCTTTAAGAATGCTGTAAAAGATCAAAATCC